>JAIOQA010000247.1 GCA_021413675.1 Deltaproteobacteria bacterium | reverse complement strand
GCTCGGGCGCGACGGGCGCGACGGGCGCGACGGGCGCGGGCGTCGCGGGCGGCGCGGCATCGTCGGCGCGCGCCGGACCCGCGGCGGCGAGCGCGAGCGCGATCGTCGCGATCGCACCGTGCGTGGCTCGGACCGCTGCGCGCATTGCGGCGGCATCCTACCCGAGCGCGTAGTCGGACGCGCGGTGATGGGCGATCAGGCGGCCGCGAGCCGCGCGTCCGGTTGCGCGAACATGCCGACGACGTGGATCGCGGCCTCGAGCAGCTGCGGATCGCTGCACACGCCAGGCAGCAGCAGGCTCACGAACCGCGGGCCCGCGACCAGCGCGCCGTAGCGCTGGCCGAGCACGGCGAACGCGTGGGCGACCGAGGGCGTGAGCCGCGCGGCGATCGCCTCGGGCGGCGTGCCGCGGAGCGGCCGGGTGACGTGCGCCTGCTGGAACGCGGCGTCCCCGATCGGCGCGCCGCCGGCGCGATAGCGCGGCGTGATCAGCGCCGCGGGCGCGACGCCGCCGACGACCGAGGCCTGCACGAAGGTGCGCCAGCCGCCGGGATCGCCGCGCCCGACCTCGTGCGCGACCGCCGGATCGACCGCGATCCGATGGAACACCAGCGCGGTCACCTGGGTCGCGCCCGCGGTCACGGTGAACATGTGGTGGGTCGAGCCGCCGGGCGACGGGATCCACCGCGCCCCCAGGCGATCGGCGAGCGGCTTCCAGGTCTGCTCCTGGAGGCGGCGCGCGACCGCGGGCTTGTGGCGCGCGTAGTACCAGGCGACCAGCGCGACCGGCGCCAGCATGAACACGGTCAGCCCCATCATCACGCCGCCCATGGGTGGCCTCCGCAGGTGGGCGCGGTGATCGCGGCGCGGGCGGTCATGGCTTCACGACCTTTCCGACGGTGTAGTGGACCGGGCAGAAGCCGGTGAACGCGCTCGAGATCATGACGAGCGCGGTCAGCGCGGTGAGCGCGAGCCAGCGCGGGTCGACGAACCAGCCGAGCGCGACCGAGGCCAGCACCAGCGCGCCGACGACCCCGTCGTGGATCTTGATCTGCTTGGTCATGCGCCGGGCAGCCTGCCAGAACCGGCGCGCCCGCGGACTCGCATAGATGCGAGTCACCGTTGCAGAAGTGCGAGTCTCAGGACGTGAGGTGCCGCGCCAGCTCCTTCATCACCAGCTGCACCCGCGCGTCCTTGCGCCGGTCGGGGTGGGTCAGGAGCCAGGCCGACACGGTCAGCGGCGCGGCCGCGGCGCGGTAGCTGCGGACCTCGATCAGATCCGGGCGGTCGACCGCGAGCCGCGTCGCCATCAGGCCGAGCCCGACGCCCGCGCCGATCAGATCGACCAGCAGCCGGCGCGACGGCGTGGCCAGGGCGATCCGCTCGCGCGGCACGTGGGCGCGCTCCCAGCGGCCGAGCCACGAGGTGTGGCTCGGCGCGCCGAGCACGACCCAGCGGGCGCGCTCGGGATCGGCGGTGACCGCGCGGGTGCCGAACACGCCGAACGGCACCGGGAACAATCGCCGCCCGACCAGCACGGGCGGCGGGGACGCGAGCAGGGCGAGCCCGATGTCAGCCTCCTGGCGGCGCAGCGACAGCCCGCTGTCGGAGACGTGCACGTCGACGCGCAGCTGCGGATACGTCGTCGCGAGCGCGGCGATCGGCCGGACCAGCATCGGCGCGAAGCCGTCGATCGTGGTCAGCGTGATCGTGCCGGTGAGCTCGTCGCGGTGGGCGCGCGCGCGCCGCGCGATCTCGGCCAGCGTCACAGTGGTCGTGCGCGCGAGCGCGGCCAGCTCGCGGCCCGCGGGCGTGATGCCGCGGGTCCGCGCCAGGCACGCGAAGCCGACGTCGCGCTCGAGGGTCGCGATCCGCCGGTAGACCGTCGACGGCGCGACCCCGAGATCGCGGCCGGCGGCGGAGGCGGAGCCGAGGCGATCGACGGCCTCGAGGTAGCGCAGGTCGTCCAGCGAGGAGCGCATCGCGCGTCACTACACCACGGCGAGCCGGGCGATGGCAGCGGCGGTGCAGGTGCTATACGAGCGAGATGCAGACCCTCGGCCGCCGCGACGAGAGTGACGAGCCCGGCGCGCTGATCCTCGCGTGTCACGAGCGGATCCGCGGGTTCGTGGCCGCGGCCGCGCGGCTGGCGAGCGACGCCCCGGCCAGCGACGCCGACGTCGCCGCGACCGCGGCGGCGGTCGCGCGCTACTTCCGGGTCGCGCTGCCGCTCCACGAGGCCGACGAGGACCGGTCGATCGCGCCGCGGCTGGCCGGCGTCGGCGGCGAGGTCGCCGAGACCCTGGCCGCGATCGCCCGCGAGCACGCCGAGCTGGCCGCGCCGATCGCCGCGCTGATCGCGATCGCCGATCAGCTCGCCGACCGCCCGGGTGAGCGCGCGCACGCGCGGCGCGCGCTCGAGGAGACCGTCGCGACCCTCGCCGCGATCTTCGCGCGCCACCTCGGGCGCGAGGAGGCCGTGATGATCCCGGCGATCGCGGCCCTGCCTGCGGCGGCGAAGGCCGCGATCCGCGACGAGATGCGGGCGCGCCGCACCTGACGCGCAGCTGCGCCTACACGTCGGCCTACAGCCCTCGCCGGGACGGTCGATAGATCGTTGCATGCGAGTTCCCGTGCTGCGGGGTGTGATGATCGCGAGCCTGATCGCGGGCTGCGGCATCGTCGGCGCACCCGACAAGATCGAAGCGCTCGACAAGCGTGTCGCCGAGCTCGAGGCGATCGTGAAGCCCGAGCCGAAGGCCAAGCCCAAGGCCAAGGGCGCCAAGGCCGCGAAGGGCGAGAAGGCGGAGAAGGGCGAGAAGGCCGACGCCGAGGAGCCCGCCGCGGACGACGCCGAGGCGCCGAAGGACGAGCATGCCGACGCCGAGGCCGAGCCCGAGGCTGACGCCGACGCGCCCGAGGCCGATGCCGAGAAGCCGGCACCGAAACCCAAGGCGAAGGCCAAGCCCAGGGCCGAGGTGGCCGAGGCGCCGCCGGGGCCGCCGCACGTGCCGCACTGGAGCTACGAGGGCGACACCGGGCCCGCCACGTGGGGCAAGCTCGAGGACGAGTGGAAGACCTGCGGGGTCGGCAAGGCGCAGTCGCCGATCGACATCATGCCGCACAAGTCCAACGCCTCGGCGATCGAGTTCGACTACCACCCGGGCAAGGCCACCGTCGTCGACAACGGCCACACGCTGCAGGTCAACGTCGCGCCTGGCTCGGGCATCACGATCGATGGCCACCGCTACGAGCTCGTGCAGTTCCACGTCCACACGCCGAGCGAGCACACGCTCGCGGGCGATCGCTACGCGCTCGAGGTCCATCTGGTCCACAAGGACGACAAGGGCAAGCTCGCGGTGATCGGCGTGCTGTTCGACGAAGGGACGCCGTCGCCGGTGCTCGACGCGGTCTGGAAGAAGTGGCCGTCGAAGCAGAACCAGGAGAAGACGCTCGCGTCGAAGTTCGACCCGAGCACGCTCCTGCCCGCGAACCGCAACGTCTATCGCTACGAGGGCTCGCTCACGACGCCGCCGTGCTCCGAGGGCGTGGTCTGGAACGTGATGCGGCGGACGATGTCGGAGTCGCCGGCGCACCTCGCGCTGCTACGCAAGCACTACCCGAACAACGCGCGTCCGGTCGTGGCATCCGGCGACCGCGAGGTCGAGTAGCGCCCGGACGCTGACTGGCCTCCGGCGCCGAGGTCGTGCTACCAACGCAGCACGTCTGGCGGACGCAAAGTGCTCCTGGCAGCGGCGCAGGTGGACCGGCCGCGACGGAGACACCCGTGTCGAACGACCTCGATGGGCCCGAGCCCACGGCCACCCTGCGCGACTACGATCGCTGGGCCCAGACCTACGATCACCACGAGAACCCCATGGTCGCCGCGACCGCGTGGGTCATGGACCACGCGCCGCTCGCGGTCCGCGACGCGCGCGTCGTCGAGCTCGGCTGCGGCACCGGCCGCAACGTCGGCCGCGTGCTCACCGGTGCGCCGCGGTCGTACCTCGGCGTCGACGGATCGCCGGGCATGCTCGCGGTCGCGCGGCAGCGGCCCGAGGCCGCGGATCCGCGCGTCGAATTCGCGCTGGCCGAGCTCGGCGCCGGCCTGCCGGTCGCCGATCGCGGGGCCGACGTCGCGCTGATCGTGCTGGTGCTCGAGCACGTCGCGGCGCTCGCGCCGCTGTGCGCCGAGCTCGCGCGCATCGTCGCGCCCGGCGGCCACGCGCGGATCGTCGAGATCCACGCCGATCGGGTCGCGGCCGGCACGGTCGCGCACTTCAAGCTCGACGATGGCGAGGTGCGGTTCACCAGCGCCGCGCACCCGCCGGCCGCGCTCGCCGCCGCGCTGACCGCGGCGGGCTTCGCGGTGACGGCGCTGGTCGAGCACCGGTCCGAGGGCGCGCTGCTCGCGGCGGTGCCCAAGCTCGCGAAGCACGCGGGCGGCGCGGTCGTGCTCGACGTGATCGCGACCCGCGCGTAGCGCTCGCGCCGGCGCCCGACCCGTCAGTCGCCGTGCGCGGGCCGCGGCAACGCGAACCAGATCGTCGCGCCGGCGTCGAGCGCGGCCGTGGCGCCGACCCGACCGCCGTGGCGGGTCACCACGTTCTTGACGATCGCCAGCCCGACGCCCGTGCCCTCGAACTGCGACGCGGGATGCATCCGCTCGAACACGTTGAAGAGCTTGCTCGCGTACTCCATCTCGAAGCCCGCGCCGTTGTCCGCGACCCGGTAGATCAGCTCGGTCGCGGTGCTCTCGGCGGTGACCTCGATCCGTGCGTCGGCCCGCTTGCGCGTGAACTTGATCGCGTTCGACAGCAGGTTGACCAGGACCTGGCGCAGCAGCACCGGATCGGCCTGGCATGGCGGGAGCTCGCCGACGACGAGCTCGATCGTGCGGCCTTCGCGCTGCGGCGCGAGGTCGGCGTAGACCGCCGCGATCATCGCCCGCATGTCGATCGGCGCCCGGGTCAGGGGCTGCCGCCCCATCCGGGACAGCTCGAGCAGGTCGTCGATCAGCTGCCCCATCTGGCGCGCCGCGCCCTGGACGCGGGTGAGCAGCGGGCGCGCGTCCGTGGACAGCGTGGCGCCGTAGTCCTCGTCGATGATCCGCAGCAGACCGTCGATCGCGCGCAGCGGCGCGCGCAGGTCGTGCGAGACCGAGTACGAGAACGCCTCCATCTGCGCGAGCGCGTGGTCGAGCTCGGTGGTGCGGGCCAGCACGCGATGCTCGAGCTCGGCGTGCGACGCCTGCAGGTCGGCCTCGGCGATCCGCCGGCGATCGTTCTCCCGCGCGAGCTCGCGGGTCCGCACGCGGACCGCGCGGCGGAGCTGCCACGCCCACGCCGCGGCGAGCGCGAACAGCAGCATCAGCGCGCCGAGCGCCGCGGCCAGCCAGCGCGGCCAGCGCGCCGCGCCCTGCACGTCGTCGTAGAAGAAGCCGTCGAGCGTGTACGGACCCGTGTGCAGGCCGAGCTCGTTGTAGATCTCCGCCATGCGCTGGAACCGCGCCGGGTTGACGTGCCCGACGTCGACCAGGTCGGGGAGGATCAGCTTGCGCATCTCCGCGACCTCGTGGTCGAGGAACGCGCGCGTCACGCCGCGCTCGGCCACACCCGGCAAGGTCAGGATGTGATCGATCAGCTCGTCCGGATGCGCGAACGCGTACTCCCAGCCGCGCAGGCTCGCCGCGCGGAACTTGCGCACGGTGTCGGGGTGCTCCGCGATCTCGGCCTCCGACGTGAAGAGCGCATCGCCGTAGAAGTCGACGCCGTACTCGGCGGGGCGCAGCGTCCCGAGGCGGAGCCCCGGCCAGATCACCTCGAACTGGTCGGTCGTGTACGCCGCCACCGCGTCGATCTGGCCCGTGCGCAGCTGCTCGGGGTGCCAGTCGGTGACGAAGTGGATGCGATCGCGCGGCAGCCCCTCGCGCGCCATCATCGCCATCAGCTCGGGCACGCCCTGTTCGTCGGCCATCATCACGGTGCGGTCGAGCAGGCTCGCCGGGTTGTTGATCGTGGGGTCGCGGGTCACGAAGCAGAACGGCGAGTGCTGGTACACGACCGCGAGCACGACCACCGGCTTGCCGACCAT
>JAIOQA010000246.1 GCA_021413675.1 Deltaproteobacteria bacterium | reverse complement strand
GCCGAGCGAGACCGCGCCGACCACGCCCCACGAGACCTCGCCGACCGCGAAGCCGGGCCGATCGGCGTCGTCGAGGATCGGATCGCCGAGCCGCTGCAAGAGCAGCGCGGCCCAGCGCGCGATCAGCTCGGACATCACGAGCGCCGACAGCCAGCGGCCAGCCGGCACCTGCGCCAGCGCCGCGAAGCGGACCAGCGCGGTCGTGGCCGCGACCACCGCGCCGCTCTTGCCGGCCCGGCGCTCGGCCCAGCGCGCGGCCTCGCTCTCGACGACCGCGCCGCCGGCGATCAGGATGCCGGCGAGCGCCAGCCCGGCGGCGAGCAGCGGGGACGCGCCCCAGCGCGCGGCCAGCCACGCGCCGGCGTAGCCGACGAAGCCAGTGAGCGCGCCGAGCGCGACCATCCACGGCGCGGAGCGCGCGAGGTCATCGGCGATCGCGCCCAGGCCCGGGGCCCGCACGATCGTCGTGCGCCGCACCGCGAGCATCGCCGGGTAGAGCGGCCCGAGCCGTCGCATCCACTCGTCGCGATCGCGCACGCGCGCACGATACCATCGATCCGCCGCGCGCCCGCGCTACCAGCCGACGAGGAAGCGGACCAGCGCGCGGGTCCGCGATCCCAGCGTCGCGACCTCGATGTACTCGTCGTGGGTGTGGAAGCCCTTGCCGCGCGGCCCGAGCGCGTCGATCGCCGCCACGCCGACCGCGCTCACGGTGTTGCCGTCGGAGCCGCCGCCCTGCAGCGGCGCGAGGCCGTCGCCCAGGCCCTCGGCGCGCGCGCACCCGCCGTAGCGCACCGCCAGCGCGGTCGCGGCGCTCGAGCCCTCCATCGGCATGCGGCGGATGCCGCCCTCGAGCACGAACCGCGCGCCGGTCTCGTCGCCGATCGCGAGCGCGGCGTGGTCGAGCGCGTCGAGCAGCGCCAGGCCGTCCGGTCCCCGGACAAAGCGCAGATCGATCTCGCACTCGGCCTCGGCCGGCACGGTGTTGGCGCTCGAGCCGCCGCGGACCAGCCCGACGTTGACGGTCGCGCCGGTGTCGACCTCGGGCGCGCGCTGCGCGACGTCGATGAAGCGCGCGAGCGCCCAGATCGCGTTGATGCCCGACGCCAGATCGTTGCCGGCGTGCGCGGCCTTGCCGATCGCGCGGACCCGCAGCTTGCCGGTGCCCTTGCGCTCGGTTACCAGCGCGTCGGTCACCCGCCCGGCCTCGAACACGAGCGCCGCGGCCGCGCCGCGCGCGAGCTCCTCGAGCCACGGCCGCGAGTCCTCGGAGCCGGTCTCCTCGTCGGCGACCGACACCACCGCGAGCGGGACGTCGGCGAGCGCGCCGGCGTCGGCGAGCGCGGCCAGCGCCGTGCGGATCACCGCGAGGCCGCCCTTCATGTCGAGCACGCCGGGGCCGCGCAGGCGGTCGCCGTGCGGCTCCCAGACCTCGAAGGTGCCGGGCGGGAAGACCGTGTCGTGGTGGCCGATCAGCACCACGCGGCGCGCGCCGGGCGCGTCCCACGCCGGCGTGAACCACGCGAGGTGATCGCCGGTGCCCTGCCCCGCGCGCCGCTCGAGCCGCAGCCCAGGCAGCGCGAACGCCGCGATCAGCTCCTCGGCGACCGCGTCGCAGCCGGCGCGGTTGGCGGTGTACGAGTTGATGCGCACCCAGCGCTCGAGCAGCGCGAGCCGCTCGGCGCCGCGGGCATCGGCCGCGGTCAGCGCCGCGGCGAGGACGGAGTCGCGATCCATGATCGCGGTCATAGCACCTTGGGGCGGCGGCGACGGCGCACCAGCCACGCGCCGAACGCGAGGTGCAGCCAGGCCAGCCCGCTGACCAGGAGCGCCGCGCGCAACCCGGGCGTCCGGTAGCACCACACGATCGCGTGCGCGCCGGGCCCGACCCGGACCGCGCGCACCAGCGCGTCGGCGCGCGCGACCTCGGCGTCGGCGCCATCGACGGTGACCGACCAGCCCGGCGCCCACGCGTCGGTGATGACGGCCCAGCCCGCGGGGCCGTCCGGGCACGTGACCTCGACCTGCTCGGGAACCGGGCTGGCGATCGCGCAGGGCGTGAGCGGCGTCGGCGGGACCGCGTCGTCAGCGGCGCCGGCGATCACGACGGTGTCCAGCGGCGTCGGGCGCTCGTCGGGCGGCGCGAAGGTCAGCGCGCGCTCGGCGGCGGGCGAGCGCGCACCGCGGGTCCGGGCCGCGACGAACGCGCGGCTGCGCGCCGGGTGCTGCTCGGCGAGCGCCCAGCGGCCGCGGCTCGCCGTCGGCGTCTCCTGCTGCGCCATGACCACGCTGGTCGGCAGGATCGCCCACGCGATCGCGTAGCGATCGAACAGCCGACCGCCGGCGATGCCCGCGTCGCGCCAGACCGCGTCCTCGCTGGCCTGCCGGCCGGGATCCGCGGTCTGCGCGCTGGCGGCGCCGAAGCGCGCGGCGACGTCGCCGGCGAGGGTCGCGTGATCGTCGCGCGCGCGCTCGATCGGATCATCGTGATCACCGGGGGCGCCGCGCGTGTCGCCGGCGAGCAGCGCGTCGCGCTCGATGCGGACCGCGCGTCCGGGCGGGCCCGCGGTGTCGGTGTCCATCGTCGGCGGGCGATACACCCGCGCGCCGGGCGGCGGCGCGAGCATCGGACGCTCGAGCAGCGCGCCGCGGCTGACCAGCGGCGCGGCGTCGCGGCCGGCGAGCAGGCCCGGGCCGCACAGCGCCAGCGCCGCGATCACCGCGAGGCCCGCGGCGCGCGCGCCATCCGCGGGGACCAGCAGCGCGGCGACCGCGATCAGCTCGCCGATCGAGGCCGCGACCGCCACGTGCCGCGCCGACAGCGCCGCGGCGATCACGACCGCCGCCGCGCCCAGCGCTGCCAGCGCCGCGCCCGGGCGCTCGCGCCACACGCGGATCAACCCGCCGGCGCCGATGCCGACGATCGCGATCGACGCCGCGGCGAGGTGCACCGCCGGATCCGCGGCGGTCACCGCCGGCCCGAACGCCAGCGCCGCGAACGCGAGCGCGACGATCGCGATCGGCCCGGTGCGGCGCGGCCGGCCGAGCACGGCGATCGCCGCCAGCGCCAGCCACACGCCGCCGAGGTGGAAGCGCGCCGCGCCCGCGGGCGCGAGCCAGCCCAGCAGCTCGGTCGAGGTCGGCGCGATCGCGCCCGCGGCCGCGACCTCCCCGGCGCGGTGCAGGAGCGCCGGCAGCCACGCCGCCGCGCACGCCGCCGCGCCCGCCGCGATCGCCGCCAGCACC
>JAIOQA010000245.1 GCA_021413675.1 Deltaproteobacteria bacterium | reverse complement strand
GCCATCCGCGGGCGGCGCGGCCGGCGGCGGCGTGGGCGTCGGGGCGCTCGGTGGCGTCGGCGGGGTCGGCGCCGCCGCTTCGGGCGTGGGCGTGGGCGTGGGGTTCGCCGCCGCGACCGGAGCCGCCGCGCTACCCGGCGCGGGCTTCTTGCCCGGCGTCAGCTCGCATCCGGCACCGAGCACACTCGAGATCGCGACACACAGCAACATCGTCCGCAGCATCGCGGCGGATGTTCGCTCCAGGCCCCCGGGAATGCACGCATCGCCGCGCCAAAAGCGCGGATGCGGCGCGGGTCACGGCCCGGGCGTGGGCGGGGAGAAGATCGCGCGTTGGGTGCGGAGGAGCGACGAGCACGGATCCAGCGCGCGCTCGTCCGCGGCATCGAGAATGCAGCTCACGACCGTAGAGCCCGCAGCATATCGACCCTCGGCATGTCCGCAAGCGGGCGTGACGCCGCGGCGACGCCCCGCGCCGCGCTCACCGCGCGGCGCGCGCGCGACCGCCGAGCACGCGGCAGACCGCGGCCGCCAGCCCGGGCACGTCGTCGACCAGCTCGTCGAAGTCGAGGCGCTCGATGCGCACGAAGCGCGTCGCCCGGGTCGCGACGACCGCGTCGGGGATCGACGCCGGCGCGAACCACGCGAGCTCGTCGATGGCCTGGCCGCGGCCGAACCGGCTCGCGCCCATCGCCAGCTCGCCGTCGGCGACCACGACCAGCGCGTCGAGCGGCTCGCCGGCCGCGATCACGACATCGCCGGCGCGCGCGCTGCGCCACACCGCCGGCGCCGCGAGGTCCGCGAGCTGCCGCGCCGTCAGCTGCGCCAGCAGCGGCAGATCGCCGAGGATCAGCATCGTCTCGACACGGGTGGGCACGTCGCGCTCTCCGAGGTCGGTAGCATCGTTGATCCGGCGCAGCAGCGCGAGCGGGTTGGCGGCCGCCGCGGCCTGGGTCGCCGCCGCCGCGATCGCCTCGCGGTGGGTCGCGCGGTCGTCGGCGTCGAGCGCGTGCAGCACCAGCGCGCGGGCCAGGCGATCACCGCCGGCGAGCTCGGCGCGGATCGCCTGATCGCGATCGGGCGCGGCGTCGCCGAGGCGCTCGGCCGCGGCCTGGCCGCGCTCGGCGGCCGGGAGATCATCGATGGCGTGGACCAGGCGCCCGACCAGCGCGCGCGGCAGCGCGGCGTCGATGACCGCGAGCGCCCGCGCGCGGATCGCGGCGTCGGGGGCGCGCGCGAACACCCGCGCCGCCTCCGCGATCGGCCGCGAGCGCAGCCGCGCCGCGCACAGCAGCAGCACCGTGTGCGCGATCTCGCGGGCGCGCTCGTCGAGCCGACGGCCGACCGCGCCGCCGCCGAGCTCCGCGAGCAGCCCGAGATGGGCGCACGTGCGATCGAGCGCGTCGAGCTCGGCCTCGAGCAGGCGATCGAGCTCGGCGCCGGTGACCGGCAGCGCGCCGAGCAGCGCGACCGCGCGATCGCGCGCGGCGCGCCGGCCGAAGTCGGCGATCGTCACGAGGTGCCCGATCGCCGCGGCGCCGAGCCGCGCCAGGCCGGCCTCGCCGGCGTCGCGGACGTCGTCGTCGGGATCGCCGAGCGCGGCCGCGAACAGCCGCGCGGTCTCGGGGTCAGCCGGGTCCGGCGCGGTCGCCAGCACCCGCAGCGCGGCCGCTGCCACCGGGGCCGGCGCCTTGGACTCGGGCTCGCGGCGATCGGCGAGCTCGCGCGCCAGCGCGGTCACCTCGGCGTCGAGCAAGACGTGCTCGGCCTTGCGCGGCCCATCCGCGTGGGTGCGCAGCGCGCGGGCCAGCGCCAGCAGCGCGAGCGCCCGCGTCTCGTCATCGAAGCGGCGCGGCCGCCGCACCACGCGCACCAGGCGGTGACCGCGATCGATCACCCGCGGCCGCGCGGTCGCGCCGACCACCTCGACGCGCAGATCGCGCGCGCCCGCCATCCGCGCATCCGCCGCGTCGTCGTCGAGGGCGTCGTCGATCACGCGATCGAGCTCGTCGACGTCGCCGCGCACCCGGGCCCGCGCGATCGCCGCGGCGATCGCGACCGGCGCGGGCGGATCGGCGGCCGCGACCGCCGCGAGCGCGGCGAGCGCCGCGGCGTCGTCGCGATCGGCGACCACGCCGAGGGCACGGACCAGCGCCTCGCGGCGCGCCGCGAGCTCGCCGGGATCGGCCGCGACCTCGGCCGGCGTCCCGAGCGCACGCGCGATCGCGCGCACCGCGCCCGGCCGATCCGGCACGCGCGCCTCGGTGGCGAGCGCGAGCGCGGCCACGACCCCGCGCCGCTGCGATGGCGGAGCCGCGATCGCAGCGGCCGCGAGCGGGCCGATCGCGTCGATGCGCCCGCGCGCGTGCAGGCGCGCGAGGATCTCGGCGGCGCGCGCGGCCTCGTCGCCGCCGAGCTCGTCGATCAGGCCGGTGACGACGGCGTCCGAGGCGACCGCGAGCGCCTCGTCGTCGTCCCCGTCGACGTCGCGCTCGGGCCGCGGCGGCGCAGCGGTCAGCGCGGCGACCGCGAGCGCGGGCAGGCGGCGACGCAGCGCCAGCGCGCCGGCGAGCCACGTGCCGGCGACCGCGAGCGTCACGATCGCCAGCGCCGTCGGCGTGCCGGCCAGCACCGCCGCGAGCACGCCGCCGATCACCGCGCCCATCCGCTTCGCCGCCCCGTCGAGGAAGCCGGCGATGCGCCCGCGCACCGTCACCGGCAGGAGGTTCTGCGCCAGCTTCTCCGCGGGGGTCTCGATCGCGGCGTCGAGCAGGCGCGCCTGGCCCTGCAGCAGCGCGGCGAACACCAGCGTGCCCAGCATCGCCTCGCCGGCGCCGACCAGCACCGCGGCGATCGGCGCGATCAGGAGCGAGCCCGCGACGCCCACGCGCGCGAGCAGGCGCGGCGCGACCGTGACCTGCACCAGCAGCGTCACGACCTGGACGATGCTGCGAAAGCCGCCGAGGAACCCGGCGAGCTCGTCGGCGTTGGTGATCTCGCGCGCCGCGGTCGCGCCGAGCACGTAGAACGCCAGCGACGCGAAGCCGCCGGCGGCGGCGACCAGGACGGCGAGCCGGCGCGCGAGCGGATAGCGCGCGACCGCGCGCGCGCCGTCGGCCCAGCCCACGCGCGCGCGGGTCACCGCGCCCAGCCGCCCGCCATCGCCGATGCGGACCAGCGCCACCACCGACCAGCAGATCGCGGCCGCCACCAGCTCCGCGGCCGGCCCGCCGAGGTTCGCGAGCGGCACGGCGACCAGCCCGCCGAGGGCCGAGCCGACGCCTGCCGCCGCGGCCCACACCGGCACCAGCCGGGCGCTCTGGCGGGCGTCGAAGCGCTCGGCGAGCACGACCCACACGACCAGATCGACGGCGGTCTGGATCTGCTTGAGCAGCACGACCGCGATCGCGCCCGCGACCGCTGGCGCGACGACCGCGAGCGCGGCGACGATCGCCGCGGCGACCGCGCCGAACGCGGCGACCGCGGTCAGGACCGCGCTGCGCGACCGCCGGTCGGTCGCGCCGCCGACCATCGCGAGCACCGCCACCACCAGCAGGCTCGAGCCGGCCAGCGCCCAGCCCAGGTACCGCGACCCGACGTGGACCAGGAACAGCGCATCGGCGCCGACCCCGGCCATCGCGGCGGCGGCGTTGGCGAGCACCAGGATCGCGACCGCGCGATCGACGAGCGGGAGCTGGTCGGGGCGAACCCGGCGCGCCCACGGCCGCAGCATGTGCGCATCATATGCAATCGCGGCTGGCGTCGCGGTGTCCGACCCGTAGAATCGGGGAGGCGACCATGACGCGCGTGCAACCATCGAAGCGGCTCACGTTCGCGGTCGGCGCCGCCGTGCTCGCGGTCGGCGCGCTGGCCTGGGCCCAGGCGGCGTCACGGCCCGTCCTCCACGAGGACGTCCCGGCGCCCGATAGCGGGGACTCGCCGCTGGTCGGCGACACGCCCCGGGCGGGGCTCAACCCGGCGGGCTTCGCCTCGGGCGACAAGCTCCTGCCCGAGCCGTCGATGGACAAGCCGAGCCCCGATGAGCCGGTCATGGGGACCGGCGGGTTCTCCGCCGATCGCGCCACCCAGACCCGGCCGGACCTCAACACCGGCGCGGACGGCACGCTGCACTACGTCAGCGTCTTCAACCCCGACGTCCTGCCGTGGAAGCGCATGAGCGCCTTCGACGGCGTGCGCGACGACCAGACCCTGGTGATCGCGCGCACCGCGCTGGTCGAGCTGCCGGTCGGCGGCAACACCGATCGCAACCGCGATCGGTTCTGGGGCTCGCTCGCGGTCCAGCTCGAGCCCGGCGTCGATGTCGCGCTGCCGTCGGTGGCGCCCGACATGCGGATCCTGTCGTACGAGACCGAGCCGCCGCGCCAGCTCACCTTCTCCAAGGACGGCGCCGACAACTTCTACGTCCGCACCGACGACGCCGGGGCCCACGGCGCGCATCGCCTGGTGTTCCTGGTCGACGCCGACGCGGGCTACTTCGCACCGCAGCTGCCGACCGACCAGCCGTACACCCCGGCGCTGGTGAAGCGGCTCGCGCCGCCGGATCTGGTGCCGGCGCTGCCGAAGGCGGTCGAGGACGATGCGAAGCGCTCGCTCGCCGAGCTCGGCATCAACGAGCGCACGCCGCTGCCCGACGCGTTCAACAAGCTCGTCTACTACTTCCGCGGCTTCGCGGCCAAGGATCCGCCCCCGGCCACGGGCGACATCTACCGCGATCTGTTCCGCAGCCAGGCCGGCGTCTGCCGGCACCGCTCGTTCGCGTTCATGATCACCGCCAACGCGCTGGGCCTGCCGACCCGCTACGTCCAGAACGAGGCCCACGCCTTCGCCGAGGTCTGGTTCCCCGCGCGCGGCTGGCAGCGCATCGATCTCGGCGGCGCGGCGATGCAGCTGGACGTGACCGGCGCCGATGGCAAGCAGCTCCACCGGCCGCGCGCCGAGGATCCGTTCGCCAAGCCCGATGCCTACAAGGACGGCTACACCCAGCTCGAGGGCGACATCCGCGGCCTCACCGGGTCGCAGCTGAGCGATCGCAAGAAGGCGCTCGGGCCGGGCCAGGGCGCGAGCGGCGACTACGGCTCGCTGCTCGGCAGCGGCGCGGGCTCGGATTCCGCGCCGGCGCCGGGCGCGCCCGACACGCCGGGCCCGGGCTCGGCGGGTGCGCGGCGCCCACCGGATCCCCAGAAGACCACGCCGACCCTGACCGTCACCAGCACCGACTCGTCGGGCTATCGCGGCGAGAGCCTCCACGTCGAGGGCCGCGTCGACAGCAGCGGCGCGCCCCAGAGCGGGCGTCGGGTCGACATCTACCTCGCGCCCGTCGGGCGCGGCGGCGATGGCTCGACGCTCGTCGGACACGCGGTCACCGGCATCGGCGGCACGTTCAGCGCCGAGGTCGACCTGCCGTCGTCCCTCGATCTGTCGACCTACGAGCTCTACCTGGGCACGCCCGGCGACGATCGCTCGAACCCGGCGTTCTCCGACTAGTCCCCTGGAAGCGGAGTCGGCAGCAGTAGTCAGGGGGGCGTGATCTCCTGGGCCATGGCGAGAACCGGGCGTCCGAAAGCCGAGTTGGTGGTTTCCGATGACGAGCGCCTGGAGTTGAAGCGCTTGACCTTGCGTACGCGCGTCAATCGAGACCTCGCGTTCCGCGCGCGGCTCATCCTGGCATGCATGGAAGAGCGGTCGAACGTCGTGGTCGCCGCCCGGCACCGGTGCAGTGTCCACACCGTCGGCAAGTGGCGCGCGCGGTTCATCAAGAGCCGGCTCGAAGGCTTGTACGACGAGCCGCGCGTTGGAGGTCCGCGTCGGATCTCCGACCACGACGTTGAGGCCGTGATCGTCAAGACGCTGGAGACGATGCCGAAGGGACACACGCACTGGAGCACGCGGAAGATGGCCAAGGCCGCCGGCCTAAGCCACACCACGATCGGGCACATCTGGCGCACGTTCGGGCTCAAGCCCCACGTCTCGGAGACGTACAAGATCTCGCCAGATCCGCAGCTCGTCGAGAAGATCCGCGACGTCGTCGGGTTGTACATGAACCCGCCGGCCAACGCGGTCGTGTTCGCCATCGACGAGAAGTCGCAGATCCAGGCACTCGAACGGGCGCAGCCCATCCTCCCGATGGACATCGGGCAGCCCGAGCGGCGGACTCACAACTACATTCGCAACGGCACCTTGGACCTGTTCGCGGCGCTGAACGTGGCGACCGGAGAGGTCATTGCTCGCTGCAAGCCGCAGCACCGCGGCAAGGACCTCGTGGCGTTCCTCGCAGAGATCGACAACGCCGTGGCGCCGCAGCTCGACGTGCACGTCGTCCTCGACAACCTCTCGACGCACAAGTCCGAGGTCGTCCGTCGATGGCTGCTCCGCCACCCGCGGTTCCGCTTTCACTTCACGCCGACGTACTCGTCGTGGCTGAATCTCGTGGAGCGCTTCTTCGGGCTGCTCACCGAGCAGGCACTCAAGCGAGGCTCCCACACGAGCATCCCGCAGCTGCGCGCCGCTATCGTCGAGTACATCGAGGCGCACAACGAGAACGGCAAGCCGTTCAAGTGGACCAAGACCGCCGACGCGATCCTCGAGAAGATGCGCAGGTTCGGCCTTCGCACGCAGCAGGTCCACCCGAGATGACTTCTGCTGCGAATCGCCGATCCAGGGGACTAGTACCTCGCCGCAGAGGTGCTGACGAGTTGAGGGTGTCGAGGCGCGCGAAGGTCGAGGCGCCTCGGCGAAGGGCTACTGCCTGTAACTCGAGACGACGCAACGAAGAGATTCGCGATGGATCGGCAGCGTCGGCCGTTCAGGACCCCTGCGGCGAGGTACTAGCGCCCGCGCGCGCGGCGCCGCCGATCAGTCGAGCGAGAACGGCGCGGTGACCGTCGTCGGCGCGCCGGTCGCGGCGAAGCGCAGGCGCATCGCCGCGCCGCGCATGCAGCCGTAGAGCCCGTGATCGAACAGCCAGTGCGGCGCCTGCACGCGCACCTTGGTGACCCGGCCGGTGCCGTCGACCAGCAGCTGCAGGCTGATCGACGCGTGCAGCTCCGCGCCCGCGACCGCGTTCGAGATGCAGCCCTCGAGCGAGCCCGAGCCGCTGGCCAGGCCCTGCGCGATCTCGCCCGACGACAGCGGCCGCGCGTCGTCACTCGAGGTCATGTCCAGCGTGCGCGGCCCGGCCGAGACGTCGTCGCCCTGGGTCACCGCGCGGCGATCGGCGTCGGTGAGCACCGGCGCCGGCTCGTCGCCGAGATCGACCGTGTCGGTGCCGGTGGTCGCGCCGCCGCCGCCACCGCCGCCACCATGCCGGCGCGGCTTCTTCTTCGCGGGCGCGCCCGCGTCGATCGGCCCCGCCGCCGCGATCGGATCCGCCGGCGGCGGTGTCGACGCCCCGCCAGCGCGGAGCGCGAGGTACATTGCGCCGCCGCCGACCGCGAGGCCAATGCCGAGCCCGAGCCAGAACTTCACGCCCGGCTTGTACCACGACCCGGCGACCGCCGCGGTCGAGTCGGTCGCGGTCGCGATCGCCGCGATCGCCGCCTTCTGGATGATCGGCGGCAGCCTCGGGCCGGGCCTGACCGCGCTGGCCCTCGCGCAGCTCGGCGGGCTCGCGG
>JAIOQA010000244.1 GCA_021413675.1 Deltaproteobacteria bacterium | reverse complement strand
GTGAACCGCACGACGCCCGCGATCAAGGTGACCGTGCCGCCGGTCGCCGGCTGGGTCACGGCGGTGACCGTCAGGGTCTCACCGGTGTCGGGCGCGCTGGTGTCGTTGGCGAGCACGTTGACGACCGTCGCCGCGCTGTCCTCCGCGACCGTGAGCGCGTCGGCGTTGGCCACGGGCGGGTCGTTCACCGCGGTCACGTTGATGGTCACCACCGCGGTCCCCTGCTGGCCGTCGTTGTCGGTCAGGCGATACGTGAACGTGTCCGGACCGTTGTAGTTGCCGGTCGGCGTGTACTGGATCGTGCCGTCGGCGTTGATCACCGTCGTGCCGTGCGCGGCGGCGACCGTGATCGCGGTGGTGATCGGCGTGTCACCCAGGCCGGTATCGTTGGCGCGCACCGTCAGCGCGGTCGAGCTGTCCTCGGCGACCGTGAAGGTGTCGGCGACCACGACCGGGGTCGCGTTGACGCGCCACGTGTAGCTCGCCGGCGACGGATCGACGTTGCCGGCGGCGTCGACCGCGCGGACCTGGAACGTGTGGCTGCCGAGCGCGAGGGGGCCGACCGTGAGCGGCGTGGTGCACGCGGCGAACGCCGCGCCATCGAGGCTGCACTGGAAGGTCGCGGCCGCGTCGGGCGACGTGAAGGAGAAGCTCGGCGAGAGGACGTCCGACGGGTTGGTCGGGTTGGCGGTGATCGTCGTGTCCGGCGGCGTGGCGTCGCGCACCGTCGAGGTGGTGTTCGAGGTCTTGGCCTTGACCGCGTTGCCGACCAGGAACGTGATCGTCGCGGTGTTGGGGATCGTGGCATCGGCGGTGGCCGCGACGGTCACCTGGACCGAGCCCGACGCGCCCGAGGCGAGATCCGCGAGCACCCAGGTCACGACGCCCGCGACCACGGTGCCGCCGTTGGTCGCCGACACGAACGTGGTGCCGGCGGGCAGCGGATCAGTAATGACCGGGCTGCCCGCGGTGCCGGGGCCGGCGTTGCTGTAGTTGATCGTGAAGGTGATGTTGGTGCCGTTGGTGATCGCCGGCGCGCTCTTGGTGATCGTGACGTTCGGCTGCTGCGCCACCGCGGTGCCGCAGGTGGTCTCGAACAGGCTGTTGAAGAACAGGCGGACGCCGTTGGTGAGCGAGTTGGCCGAGACCGGCGTCGCGACCGAGTAGTTGTGACCGGCGAGGTAGGTCACCGTGCCGTTGGCGTTGTTCGAGTCCATCCGCCCGGCGAGCCACATCATCCGCGCGTTGGTCGCGCTGGTGCTGCGGTTGATGAGCGTGCGGGTGCCGGCGCGCAAGCTCGAGCCAGCCGACAGGCCGATCGACTGGACTAGGCCGGTGTCGGCGGTGATCGCGCCGACGTACTGCGCCAGCGGATCCGCCGGGAACCGGTTGGTGAGCGGCGCCGGCGGGGCATTGCCATCGTCCTGCAAGCCGGCGGTCGACAGGAAGTTGCCGTTGACGTTGGTCTCGAAGGTCTCGACCGCGGCGCACTCGGCGAACGCGTGGGTGCCCGAGCGGTTGGTGAGCCAGTTGCGGATCTCGCGGATGGCCTCGGTCTGCGCCGGGCGATCGGCGACCGCGGCGAGCCCGTAGTGCATCGAGGTCAGGTGGCAGTACTTCGGCGTGCCATCGCCGTTGAGGAGCGCGCCGTCCGACGCACCGCCGGTGACCACGCCGCCGACGTCGGCGACCGTGAGGATGTCGGGATAGCCCGGGTAGGTCGTCGCGGTCGCGGTCGGCCAGGCCTGGCCGCGCGAGTCGGGGATGCCGGCGGCGTTCAGGTTGGTGAACGCGATCAGCTCGTTGCCGTCGAGGAACACCGCGATGCGCGGCGGCGCGCTGAGCACGCGGGTCTCTTCGGCCGAGAACGCCGCGGTCGCGCGGTGCACGACGGTGACGGTGTCGCTCGCGAGCCACGCATTGATGAAGGGCGTCGCCGCGGCGACGTCCGCCGAGTCGATCACGAACGGACCGCCGCTGTAGTTGACGGTGCCGAGCGCGGTGTTGGTCTCGACGTTGGTCGCGGCGACCGAGAAGTCGGTGCCGTCCTGGGCCTTGGCCGGCGCGATCGTCCAGCGCACCGTGACGCCGTTCTCGAGCAGCCGGTAGACCAGGCCGTACGCCCGGATCATGCCGTTGTCCTGCGATGTGTTGTCCATCGGGATGATCAAGCTGCCGCTCGCGAACGCGTGCGTGGCAGCCGATTCGGTCGTCGCGGTCGGTTCGTCGACGGGCGTGTCCGCGCACGCCGAGACGATCGTCAGTAGAGCCAGCCCAAACGCGTGGCGAGCCCCACTCCTCAAGGGAAGCAACATGGGCTCAGTTGTCGCAGGAACCTCGGGTCGCCGGGTGAGTCCCCGAGGGTACGTTTGGGGTAGTCGTGTGCGATCGCAGGCAGGCTGCGCGAGCCCTTGCGAATTTTTCGGCGGGCCTGATGTAGGCCGCGTCCGTCGCGCACGCACCTCTCGACGGCGCTACTGCAGCGCGAGGATGCCGAGCGCGACCAGGTTCGCGAGGTGGCGCAGCGCCTCGAGGCGCGGCATGCCCGACACGTCGAGCAACTCGTCGAGTGTCAACGTGCCGTCGACGCGCGACAGCAAGAACGCCGCGCGGGTGTCGAGCGGCTGGCGCGCGACCTCGTGCATCGGCACCGCGAGCGCGGGCCGCGCCTGCAGGTCGCCGAGGAAGCCGGTGTACGCGCCCATGATCTGATCGCGGCTGCGGTGCACGAGCTTCTGCGCGACCGCGCTGTCGGGCTCGATCGTCAGCGCGAGATCGACGGCGATCACCGCGTCGCGGTGCCGCCCTTCCTTGGTGGCCGCGGCCGCGCGATCGACGAGCGCGCCGATGCGGCGACGCACGCGATCATCGGCCGGCTCGTCGGGCGGCGCCGCGCGATCGCTCTCGGTGAGCAGCGCGTGGGTCGGTGGCAAGGTCGGCGCCGCCGTCGCGCGGAACGGGACGATCGAGGGCGCCGCGGGCGGCGCGGTGGCCGGCGTCGGCGACGACATGCGCGGGCGCGTCGAGCGCCCCGCGGGCGCGCCGGGCCGCCCGGTGCCCTGCGCGAGCTCGCGAGTCGGCGCCGCGCGCCGCACCGGCTCGTGGAGCGGCTCCTCGGTGATCACCGGCGGCGCGATCGACGACGAGCCGCCGAGATCGAGATCCAGCTCGAGCGCCGCGCCGCTCGGCGTGGGCGGGCGCGCGCGCGCCCACGCGTTGCGCTCGATCGTGCGCTCGTCGTCGGCAGGCGCGTCGAGATCGAGGCCGCCGGGCGGCGCCGGCAGATCGAGCGTCGCCGCCGCCGGGCGATCGACGGCAACCTGGACCGGCGCGGTCGCCGGGCGCGAGACCGGGGTCAGGCGCGCGGGTCGCGGCGGCTTCACCAGCTCGCCGGTCGGCGTCTTGGGCAGATCGATCGTGGCGGTGTTGCGCAGATCGGCCTTGCTCGGGGGCTCGGGCAGATCGATGTCGGCGATCGCGTCGCCGACCGCCGGCTCGAGCGAGGGCGCGAGCACGGGCTGCAGCATCTGCGGCCGGAAGCGCACCTTGAGATCGGCGGTGGCCGGCTCGGGTGCCGCCCAGGCGCCCGGCCCCGGCGGGCGATCGGCGGCGGCCCGCACGAAGCCCATGTGGCGATCCTTGAGCTCGGCGGTCTCGTCGGCGGTGCTGTCGAAGTCGAAGTCGCCGGACGCGGTGGCCGGCGGGGTCGTGATCGGCCCCGGGCGCGGCCCGGGCGCGGGCCCGGACAGGGTCACGCGCTCGAGCGGCGCGGTCTTGGCGCGCTCGCTGTCGCCGAGCTCGAGCTCGAGGTCGCCGATCGCCGCGAACCCGGGATCGAGCGGATTGGCGAGCCGCGACGCGCTCGCGAAGTCGCGGGTCTTGTCGTCGTCGAAGGTCGAGCGGCTCTGGGTCCCGCTCGGCCCGAAGTCGAGCGCCTCGAGGCCCAGCGGTGGCTCGTCGGCGTCGAGCTCGAGCGTGATCGCCGGCGACGACCGCGGGTCCTCGGCCGGCAGCGGCAGCGGCCGCGCGACCGTCGGCAGCGCGAGGCCGTCGTCGATGAACCAGCCATCGTCGACGCCCTCGATGAACGCCTCGACCCGCGCGCGCTCGCCGGTCTCGCTGACCTCGATGTCGTAGGGATCGTCGTCGCCGAGCGAGGCCAGCCCGAACGGCACGCTGAGCTCGCTCGCGGTCGCGGCGCCGCCGGCGCCCTTGAGCAGCTCGTAGTGCGCGCGGACGTAGTCGACGTAGCCCAGCGCGCGTGGCTCCTCGGGCGCGAGCGCGAGCGCGCCCTCCCAGGACATGAGCGCGCCGTCGAGATCGTTCTTGGCGTAGCGCTCGAGGCCTTCCTCGATCAGGCGCTCCACCGGGCTGCCACGGGGTGGATCGGACGAGCTCAAGGAATCACCCGCCGCGCGTCTTCGAGACCACTCCGCGGAACATGTTGAGCGTCCGGGTCAGGGCCTCGGTGGCGTCGGTGAGGACCGGCAGATCGCGGGTCGCGATCGCGCCGCGCGCGCGCTCGACCACGCCGCGCGCCTTCTTCACCGCGTCCTGGCCGAAGTCGGAGCCGCTGATGATCTCGGACACCTGCGGGAACAGCTGCTCGACTTCATCGAGGATGCGCTCGGCGGCGTGGCGGGCCTTCTCGAACTCCTGCCCGCTCCGCACCTCGACCATGTACTCCTTGTTGGCGTCGATCATCTTCTTGATCTCGTCCTCGGTCAGGCCCGAGGTCGCGGTCACGGTGATCGACTGCTCGAGGCCGGTCTCGAGATCGCGCGCCTTCACGCTGACGATGCCGTCGGCGCTGATGTGGAACGTGACCTCGACCTCGACCTCGCCGCGCGGCGCCCGGCGCAGGCCGGTCAGCACGAACTCGCCGAGCAGCTCGTTCTCCTCGGCGCGGTCGCTCTCGCCCTGCAGCACCAGGATCTTCACCGACGTCTGGTTGTCCTTGACCGTCGTGAAGACGTGCGACTTGGAGGTCGGCACGGTGGTGTTCTGCTCGATGAGCTTATGGAAGTAGCCGCCGACGATCATGATGCCGAGCGAGTGCGGCGTGACGTCGAGCAGCAGGATGTCGCTCTTCTCGTCGGTCAGCGCCGAGCCCTGGATGCCGGCGCCGAGCGCGACGACCTCGTCGGGGTGGACGCCCTTGCACGGCTCGAGACCGAAGAACTCGGCGACCACCTGCTGGACCCGCGGCATGCGGGTCATGCCGCCGACCAGGATGACGTCCTCGATCTCGCCCTTGGCGATCTCGGCCTCCTCGAGGGTCTTGGCGCAGATGTCGACCGTGCGATCGACGAGATCCGCGGTCAGCTCCTCGAGCTTGTCGCGGGTCAGCGTGGTCTGGAGGTGGAGCGCCTCGTTGCGGCCGGTCGAGATGATGAACGGCAGGTTGATCTCGGTCTCGCGCACGCTCGACAGCTCGCACTTGGCCTTCTCGGCCACGTCCTTGAGCCGCTGCAAGGCCATCTTGTCCTTGCGCAGGTCGATCTTGTGCTCCTTCTGGAAGCCGAAGACGAGCCAGTCGATGATCCGGCGATCGAAGTCCTCGCCGCCGAGGAACGTGTCGCCAGCGGTCGAGATGACCTCGAACACGCCGTTGCCGATCTCGAGGATCGAGATGTCGAAGGTGCCGCCGCCGAGATCGTAGACCGCGACCTTGCGCTCGATGTTGCGGCCGAAGCCGTAGGCCAGCGCGGCCGCGGTCGGCTCGTTGATGATGCGGATGACGTCGAGGCCGGCGATGCGGCCGGCGTCCTTGGTCGCGGTGCGCTGGGCGTCGTTGAAGTACGCCGGCACGGTGACGACGGCCTTCTGGACCTCCTCGCCGAGGTACTCCTCGGTGATGAGCTTCATCTCCTGGAGGATGAAGGCCGAGACCTCGGGCACGCTGAAGACCTGGTCGCGCAGCATGATGCGGACGTCGTCGTGCGGCCCCTCGACGATGCGGTAGGGCATCGTCTCGAGCGAGGTCCGGACCGCGGCCGAGCCCCACTTGCGGCCGATGAGGCGCTTGGCCGCGAACACCGTGTTCTCGGCGTTGGTGATCGCCTGCCGCTTGGCGATGTGACCGACCAGCCGCTTGCCGTTCTCGGCGATCGCGACCATCGAGGGCGTGGTCTTGTACCCGCCGCGGTTGGGGATGACGACGGGAGTGCCGTCCTCCACGATGGCGACGCACGAGTTGGTGGTCCCCAGATCGATGCCGATGACCTTCTCGCTCGCCATGCCTGGTTATTTTCCCCCCGATTGCCGGGTGTGCGCCAGTCCGGCGCAAAGAAACGTCAGGAAAGCCGGATCGGCGCCTGCGGATCGTTCTGGGGTCGGCGCCAGCGTCACGGGCGCGCGAGCAGCCGACGCACCTCGGCGAGATCGGCGCGGAGCTCGCGGACCAGCGCGTCGCTGTCGACCTTGAGCTGCATCGCCATCAAGAGGACCTCCTCGGCGTCGCCGAGGCGGCCGGCGGCCCGGAAGACGCGCGCGAGCAGGCGCTGGATGGAGGCATCGAGCGGCTCGAGCGCGGCCGCCTTCTTGGCGTAGTTCTCGGCGGCGCGGTCCTCGTGGGCGGTGAGCGCGCACTCGGCGGCGCGGCGCAGGTAGCGGACCTGGCCGTCGACGCGGATCGCCGCGTCGAACAGCTTCAGCGCGCCGACGGTGTCGCCCGACACCTCCTGCGTGCAGCCGCGATCGAACAGCTCGGCGGCGTACTCGGCGGGGGTCTGCGGCTGCGAATGATCGGCGGCGGGCGCGCGCGAGCCGCGGATGGTCGGGGCCTCGGTGAGATCGGCGTAGCCGCGGGCCAGCGCCTCGAAGATCTCGGACAGCCGCGTCGCGAACGAGCCCAGCCGCTTGCCGTAGAAGCGATCCGGGTGGAACTCCTTCGACATGCGGAAGTAGGCCAGCTTGAGCGTGCGGCGATCGGTCTCGGGCGCGACCCCGAACAGCGCCCACGGCTCGGTATCGGCGATGCGCCGGTGCATCGCGAGGATGCGCGCGCGATCCTTGACGTCGAGGTCGGCGGTCTCGGCGAGCGCGGCGCGCTCGAGGAGCGTCGGCTCGCCGAGGCTCTGCAGCGCCGACAGCTCGCTCGTGACCTCGGGCGGCGCGCTGGCCTTGGCCGGCGCGGGGCGCGCGCCGATCGGTCCGGTCGCCGGACGCCCGGCGGGCGGTGGCGCGCTCGGCGCTTTGGGTCGCTGGGTCGGCGCGGTGCCGATCGATCCGGAAGGCGTGCCCACGGGCGTGATCGTCCGCGGCGGGATGATCGGTCCGGTCGACGGGCGCGGCGCGGGGTTCGGCGCGCCGCCGGGCCGTGCCTGCGCCTGCGGCTGTGGCATCGGCGCGGGCGCGGTGCCCGCGGGCTTCGCCTTGCCCGCCATCGTCGCCGGGTTCTCGCCGGGCAAGAGGATGCCGCCGAGCGCCCGCAGCCGCTGCACGATCGCGATCGCGCGCTCCGATGGGAACCCGGTCATGAGCAGCAGATCGCGCAGGCTCGTCGCGCCGTCGAAGCGCGACCACACGAAGTACTCCTCGGTCGACAGGCCCGCGCGCATCGGATCGAAGCCAGGGTTCTGGCTAAGCCGCTGCCCCGTCGCCCCGAGCTCCGCGATCTCGGCGGGAATTCCGCTCATCCCTGGCGAACCGTAGCACGGCGCCCGCGCGCGCGTCTCGCGGCGGCGCTCGAGCGGCTGTCCTCCTCCGGACGACCTGAGGTCAGGGCGCGACGAGGTACTCGAGGATCGCCTTCTGCACGTGCAGGCGATTCTCGGCCTGGTCCCACACCGCCGACTGCGGCCCGTCGATCACGTCGCCGCTGATCTCCTCGCCGCGGTGCGCGGGCAGGCAGTGCAGCACCAGCGCGCCGGGCGCGGCCAGCGCCATCAGCGCGGCGTCGACGCAGTAGCCGGCGAACGCGACCTGGCGGGCCGCGGCCTCGTCCTCCTGCCCCATCGAGGCCCAGACGTCGGTCGACACCACGTCGGCGCCGCGGGCGGCGTCGCGCGGGTCGCTGCTGATCGCGATCGACCCGCGGCCGAGGGCGGCCTGGCGCGCGTGCGCCTCTGCAACCAGCGCCGGGTCCGGGCGATAACCCTCGGGGCACGCGAGCGCGAGATCGAGGCCGAACATGCCGGCGGCCTCGATCCACGACGCGGCCATGTTGTTGCCGTCGCCGATCCACGCGTAGCGCAGGCCATCGATGCGGCCGCGGCGCTCGCGCACGGTGAAGAGATCGGCCGCGACCTGACACGGGTGGTGCTGATCGGTCAGGCCGTTGATGACCGGGACCTTCGCCGCGCGCGCCAGCGCGGTCACGCGGTCGTGGCCGAAGGTGCGCAGCATGATCGCGTGGCAGTAGCCCGAGAGCACCCGCGCGGTGTCCTCGATCGGCTCGCCGCGCGCGATCTGGCTGCCCTGCGAGGTGATCACCACCGCGTGGCCGCCGAGATCGAACACGCCGACCTCGAACGAGACGCGCGTGCGGGTCGAGGCCTTCTCGAACACCAGCGCGATCGACTTGCCGGCGAGCGTGCCGCCGCGCTCGCCGCGCGCGCGCGAGGCCTTGAGCGCCGCGGTCCGCTCGAACACGCCCGGCCAGTCAGCCACCGGGATGTCGCCGAGGATGAGGAAGTCGCGCTTGTCGCGCGTCATGGGACGCCCGCCGCGACGAGCGCCTGCTCGAGGGTGGCGACCGCGTGATCGAGCTGGGCGCGATCGACGACGTAGGGCGGCGCGAAGCGGATGACGTTGGCGCCCGCGATCGAGAACAGCACGCCGGCCTCGCGCGCCTTGGCGACGACCGTCGCCGGCGTGCCCTTGATCGCGACGCCGCGCAGGAGGCCGCGGCCGCGGGCCTCGGTCGCGAGGTCGGGCTTGCGCGCGCACAGATCGGCGAGGCGACCGCCGAGGTACTCGCCGGCGCTGTGGGCGCGCTCGACCAGGCCCTCGTTCTCGAGGATGTCGATGACCGCGAGCGCGGCCGCGGTCGCGAGCGGGTTGCCGCCGAAGGTCGACGCGTGGGGCACCGCGCCACCGGGGTGCACCGCGAGGCCGGCCGCGGCCTTCTCGGTGACCGCGATCGCGCCGATCGGCACGCCGCCGCCGAGGCCCTTGGCCAGGGTCATGACGTCGGGCGTGACGCCGTCGTGCTCGTGCCCAAACCAGCGGCCGGTGCGGCCCATGCCGGTCTGGACCTCGTCGAAGATCAGGATCGTCTCGGTCTCGTCGCACAGCGCGCGCAGCCCGGCGAGGTAGCCCGGCGGCGCGACGATGATGCCGCCCTCGGCCTGGATCGGCTCGACGATGATGCAGCACGCGGTGCGCTGCTCGAGGAGCGCCTTGGCCGCGGCGAGATCGCCGTAGGGGATGAACGCGACCGGCTCGACCAGCGGCCCGAAGCCCTCGCGGTACTTGGGCTGGCCGGTGATCGCGACGGTCGCGAACGTGCGGCCGTGGAAGCTGCCGACGGTCGAGACGATCGTGGTGCGCTCGGGCTTGCCGGCGACGACCGCCTGGTAGCGGCGCGCGAGCTTGAGCGCGGCCTCGTTGGCCTCGCCGCCGGAGTTGCAGAAGTAGACGCGGTCGGCGAACGAGCGCTCGACCAGCGCCTGGGCCGCGAGGATCTCGGGCTCGTTCCAGTACAGGTTCGAGACGTGGACCAGCTTGCCCAGCTGCTCGCCGACGCGCGCGACGAAGGTCGGGTGCGAGTGGCCGAGGCCGCACACCGCGATGCCGGCGGTCATGTCGAGGTACTCGCGCCCCGCGACGTCCCAGACCTGCGCGCCGCGGCCGCGCTGGAGCACGATCGGCTGCTGCCGGTAGTTCTTGATGAAGGTGCGGTCGGCGGTGGCGAGGAGATCGGCGGAAGTCTGGGTCATTGGGGAGCTCGGTTCGGCGCTGACGCGGGCTACAGGGGATCGGGCACCAGCTGGGTGCCGACGCCATCCTGGGTGAAGATCTCGAGGAGCAACGCGTGCTCGAGGCGACCGTCGATGATGTGGACCTTCTGCACGCCGGCGGCGAGCGCCGCCAGCGCGTTGTCCACCTTGGGGATCATGCCCCCGCGGATCACGCCGGCCTCCACCATGCGCTTGGCGTGGGTCGGCGTGAGCGTCGGGATGAGCTGGCGATCGGCGTCGAGCACGCCGGAGATGTCGGTGAGCAGCACGAGCTTCGCGGCGCCCAGCGCCTGCGCGAGCTTGCCGGCGAAGACGTCGGCGTTCACGTTCAGCGCGCCGCCGTCGTCGCCGGCGGCGACCGGGGCGATGATCGGGATGAAGTCGGCGAGCAGGCGATCGATCACCGTGCGATCGACCGCGACCACCTCACCGACCCGGCCGAGCTCGGGCTGGGTGATCTTGGCGCGCGCCAGCCCACCGTCGGCGCCGGTCAGGCCGACCGCGGCGCCGCCGAGGTGGTTGACCAGCCGCACCAGCTCCTGGTTGAGCGAGCCGCCCAGCACCATGCCCACGACCTCGAGGGTGGCCTCGTCGGTGACGCGGATGCCGTCGACGAACCGGGCCGCGAGCCCGATCTTGTCGAGCATCGTCGTGATCTGCTTGCCGCCGCCGTGCACGACGACGACGTGGATGCCGACCCAGTCGAGGAGGATCACGTCCTCGCAGAACCGCCGGCGCAGCACGTCGTCCTCGAGCGCGGCGCCGCCGATCTTGACGACCACGGTCTTGCCGCGGAACTCGGAGATGAATGGCAGCGCCTCGATGAGGACGCGGGCCTTCTCGATCAGCGCCTGCACGAGGCGGCTACTATACAGAGGTCGCGACGGGTGCGTTGCCTCCGGGGCTGCACCGACGGGGATTCAGCAGTGAGGCCGCCTGACAGCGGTCGCTGTACGGTCGGTGACGTGGCGCACGTCGATCGGCGTGCGCGGGGTCGCATCGACGAGAATCCGGGTGAATCGCGGGGTAGCTTGGCGCGTCGCACCGTGACCGGACCCGATCGGCCCGGTAGATTGGTGGTTCATGGCGACTCGTCAGCTCTCGGTCCTGATCGCGTGCGCAGCGACGGCGGCGCTCGCGCGGCAGGCGACCGCGGCCCCCGACGCCCCGGCCCCGCCCCGGTGGACGCTCGGCTTGGTCGGCGGCGCCCTCGCGCCGCTGAGCGCGATGGCCGACACCCACGTGCGCGGCCTGAATGTGGGGCTGCGCGTGGCGTGGACCAGCAAGCTCGGCCTCGGGCTCGAGACCGCGATCGACTACTCGCCCCTGCCCCACGCCACCGTCGACGGCGCGACCTTCGACTCGATCTACGGGCTGGCCGCGGTCGGCCCGCGCTTCGCCGCGGGCTGGTCGATCGTGCGCCTGGGCCTGGCGGCGGTCGGCGGCGCGGCGGTCGATCGGACCCGCCGCACGGATGCGCTCGGCGTCACGACCTCGACCGACGTCGCCCCGGCGGCGCAGGTCGGGCTCGAGCTCGAGCTCCGCTTCGTCCAGGGCGGCGGCGTGATGCTGACCGGCGGCGGCACGCAGACGTTCGGCAAGCTCGACTATCGCTACGCGTACGCGATGGGCGGGCTGGCGCTGTCGTTTTAGCGTACAACCCGCTCGGTGCCGATCAACGACGACGAGGGCCAGAGCCGCAGGCAGCTGGCCAAGAAGGCCCAGAAGACCGCGGGCGATCGCTCCGCGAAGCTCGCGCGCGAGCTGATGAAGGTCCCGAAGACCACGCTCGATCGGCTCGGCCTCGCCGACGACGTGCGCGCGGTGATCGATCGCGCGCGCGGCGTGACGGCGCAGGTCGCGCGGCGCCGCGAGGAGCGCGGCGTGGCGGGCGTGCTGCGCGCGATCGATCTGCGGGCGCTCGCCCGGCGGCTGGCGAGCGTGCAGGCGACCGGCGCGGCCGAGCCGCGGCAGTTCCAGCGGGCGGAGGCGTGGCGGACGCAGCTCATCGTCGACGGCGAGCTCGCGGCGGTGTCGTTCGTGAAGGCGCACCCGAGCACGACCGTGCCGGAGCTGATGCTGCTGATCGCCAAGGCGCGCAGCGAGCGGGACACGGGCAAGCCGCCGGGCGCGGCGCGGGCGCTGTTCCGGCACGTGGTCGCGGCGATGGAGGCGACCGCGGCGGGCGCGACGGCAGGCGCGGCACCGGTGGGCGACGACGAGGACGCGGTCGAGGACGACGCCCTCGACGACGACGAGTGATCCCGGGCGCGGTGATATCCTTTCACGCCGTGCCGCCAACCGTCGAGGATCTGGGCTCGACCAGCGGCGTGCGCGTCGCCGGCGCGGCGATCGACGGCCTGTACTTCCGGCTCGACGGGCCGCGGTCGTGACGAACCGCGCGTGGCGCCCGGTGCTCGATGGCTCGCTCGCCGCTCGGGCGCGCGCGACCGTCGCGGAGATCGCGGCGGAGCTCGACCGCCGCGACCTGCCCACGGCGTCGCTCGCAGACGGCCTCGCCGGCATCGCCTTGTTCCATGGCTATCGCGCCCGCGCGGGTGAAGCGGCCGACGACGACGCGACGTTCCGGACGCTCGAGCGCGCGCTCGCGCAGATCGCCGAGTTGAGCTCGCCCTGGCTCTTCACCGGATATGCCGGCATCGGTTTCGCGATCCAGCACCTCGCGGATGTCGTCGGCGACACCGCCGAGACGCTCGCACAGCTGGACGATCTCGTCGTGCAGACCCTGCGCGCCGAACCATGGGCGTACGAATGGGAGCTCATGTGCGGCGCCATCGGCCTGGGCGTGTACGGGCTCGAGCGCGGTGATCACGCGATCGTCGCGCGGGTCGTCGACATCCTCGAAGCGCGCGCGGAGCCGATGGCGGTGGGCCGGGCGTGGCGCGCGTTCGACGATCAGGACGACCGGGTCGGACACTTCAACCTCGGGATGGCGCACGGTGTGGCGGGGGTGGTCGGGTTCCTTGCCGAGGCGTGCACCGTCGCGCCCCGCGGGGCGCCGCTCCTGCGCGCTGCGGTCGACTGGCTGCGCACGAACGAGCGCGTGGGGCACGCCCGCGCCTATCCGGGCTTCGCCGCGCCGCGCGTCGCGTCGCGGGCCACCGATGGCTGGTGCTACGGCGATCAGCCCACCGCGCTCGCGCTGATGCGTGCCGGCCGAGCGCTGGGTGACGTCGCCCTCGTCGACGCGGCGGCCGGCATTGCCCGGCGCGCCGCGCGGCGCACGGGGGACGAGTTGGCGACGCTGTACATCACCACGGCGCTGTGCCACGGGTCCATCGGCCAGGCGCTGCTCTTCCATCGCCTCGGCGAGACCCTCGACGACGATGACGTGCGAGCCTGCGCCCGCGCGTGGTACGCGCGCGCGCTCGACGAACTCGCCTCGGTGACCGAGGCCGGTCTCCAAGGGGGCCTGGCCGGCGTCGGCCTCGGGCTCATCGCGGGCTACTCCGTTGTCGAACCGACGTGGATGCGCATGCTCCTCTGCTAGACCGGGCCATCCCGGTTCGCGCTAGCAACCCGGCAGGGTCAGCATCTTGGTCACGATCGTGTCCTTGGTGGTGAGCCGCATGCCGCCTCGGACCGCGGCCAGCTGTTCTGGCGCGACCGTTTCCTGGAGCCTCGAGACGACGGTCGTGCAGAGGACGAGCTTGCGGTCGGAACCTGACTTCTTCATGGGAGCCTCCGATACGGTCGACGTGGATGCAGCAATGGCGTGCGTCTGTGGTCGCTCAACAGGTGAGCGGCAGGGTCTCGGCGGTGACGATGGTGCCCTTCGTCTGGATCCTGCCCGCCGCCCCGATGTTCGCGAGCTGCGCCGGCGTCAGGGACGCCTGCATGCGCGCGACCGTGGCAGTGCTCAGTTCCAGCTTGCGTTCAGCGCCGTGCTTCTTCATGGCGCAATACCGTTGCACACCCCGAGCCAACCGGCTGCCCCGATCTCGAGCGGCCATCGCCGCGATCGGCTGTTGCCACGGCGTCGCGGCCGCTGCATTCGCGGCGATTGTGCGCGCGAACTGTTCAGATCGTGCGCACACCACGTGCGGGATCGTCAGTTCCGGACCACACAGGCGTCCGGCGGGTCGACGTGGACCATGTGATCGCTCGACCAGGCGTAGGTGACCTGGCATCGGGTCAACGACGCCAGATCGTTCGCCTGCGGCGGCATCGCCCAGATCGCCGCCGCGCCGTCCGCGCCCGTCGTGAGCACCGCCTGCCCGCTCGGATCGAATCCCGCGTACCACAGCGTGCGGAGCTGGGGCTCGCGAAACACGATCAACGCGTCGCCTCGGCGGGCGTCCCAGATCCGCGCCGTGGCGTCGATCGCGGCGGTCGCCACGAAGTCACCGCCCGGACTCCAGGCGGTCGAGAGCACCGAGCTCTCGTGCCCGAGCAACTCGGCGGTCATCGCGCCGGTGTCAGCGCGATAAATGCGGGCGGACGCTTGCCATGTCGTCGTGGCGACCGACGTGCCGCCCGGATCGAAGGTGCCATCCGAGATGCCCTTCCCTTCCGTCCAGACCACCACATCGCGACCGTCGCGTGGATTCCACACACGTCCTGTGTTGTCGCTGCCGGTGGTGACGATGCGATCGCCGCGCGGGGCGTATGCCACGGAGTACACGCGTCCATCGCCGTGGCCGCGATAGATCAGCGGCGGATCGGCGCCCGTGACCGGCCAGATGCGAGCCGTGCCATCCATGCCCGCGGTTGCGACGGCCGTTCCGTCGGGACTCCACGCGACGTCGCGAATGGCGTCGTCGTGCCCGCGCAACGCGCGGAGCTCTGCGCCGGTCCGTGAATCCCAGATGTGCACGATCCGATCGGTGCCGACGGACGCGAGCTGGCGCCCATCCGGGCTGAACTGGGCGCGGAGCACGTACCCGCTCTGGTGCATGACCTGGAGCTGGCGCCCCGTTGCCCGGTCCCAGACGCGCACCGTGCCGTCCGCGCCCTCGGTCACGACGCGCGCGCCGTCGGGCGAGAACGCCCCGGCACGGACCACCCCGACGTGCCCGACCAGCGGGACGACCGATTGTTGCGGTACGGCGGTCCAGACGATCGCGGTGAGGTCGGTGCTTGCCGTCACCAGCCGCGCCCCGGTCGGATCGAACTGCACGTCCAGCACGGCATCGCCGTGGCCGACCAACCGCGCCAGGCGAAGCCCGGTCGCGACGCTCCACAGCGCGGCGGTGCGATCGTCCGCGCCCGTCGCGAGCGTCCGACCGTCAGGGCTGAACGCGACCGCGTTGACCGTCGCGGTGTGGCCTTCGATCGCGCGGACCAGCTGGCCGGTCGTCGTGTTCCAGATCCGCGCGGTGCGATCCTTCGACGCGGTCGCGATCAACGCGCCATCCGGGCTGAACTCGGCGTCCTCGACGTACAAGCGATGCTCGAACCGCTGGCGTCGCGCCCCGGTCGCGGCGTCGACCAGGCTCGCGGTGCCATCGGCGCTCGCGACCAGAACGGACGTTCCATCCGGCGAGAAGCGGACCGCGCTCAACAGATCGCGATGGTCGCCGTTCTGCGAGAGCAAGCGCCCCGTGGCGATGTCCCAGATCCGGAGGGTGCCGTCGACCCCGCCGGCCGCGACGCGCGCACCATCCGCCGAGAACGCGAGGGGCGTGCCCCACTGCGGCTTGGGCACGTGTGGGATCGACCACAGCGCCGCGCGACGCGCGCCCGTGGCGGGGTCCCACAGTTCGACGATGTCGTCGGCCGCGACGGTGGCGACGAGCGTGCCGTCGGGGGAGAACAGCGCGCCGGACAGCGGTTGATGGCCCGCGGTGAAGTGCCGGAGCTCGCGGCCGCTCGCGCGCTCCCACACGGTGACCTTGCCGTTCTCGGTCGCCGTGATGATCGTCTTTCCACCTGGGCCGATGTCGGCGCGCGATACCGCGGCGTCGTGGGGGAGATCGCTGACCAACCGCCACGTCGACGCGTCCCAGACCCGCGCGTGCTGGTCCTGGCTGACCGTGACGACCCAGGCGCCGTCGGGGCTGAACCGCGCGCGATTCACCTGATCGCCGTGGCCGAGCTGCGCGATCCGGTTGCGCAGCATCGCGGCCGCCGACGCCACCAGCAGCTCGTGCGCCGGGCCGGCGACGCCCATGTCCTGCGCCTTCATCAAGTATGCGAGCCCCTGCGGCGCGTCGCCGTCGAGCACGAGGCGCCGGCCCTGATCCTCGTACTGCGCGCGCAGCGTGGTGCGCAAGGACGCCGCGGCGCGCACCGCCTCGGCGGCGCTGGCCTCGGCGCGGGCGCGCTCGCTGGCGACGCCGGCGTTGAGGATCACGAGCGCGACCACGCCCGCGGCGAGCACCGTGATCGCGATGACCGCGGCCAGCGTGCGGCGGCGGCGACCGCGCACGTCGTCGGCCAGGCTCGCGGCCGCGAACGCCTGCTCGAGCTCGGTGAGCGCGCCGGGGTAGCGCGCCTTCCAGAGGCGGTACTCGGCGAGCGCGTCGCCGCGCCAGAGCAACCCGGGGCTGCGCCCGCGGTCCTCCCACTGCCGCGCGGCCGCGCGCAGCTGATCGCGCAGGCGCGCGCCCTCGGCGTCCTCGCGCCGCCAGCGGACCAGGCGCGGCCACGCGTCGATCAGGGCCTCGTGAGTCAGCTCGATCGTGTCGCGCCCGTCGATGCCCTCGGCGGTGACCAGTAGCCGCGCGTCGACCAGCGCGTGCACCACGGCGGCGGCGTGCGCGTCCCCGCCCAGGACCTGATCGAGCTCGCTGCGCGGGAGCACCGCGCGGGTGCCGTCGCTGGTGACCGCGCGCCGGAAGACCTCGCGGACCAGGCGCTGCTGCTCGGGCAGCATCGCGGCGAGCGTGGCCTCGGCGTGCTGCGCGAGCGCGCCGCCGACCCCGCCGAGCGAGGCGTAGGCCTTGCGCGTGAGCTGGCGGAACCGCCGATCACGCAGCGCCCACAGCCGCGCCGCGGTGAACGACAGGAGCGCCAGCGGGCTGCGCGCGTCGGCCAGCGCGTCGACCATCTCGTCGGCGAGCGCGGGATCGTCGAGCTCGTAGCCGACCAGCCGCAGCGGTTCGCGCAGGATGCGCAGCAGATCGTCGCGGCTCGGCGTCGTGAGCAGCTGCAGCGCCGGCGCCAGCCGCGAGCGCAGCGCCGGCAACCCCTCGGCGTGCAGCAGGAAGTCGTCGCGCAGGGTCATGACCACGCGCACGTGATCGTCGGCGGAGCGCGCCGCGTCCACCAGCAGCGCCACGACGCGCGCGCGCTCGCGCGGATCGGCGCACAGCGTGAACAGCTCCTCGAGCTGGTCGACGACGAGCACGGTCGTGCCCGGGCGCGACCGCAGCGCCGCCGCGAGCGCGCCCGGATCGGCGAGCGCGGCGTCGGTGCCCGTGCCCAGCACCGGCTCCAGCCGCGCGCGCAGGCTGGCCATGGGCGCCGGGCCGGGCCGCAACGTGATCACGCGCCAGTCGGCGGGCAGGTTGGGCACCACGCCGGCCTGGACGAACGAGCTCTTGCCGATGCCCGACGGGCCGACCACCACCACGAGCGCCTGGCTGCGCAGCCGGTTGCAGACCGCCAGCGCGTCGCGCTCGCGGCCGAAGAAGCGCGCGCCGTCGTCGGCGGTGAACGCGGCGAGTCCGGGATACGGCGCGACCTCCGGCGCCGAGGTCGCGAGATCGCCCTCGGCGAGGCCGCCGACGAACTCCCAGAGGCCGTCGTCCTCCAGCTCGTAGGCGTCGGGCGACGCGACCAGGCGCGCGCCGTGGCGACCGCGGCCCTCGAGGAGAAACAGGTGCGGCGCTGCGCCGGGCGCCGGCTCGTGGACCTGCACGAACGGCCACAGCGTCACCGCCGGGATCCCGCTCGCGTCGACGAGCACCGGCTGATCGAGCGCCAGCGCCGCGCGACCCGCCGGCTGGATCGCCGCGCCGCGGGCCAGGCCCATCCACCGGGCGTGGCCGTGCGCGGTCGGGACCACCCAGGCATACGCGCCCAGCGGCTCCAGCTCGGCGAGCAGGCGCTCGACCAGCGCGAGGGCCCGCGCGACCAGCGCCTGGACCTGCGGCGCGGCGGTCGCGTCGTCCTCGTCGCGTAGCGCGATCAGCTCGGTGAGCGCGGTGCGCGGCTGCTCGACGTAGTCGATCAACTCCGGCACGGGATAGGCCGCGCGCACCGCCGCGAACGGCGCGGTCAGCTCGCGCGCGAGCGCCAGCCACTCGCCCTCGGAGGTGGTGCGGCGCCGCAGCTGGCGCACGGCGTCGGCGGTCGCGGCCCGGGCGTCGCCGCGGACGTGGGCGTGCGCGGCCAGCGCGATCATGCCGAGCAAGCGCGTCGCGACCCGGACCACCTGCCAGACCGCATCGCGCGCGTGGTGCGGGTTGCGCGCGGCATCGAGCAGCGCCACCGCCTGCGCGAGCGGCTGCGGTGCGTGCGCCAGGGCGCGCATCCGCACGTCCTCGGCGAGCCGCGGCAGCCCGGCGGTCGGCTCGCTGATGCCGCTGGCCGCGCGAAATGCCGCGGCGAGCGCGAGGGCGCTCGGGTAGCGCTCGTCGGCGCGCTTGGCGAGGGTGCGGGCGAGCACCGCGTCGAGCGCCAGCGGCAGGTCGCCGCCGAGCGGCGGCGGCGCCTGTCCGGCGTGCGCCATCGCCAGCTCCAGGCGGGTCGCGCCGACGAACGGCGGGCGGCCGGTCAGGGCCTCGTAGGCGAGCACGCCCAGCGCGTACAGATCGGTGCGCTGGTCGGCGGCGCGCGCGTCGATCCACTGCTCCGGCGCCATGTACTGCGGCGAGCCGATCACCGCGCCCGCCTCGGTGAGCCGGCCGTCGCCCGACGAGGCCGCCTCTTGCCCGACGGTGGCGCCGTCGGCAGCCACCGCGGTGTCCGCCGGCGAACCGCCGCCATCGAGGGTCGCCGGCGTCGCCGGCGCGAGCTCGTCGGCGGGATCGTCGGCGAGTCGGGCGATCCCCAGATCGAGGAGCTTCGGCAGCAGCTGCCCGGCGCGCACCAGCACCATGACGTTCGCCGGCTTGAGATCGCGATGCACGATGCCCTGGTCGTGCGCGGTCTGCACGACCTGGCAGATGCGCTCGAGCAGCGGCACGAACCGTTCGAGCGCGATCGGGCCGCTCGCGGCCAGCAGCCGGTCGAGCGGCGTGCCCCGCACCAGCTCCATGGCGATCCACGGCAGGCCATCGGGCTCGACGCCGAACGCGTAGACGTGCGCGGCGTACGGATGATCGAGCCGCGAGGCCAGCCTGGCCTCGCGCAGGAACCGCTGGATGAGCGTGGTGACGCGCAGCCGGCGGTGCAGGATCTTGATCACGGCCTCGCGCGCCAGCGCGGGCTGCTCGGCGCGGTACACCGCGCCGAACCCGCCGGCGGACAGCGGCTCGCGCACGACGAACTCGCCGAGCCGACGGCCGAAGAGCCCGGTCCTGTCGTGCGGGTCGCCGTCGCTCAAGGGAGGCGATAGTAACGCGGATCCCGGACCACGCCGACGGCGGCGCGACGCCGACGTCGCCGACGCCAGCGGCTCAGATCAGCGCGCCGAGCGCCGGGGCGACGACGACGAGGCCGCCGAGCGGGCTGCCGTCCCAGCCCAGGACCTGCGCGGGCGTGGTCGACTGATCGAGGAAGAGCACGGCCGAGGCCGGGCCGGCGTCGGCCCACGAGGTGCCGAGCTCGCACAGGGCGGGCCCGCCGATGAGGGCGAGGGGCGCGAGGTGCGGGCGGAGCCACATGGCGCGACCGGTGGTGTCGTCGCGCCAGAAGGTCTCGGGCACCGCGTCGAGGAAATCGTCGCCGAGGTGATCGGTGATGAACCGATCGGCGAGCTCGGGGGTGAGCTCCTCCCAGTCGACGAAGCAGACGCTGTGCGGACCGGGCCCGAGGCCCAGCGGATCGCCGGGCAGATCGAGGACGAGCGAGCTGGCGGGGTCGACGCTCACAGGATGTAGTTCGCGAGGTCCTCGTCGGCGACCAGCGCGTGCAGGCGCTCCGCCACGTAGCTGACCGTGATGGGGATGGTCTGGGGCCCGATGTCGGGCGCGTTGTAGAGCAGATCGTCGAGCAGGCGCTCGAGCACGGTGTGCAGGCGGCGGGCGCCGATGTTGTGGGTCCGCGCGTTGACCTCGGCCGCGATGCGCGCGATCTCGCGGATCGCCTCGTCGGTCCACGTGATCGTCACGCCCTCGGTCGCGAGCAGCGCCGCGTACTGCCGGGTCAGCGCGTTGTTGGGCTCGGTCAGGATCCGCACGAACTCGTCGGGGCCGAGCGGGGTCAGCTCGACGCGGATCGGGAACCGGCCCTGGAGCTCGGGGATGAGGTCCGAGGGCTTGGCCATGTGGAACGCGCCGGCCGCGATGAACAGCACGTGATCGGTGCGGACCGGGCCGTACTTGGTCGTGACCGTGGTGCCCTCGACGATCGGCAGCAGATCGCGCTGCACGCCCTGGCGCGAGACGTCGGCGCCCTGGCGCCCATCCGACGACGCGATCTTGTCGATCTCGTCGAGGAAGACGATGCCCGAGGTCTCGGCGCGGCTGACCGCCTCGCGGTTGAGCTTGTCGTGGTCGATGAGCTTGTCGACCTCCTCCTCGGTCAGCGCCGCCAGCGCCTGCGGCACCATCAGCTTGCGCCGCCGGGTGGTGCGGCGGCCGAGGTTGCCGAGCATGTCCTTGAGGCCGCCGAGGCCGACCTCCTCGAAGCCGGCGCCCTGCCCCTGGCCGCCGAAGATCTGCATGATCGGGTTCGTGTCCTCGGACAGCTCGAGCTCGACCTCGCGATCGTCGAGGCGCCCGTCGCGGATCATCGCGCGGAACTTCTCGCGGGTCGCGTCCGGGCCGGGCGGCTCGCCCGGGCGATCGGTGAAGCTGCGCGCCTTGGGCAGCAGCAGATCGAGCAGCCGCTCCTCGGCGGCCTCCTTGGCGCGCGGCCGGACCTGCGCGGCCTGCTCGTCGCGCACCAGCTTGATCGACACCTCGACCAGATCGCGCGCGATCGAGTCGACGTCGCGGCCGACGTAGCCGACCTCGGTGAACTTCGACGCCTCGATCTTGAGGAACGGCGCGCGCGCGAGCCGCGCCAGGCGGCGCGCGATCTCGGTCTTCCCGACGCCGGTCGGCCCGATCATGATGATGTTCTTCGGCGAGATCTCGTCCTTGAGCTCGCCCTCGACCCGCTGCCGCCGCCAGCGGTTGCGCAGCGCCACCGCGACCGCGCGCTTGGCCTCGCGCTGGCCGACGATGTACTTGTCGAGCTCGACGACGATCGCCGCGGGCGTCAGCGCGCCCCCATCGAGTGCGCGGGTCACGACAGCTCCTCCACGGTGATGCTGTGGTTGGTGTAGACGCAGATGTCGCCGGCGATGCCAAGCGCGGCCTCGGCGATCTCGCGCGCGCCGAGCTCGGTGTGGCCCATGAGCGCGCGGGCCGCGGCCAGCGCGTACGGCCCGCCCGAGCCGATCGCCACCACGCCGTCGTCGGGCTCGATGATGTCGCCGGTGCCCGACAGCAGGTAGGTCGCGTCCTTGTCGGCGACGATGATCATCGCCTCGAGCCGGCGCAGCACCCGATCCGACCGCCAGTCCTTGGCGAGATCGACCGCCGCGCGGCGCAGGTTGCCGCGGTGGGCGTTGAGCTTGCCGTCGAGGTTCTCGAACAGCTGCAGGCCATCGGCGGCCGAGCCCGCGAACCCGCCGATCGCCACGCCACCGCCGAGCTTGCGGACCTTCTTGGCGCCGCCCTTGACGACGGTCTGGCCGAGGGTGACCTGGCCGTCACCGGCGATCACGACGTGGCCGTTGCGGCGGACCGAGACGATGGTGGTCGAGCGGATGCGGGTACGTGGCACCCGGGGGTCGTAGCATCGCCCCGCGGGCCTGTCACTCCGGCGGGCGCCCCGGGCTCACTTGAGCGGCGGCGCGCCGGGCTTCGCGCGCGGGTGCGCGCCGTCGTAGACCTTGGTCAGGTGGTCGAGCGAGATCTTGGTGTAGATCTGCGTCGACGACAGGCTGGCGTGGCCGAGCAGCTCCTGGATCGTGCGGAGGTCGCCGCCGCCGGCGAGCAGGTGCGTCGCGAAGGAGTGGCGGAGCGCATGCGGCGTCGCCGTGGGCGGCAGCCCGAGCGCGGC
>JAIOQA010000243.1 GCA_021413675.1 Deltaproteobacteria bacterium | reverse complement strand
GATCGCCTTGTCGCTATCGACGGTGACGCGGCTGCCCCACGGCAGGTGGCCGGGGCAGCGCGCGGTCGCGAAGTGCTGACCGCGCATGACCTCGGCCTTGCCGTCGGCGGCGAGCGCGCCGTCGATCGTGATCGCGCAGCTGGCGGGCGCCGTGATCGCGAGCGCCGCCTTGCCCGCGGCCTGCGCTGCCGTGACCGCGCGCGCGAAGCTCTCGACGGCGCGCGGCGGGAACACCTGGGGATCGAGGACGCGGCTCGGATCGATCGCCGCGGACGCGACCAGATCGTCCCAGGCCCGGGCGTCGCCGAGCTGGGTCCGGGCCAGGCCGCGGAACAGGAACAGATCCGAGAGATCCGCAGGCGCGAGCCCGGCGGCACCCGAGGCCGCGACCTCGGTGGCGGCGGCGTCGAGATCGGCGATCGCGGCCTCGAAGCGCAGCTCGGCGTAGGCGGTGCCGCCGCGGCGGATCCGGCCGATCGTGTCCGCGGGGGCGGCCGCGGCGGTGGAGGCGTCGATCCAGGCGATCCGGTCGCGGCGGGCCTCGGCGGCGAGCGCGGCCTTCACCGCGGGGGTAGCCCCGGGCGCGAGCGCGGGCGCGTGAAAGATCGCGACCTCGGGTGCGGGCGCGGCCATCGCCACCCCGGCACTGCCAAGGACCGCGCCGATCAGCGCGACACCGAGGGGAAACGCTTGCAACCTCGGCATCTTCGTCCCGGCGGCGGTCGCGGTCAACCGCGCGCTATACTCGGAATGCGATGCAAGCCCTCGGCCGCTACGAGCTGCTGCGACCGCTCGCGCGCGGCGGCATGGCCGAGGTGTTCCTCGCCCGCCGGCGCGCGGCGGGCGTCGAGAAGCGGCTGGTGATCAAGCGGATCCTGGCCGAGCGCGCGCGCGATCCGCGGTTCGTGGAGCTGTTCGTACGCGAGGCCCGCCTGTCGATGGCGCTCGCCCACCAGAACATCGTGCCGGTCTTCGACTTCGGTCGGATCGGCGACGCGCTGTTCCTCGCGATGGAGCACGTCGAGGGCCACGACCTGGGCCGCACGCTCGCGCGCGCGCCGCGGCTGCCGCCGGTGGTCGCGGCGTTCGTCGCCGCGGAGTGCTGCCAGGCGCTCGATCACGCGCACCATCGCCGCGGGCCCGACGGCGTCGCGCTCGGCATCGTCCACCGCGACGTGACCCCGCGCAACGTGCTGGTGTCCGACGCGGGCGACGTGAAGCTCGTCGATTTCGGCGTCGCAGCGCTCGGTGGCGACGGACCCGAGCGGGTGCGCGGCACGCCGGCGTACATGGCCCCGGAGCAGGCGCGCGGTGACGCCACCGATGGCCGCGCCGATCTGTACGCGCTCGGGCTCGTGCTGTGGGAGATGCTGACCGGCGAGCGCGCGCGGCGCGCGACGGATGTCGCCGCGCTGCTCGCGGAGGCGCGCTCCGGCGTGCTGCCGCCGGTGCCGGTCGGCGTGCCGCCGGCGCTGGTCGCGGTCTTGACCCGAGCGACCGCGGCGGCGCCCGGCGACCGCTACCCCGAGGCCCACGCGATGTTCGACGACCTCGACAGCTACGTGGTCGCGACCCGGGCCGCGGATCCTGCGAGCGAGGCGCCGAAGCGCCGGCTCGCCGCGTGGCTGCGCGCGGCGTGGGTCGGCGACAACGACGCGGTCGAGGTCGCGGGCGAGATGATGGCCGGGCCGGTCGTGACGTTCATCGACGACGGCGTCGACGCGGTGATCGATCGCACCGCGCGCTCGCTCGCCGACACGGTCGGCGACGGCGTGGCC
>JAIOQA010000242.1 GCA_021413675.1 Deltaproteobacteria bacterium | reverse complement strand
GCGCTGAGCGTCGCCACGCCGCTGACGAGCGGGCCGTTGCGGGTCGCGCTGCCCGCGAGCCCGCCGGCCACGACCTCGAACGGCTGGCTGTCGAGCGTCCAGCTCTTGCCGATGACGTGGAAGCGGTACTTGCCGAGCGGCAGCGCGGCGCGCTTGCCGAGGTCGTCGAGGCCGACCTCGCCGAGCCACGGCACCGCCTGCCACTCGAGCGCCCAGAGGTGGGTCTGCGATCCACCGGCGGCGCGGATCAGCGGCTGCGGCGTGGTCGCGAGCAGGAAGTCGCCATCGTCGACGACCCGGCCGGAGTGGCGTGTGACATCGACGTACGCGCCGCTGCCGCTCGCGGTCTCGCGCTGCAGCGTGACCTTGGGCGTGGCGATCAGCGGATCATCGCCGTGGAACACGAACGTCGCGAGCCCCGACACCCGCGGCACCTGCGCCAGCGGCTGCGCGGAGGCCGGCACGCCGGCGCGCAGCCAGGTCTCGGCCGGCACGGTGGCGGGCACGGTCCCGGCCATCGGCGCCGGATCGTCGACGACGAGATCGTCGGTGACGTGCTTGGTGGCGAGCTTGGTCGCGCCGGCGGCGGCCGCGTCCTCGCGGGTCGGCGTCATCGCCAGCGGCCACAGCTTGGCGAGCTGCTCCTCGATGTACTCGGCCTCGAGCGGGCCCCAGAAGGTCACGCTCGGCTCGTAGCCGCCGAGCACCCAGTCCTCGGGTCGCAGCATGTAGCCGACGTGGCCCTGCGCGTAGCCGACGACGATCGTGTGCGCGGCGTCGACGGGCGAGTTGGTGCGCGCGAGATCGGCGAGCAGCACCGAGACCTCACCCGGCAGGGTCCCGATCACCGTGTCGCCCAGGCGCAGCGCCGAGATCGTCGTGCGCGTGGTCGAGCACACCGGGTGGCGCTCGTCGACGTTGAAGTCGAGATCGAGCACCTCGCCCAGCACGCTGGCGGCGACGTCGAGCCGCACGCACGAGCCGAACACCGGGATGCCCTCGGTACCGGGCATCGCGCCCGCCGGGAAGGTCGCGGTGTCGGTCTCGCACAGCGCCGCGCCGACCGGCGCGTTGTACTCGTCGACGGGCGAGGCCAGCGAATCGCCGGCCATGACCACGCCATCCGGGTTGCGCGCGAGATCGAACGGCGCGTAGGAGAGCGCGCCGTTGCGGATCGTGAAGGTCTCGGGCTTCGGCCCGGTCTCGATCGAGCGGCTCACCATCTCGAGCTCGATCGCGTCCTGCATCGACGCGCCGGCCGCGGTCCACGCCGCCATGATCACCGGCGCGGCAGCGCGGCCGTGGCCCTCGGAGGTCAGCCACTCGAGGCACGGGTCCGCGGGATCGCCCGGGTGGTTGTCGCAGTCGAGCGAGCCGTGACCGCTCGGCGAGACGTCGGCGCCCGCGCTCTGCAGATGCATGACCACGACCGGGCGATCGAACTGCTCCTGGACCGCGCGCTCCATCGCGCCGGTCGAGTCGGTCGAGGCCAGCGGGTTCTCCTCGCTGTTGAGCGTGCCGTGGACGCCGTGGATCGGGACGATCGCGATCGGCTGGCCGTCGGTGCCGTCGACGCGGATCAGGTGGAAGACCACATCCTTCTTGTCGCCGCCGGGCAGCGCGTCGTTCTCGCCGCGGCGCTGGTGCGAGATCTGATCGGTCGGATCGAAGTTCGCGTCGGCGAAGAAGCCGATCTTCGCCGGGCGACGCGCGGCCAGCGCGGCCTTCGCGGCGCGCTCGGCAGCGGCGAGCTCGGCCTGATAGACGATGTCGCGCTGCCGGCCGGCGCCGACCTGGAGCGCGTCGTGGCCGGTGAACTGCGACCACGCGGAGTGGCTGTGCGAGGCCGCGACCAGGACCTTGCCGTGGTACTCGGCGCCGAGCTTCTCCTCGAGATCGAAGACCATGCCCTCGTAGACGAAGATCGCGTCCATGTGGACGATGACCACGGTCTCGCCGCCGGCGGTGAGCGCCAGCGCCTTGGCGCGCGGCGCGGTCTCGACGCCGATCGACGGATAGAAGCTGCCGGAGATGGGGACCTTGCGGTTGTCGACGGTCTTGGTCCCGGCGCCGAGGAACCCGGCGCGCGCGCTGTAGCCGCCGAGCGCGCTGCCGACCGGCGCGGCGATCACGGACTCGGCCGCGCCCGCGGACAGCGGGCCTGCGGTCACCGTGCCGGTCGCGTTCGCGGTCGCCGGCATCGGCTCGTACGTGCAGTTGTCAGTGGATACAGCGGTGTCGTTGGCGTCGGGGCTCGCGGGCGAACCTCCGTTGCATGCGGCGACAAGACACAGGACCCACGCGGCCGCGCGACCGCAAGCGAGGCGACTCATCGCGCGCACGGTACCGCAGCCGGATTCTGGTAGCGCAGTTTCTCACGCACTCTGGCGGCGACCTGTGGGCTGTGGCACCGTCGGGCCCATGGACGTTGGTGCGGCCCTGTCGGCCCTGGAGCGTGCGGGAACGGAGCAGAACCGCAAGATCTACGCGAAGCACGGTTACCCCGAGCCGATGTTCGGCGTCAGCTTCGCGATGCTCCGCCAGCTCGCCAAGGACATCGGTCAGGATCAGGGCCTCGCCGAGGACCTGTGGGTGAGCGGCAACGCCGACGCCCGGAACCTCGCCGCGATGATCGCCGACCCCGACGCGCTGACCCGCGCGATCGCCGATGACTGGGTCGCGACCGCGGGCTGCCACACGATCATCGACGAGGTCGCCAAGGTGGTCGCGCGCTCGCCGCTGGCGCTGCCGTGCATGGCCGAGTGGATCGGCTCCGACGACGAGTGGATCGGCCGCGCCGGCTGGTCGGTGATGAGCGCGCTCGCGACCTGGCACCCCGAGGTGCCCGACGCGTCGTTCACGCCGTACATCGCGGTGATCGAGCGGCGCATCGGCGGCGCGCAGAACCGCACCCGCGAGGCGATGAACTCGGCGCTGATCGCGATCGGCGGGCGCAGCGCGGCGCTGGCCGAGCCGGCGATCGCGGCGGCGCGACGGATCGGCCCGGTCGAGATCGATCATGGTCAGACCGCCTGCGAGACCCCGGACGCGGTCGCGTACATCCAGAAGATGCGTGCGCGCGCCGACGGCGGCAAGGTCAGCTCGACCAGCGAGCGCGTCACCTCGCGGATGAAGGTCCTCTCGAGCGAGGAGACCACCCGGCCGATGCCGGTCAGCAAGCGCGCGGAGACGGTCCGCGAGGCGGCGGCCAGGCCCCGCAGGGCGGCACCGGCGAAGAAGGCGGCGGCGGTGAAGACCCCGGGCGCCGCGAACAAGCTCGCGCTCGCGAAGACGCTGGCAGCGAAGCAGCCCGCAGCGAAGGCCGCCGCGAAGAAGCCGGTGGCGAAGAAGCCCGCCGCGGCGAAGAAGGCAGCGGCGAAGAAGCCCGCCGCGAAGAAGCCCGCCGCGAAGAAGCCTGCCGCGAAGAAGCGCGGGCGCTGATCCCGCGGATGGCCACCCTCGCGGTCGACGGTCACGCGCTCGAGATCGCGTGGCATGGCGCCGGCGATCCGACGCTGGTGTTCCTCCACGAGGGCCTGGGCAGCGTGTCCCTGTGGCGGGACCTCCCGGCGCAGGTCGCCGCGGCGACCGGGCGGCGCGCGTTCGTCTACAGCCGCCGCGGCTACGGCCAGAGCGATCCGATCACGCCGCCGCGACCGCTCACGTACATGCACGACGAGGCCGCGCTGCTGCCCGCGATCCTCGACGCCGCTGGCATCGGCCCGGCGATCCTCGTCGGGCACAGCGACGGCGCCTCGATCGCGCTCATCCACGCCGCGACCGGCGCGCGGCGGATCCGCGGCCTGATCCTGCTCGCGCCCCACGTCTTCGTCGAGGATCTGTCGGTCGCGAGCATCGAGGCCGCGCGGATCGCGTACCTCGAGGGCGATCTGCGTGCGCGGCTGGCGCGCCACCACGCCGACGTCGACGGCGCGTTCTGGGGCTGGAACCGCGCGTGGCTCGATCCCGGGTTTCGGGCCTGGAACCTCGAGGCGTTCCTGCCGGCGATCCGCGTGCCGACGCTGGTCATCCAGGGTCGCGACGATGCGTACGGCACCTTGGCCCAGGTCGACGCGATCGCGCGCGGCCTCGGCGGGCCGATCACGACCGCGATCCTCGACGCCTGTGGCCACGCGCCGCACCGCGATCAGCCGGCGGCGACGCTCGCCGCGATCACCGCCGCCATCACCTGACCCGCTACAGCAGATCGACCCAGACCTCGCGACCGATCACCGTGACGCGATAGCGCCGCAGGTGCAGCTTGGGCTCGTGCTCGCACCGGCCGGTACGCAGATCGAAGGTGTAGCCGTGGACGCGACAGCGCACGCCGTCGCCGTCGCGCACGCCGTAGTCGACGAGCGAGACGTCGTCGTGGGGACAGACGCCGGGGAACGCGACCAGCGCGCCGTCGAGGATCGTCAGCATGACCGGCCAGGTCACGCCGGCGACCGCGAAGCCGCGCACCTGATCGGCGACGACGTCGCCGAGGTCGCAGACCCGCACGCGCAGCGCCATCGCCTACCCTAGCGCGCGTCGAGGCCGCGCAAGAGCGCGTCGCGGACCGCGCCGTAGTCGTGCGGCAGCTCGACCGGCTGGTTGCGGTGGCGCGGCGCGGGCACCGCGGCGAGCGTGCCCTCGTGATAGCCGACCTTGAAGTCGGTGAACTTGAGCGCGCTCGCGGTCGACACGACCACGGCGCGGTGCTCGCGGGTGACCAGGCCGCGCGAGACCAGCTTCTCGAGCGCGGCCAGCGCGACGCCGGTGTGCGGGCACGCGAACGCGCCGAAGACGTCGGCGCGGGCGGCCGCATCCGCGAGCTCGGCCTCGCTGGCCTCCTCGACGACGCCGTCGAACGCGCGCAGCGCCCGGACCGCCTTCTTGAAGCTGACCGGGTTGCCGATCTGGATCGCCGACGCGAGCGTGGTCTTCGCGGGCACAGCCTCCAGCTCGGCCCAGCCCGCGGCGTACGCGCGGTACAGGGGATTCGCATGCGCCGCCTGCGCGACACAGATCCGCGGCCGGCGATCGATCAGCCCGAGCGCGAGCATCAGCTCGAAGCCGGCGCCGAGCGCCGAGACGTTGCCGAGGTTGCCGCCGGGGATGATGACCCAGTCGGGCACCTGCCAGTCGAGCTGCTGCGCGATCTCGATCGCGACGGTCTTCTGGCCCTCGAGCCGCAGCGAGTTCATCGAGTTCGCGAGGTACACGCCCTCGTTGGCGGCGAGGTCCTGCACGATGCGCATGCAGCCGTCGAAGTCGGTGTCGACCGCGAGCACGAGCGCGCCGTTGGCGAGCGGCTGCACCAGCTGCGCGGTCGAGATCTTGCCGCGCGGCAGGATGACCGCGGCGCGGATGCCGGCCGCCGCCGCATACGCGGCCAGCGCCGCCGAGGTGTCGCCCGTCGACGCGCACGCGACCGCGCGCACCGGGGCGCCGTCGGCGATCATCTGCGCGACCGTCGACACCAGCACGGTCATGCCGAGGTCCTTGAACGAGCCGGTGTGGGTCGTGCCGCACTGCTTGATGTGGACCTCGCCCACGCCGAGATCGCGCGCGTAGCGCTTCGCGTGCCACAGGGGCGAAGCGCCCTCGCCGAGCGAGACGATGTTCTCGGCGGCCACGTGGGGCGCGACCCACTCGTGCTTGCCCCACACGCCCGAGGCGAAGTCGCCGCTGGTCGCGCGCCAGCGATCGGCGAACACCTGACGCCAGTCGAGGGCGGTGCGGGTCGCGAGCGCGCGAAGATCGTGGACGACCTCGAGCAGATCGCCGCAGCGCGGGCAGCGGTAGATGACCTGGCCGAGGGGATAGCTCCCCTCGCATCCGGCGATGCAGCGGAACGCCGCCGAGTAGCTCATGGGCTGACTATACGCGCGAGCCTGCGTCAGACCTTGGGCTTGGCCTTGAGGACGACCTTGTTGTCCTTGATGACCACGCCGAACTCGACGCCCTTGGCCTTGTACTGGTCGATGATCTTCGAGCCCTGCACCCGGATCGTCTTCAGCAGGCGATCGTAGGTCATGTCCTCGCTCTTCTCGCCGACCAGCGCGCGGGCCTTCATGAACTTGGCGTAGAGCGCGCGGGTGTCGGCCTCGGTCATGCCGGGCGGCGGCTCGAGCGGCTGGACCCGGGCGGGCGGGCGCGCGGGCGCG
>JAIOQA010000032.1 GCA_021413675.1 Deltaproteobacteria bacterium | reverse complement strand
CGATCACCGCAGGCGGCGCGATCGCCGAGCCAGAGCCGGCGCCGGTCATCGCAGCGGAACCGGAGCCCGCGGGCGGCGCGGGCGGATCGATCGCAACGGGCGGCTCGATGACCGGACGATCGCGGTCGGCGACCGCCGGTGGATCGGTGGCCGCGCTGCCCGACGCAATCCCTGCGCTCGCGCGCACGCCAGCCGGCGCGCCGCTGCCCTCGACGACGGAGGCGACGGCGCCGGGCTCCGCCGGACCGCTCGCGAACTTCGCGATGATCCCGACGAGCAGCACACCGGCGGCGATGCCGCCGTAGATCGCGTAGCGCCGGGCCGGCGACGGCGGCTTGACGATGAACGGATAGCGCGCGGGCGCCGCGAGCGCGCGCGGCTCGACCCGCGCGGTGGTCGTGAGGTGCCGCTGCGGCGGGCTCGTGATCGCCGCGATCTCGAACGGCCCGCTGGTGCTGGCGACGGGCGCCGCGTCGGTGACCGGCCCCGACGGGATCGCGACCGGTACGGCCGCGGGGATCGCCGCCGACACCGACCCCGGCACGGGCGGCGCGCCGGTCGTGCGGTTCGGCCGAGGCAGCGGCGCGGGCGCGCCCATCGGCGGCGCGCCGCTGGGGTTGCGCGCGCGATTCGGCGGGGGCAGGCGCGCGGTCGGCGAGGCCGGCGAGCGTGGCGCGGGAGGCGTCGGCGCCTGCGGCGTCGATTGCGCACGGTTGCCGCGACCGGCAACGGTCGCGGCCTCGTCATCGTCGTCCTTCTGGCCCCAGCCGACCTCGGGCGCGTCGGCGGCCGCGGCGGGGTGATCGAGCTGGAAGACGGTGTTGCCGATCTCGATGCGGTCACCGTGCAGCAGCCGGCAGCTGCCATCCTCGATGCGATCGTTGACCAGCGTGCCGTTGCCCGAGCCGCGATCGCGCAGCACCCAGTGGCTGCCGTCGTAGCTGAGATCGAGGTGCTTGCGCGAGACCGCGATGTCCGTGAGGACGACGTCGTTGTCGATCGCGCGGCCAACGGTGAGGGTGCGCGCCGGATCGAGCGGGAAGTCGCGGCCGGTGTCGTTGCCGCTGACCACGTGGAGCTTCGCCGCGACCGGCCGGTTGGCAGACTTTGGCAGCGGCGGGACGAGCGACAGCGGCGGCAGCGGCCGCGCCTGATCCTCGACGGTCGGCTCGTCGACGGTGCCGGCGCCGACGTCGTGGCGTGAGTTCGTGCCGGCGTCCTCGACGGAGGTGCCCTCGTCCCAGGCGTCCTTCGCGGTCGGCCCGGAGTCGATCGTGGTCTTCTCTTCCTCGACCTCGATCGCCGCGGCCTTGCTACCGATCACATGGAGTGATGCGGGCGCGTAGCCACTCTGCGTGGGCCTTCGTACCACTGCACAATTCTACGGGTCCCGACGCGAAGGATCAACGAGGGTTCAGTTTGTCCTACCTGGACTCCCATGTAGCACCGGGCTACCAATAGTCATGAAGCTCGCAGTTGTACGGTCCGGCCAGCCCGACCAATTCGTCGAGCTCGCGCCGACGAAGATCATCGGCATCGGCGTGAACTACCGCCTGCACGCCCAGGAGATGGGCAAGGGACTCCCGTCGGAGCCGCTCATGTTCCTCAAGCCGCCGTCGTCGGTGATCGGGGCCGGCGCGGCGATCCATCGGCCCGCCGGCTACGCCCGCGTCGACTACGAAGGCGAGCTGGGCGTGGTCATCGGCACGCGCGCGGTGTCGGTGCCGCGCGCCCATGCGCTCGAGTACGCGCTAGGCTTCGTGTGCGTGAACGACGTCACCGTGCGCGATCTGCAGGCCAAGGACGGGCAGTGGACCCGCGCCAAGGGCTTCGACACCTTCTGCCCGATCGGGCCGCGGATCGTCGCCGGCATCGATCCGGGCGACCTGCGCATCGTCACGCGGGTCAACGGTGCGGTGCGCCAGGACTCGCGCACCTCGGATCTGATCTTCGACGTGCCGACGCTGATCGCGTTCGTCAGCGCGCACATGACGCTCGAGGTCGGCGACGTGATCTCGACCGGCACGCCGGCGGGCGTCGGCAACCTCGAGGTCGGCGACATCGTCGAGGTCGAGATCGAGGGCATCGGCACGCTCGCCAACCCGGTGGCCGCGCGCCCGTCATGATCGGCGCCGACACCATCGTCCTCGGGCTCGGTGGCAACGTCGGTGGAGACGAGCAGGTGCTCGCGCGCTTCGCCCAGGTGGCGCGCGCCGCGCGGGCCTGGGGCGCGGTGCGCGCGTCGAGCGTGTACCGCACCGCGCCGCTCGGCGGCCCTGCCCAGCCCGACTATCTCCACGCCGCGCTCGCGGTCGACGCGACCGTGGCGATCGAGCCCCGCGCGCTGATCGATGCGGTGCTCGAGCTCGAGCGCGCCTGCGGTCGCGACCGCGGCAGCGAGGTCCGCTGGGGGCCGCGCGCGATCGATGTCGACGTGCTCTTGTGGGGCATGCGCGTGATCGATCGCCACGGGCCGCCGTCGCTGCGCGTGCCGCACGAGCGGCTGACGACGCGCGCGTTCGCGGTCGCGCCGGTGATCGAGCTGGTCGGCGACGATACGATTGTTGCCGGAGATCGCCGCACGCTCGCGACGATCGCGACGGGGCTAGACTGGCAGCGCATCGAACGGACGGCGCTCGTCATCTCAGTCTGACACGTGGATCTCCCTTCCCTGGCAATCGTCGACCGGCGCTGGAAGCTGGATGGCGCGCACGCCGCGCTGCTCGACGCGCTCGCCAGTCTCGTCGATCGCGGTGGCGCGGCGCGGTTCCTCGACGCCGTGGTCGTGCCGGCGGACGAGAGCGCGTTTCCTGGACCGTGGCGGCCGACCTGGGCGGGATGCGAATCGCTGTTGGTGCGCATGCTGTGGCACGCGTACGTCGATCTGGAGGTCGTGCTGCGCGACCAGCGCACGCCCGCGGGTCAGCGGCCGGTCCCGCGGGCCACGGTGCTGGTCTGGCTCCGGAACGCGGGCGCCGTCGCGACCTTCTCGCTGCGGTCGCTCGGTCCCGATGACGTCGCCGGGGTGGTCGCCACCCAGATCGGCCGTGCGTTCGCCGCGTCGATCGCCAGCGATGGCCCGTACCGCAACGATGCCGACACCGACATCTCGCCGCGCGAAGGGGAGGTTGCGGCCATCTACCTGGGGCTCGGCGTGCTGGTCGCCCACGCCATCGCCGCGCCGCCGATCGCCGCGGCGCCCGAGTTCTCGCTCGACATCCAGCGCGGCGTGGCCCCCGGCCTGTCGCTCGACGACGCCTGCTATCTGCTCGCGGTGCAGGCCGTGGTGCGCGGCGCGCCGATCGCGGCGCATGCGAGCTTGCCCCGAGCGCCGCGCGAGCTCGTGCGCGCCCGGATCGCCGAGCTCGCGCCGCATCGCGCGGCCCTGGTCACGCGCCTCGGGCTCGATCTCGAGGCCCCGCGCCCCGCCCTCGCGCGAGCGGCCGCGCCGCGGGTCATCGCGGAGACCGCCCGCCACGATCGGTGGTCGCCGCTGCGGCACCAGGGCGAGGTCACGTACCGGATCGGTCGGAGGGACGTCACCGAGGGCGGCCCGGCCCCGTTCTTCGCAGGCGGCGCGGCTGGGGTCGTCGGGGGTATCGTGTTCCACCTGGCGCCGGTATTCCCGCTGACGCTCGGTCTCGCGGTCGGCGCCCTATCGATCAGCGCGCTTCGCGACCGGTTCAGACGGCGCCGGGTGGTCGACGGCTGCGTCCTGTGTGGCGCGGTCTTGTCCGCGGACGCGGAGGCGTGTCCGGGCTGCGGCGCGACCATCGCGGGCCGGGTGCAGTCGCTCGCCGAAGCGCGCGAGCGCGGGATCTAGCCGTGCGGATCGGCGCTACACCGGCGGCGTGATCACCGCGGGATCGAGATCGCCGCGCAGCCACCAGCGCTTGACCTGCTCGAGCACCGAGGTGCGCGGCAGGCCCGCGGGCAGGGTCGCGGTGAACACGCGACCGTAGGTGCGCGTGACGATCCGCGGATCGAGCACGGCGACGATGCCGCGATCGTCGCGCCGGCGGATCAGCCGGCCGAAGCCCTGCTTGAGCGCGATCGCGGCCTCGGGCAGCTGGACCTCGACGAACGGATCGCCGCCGAGCTCGGCGACCTCGCGCATGCGCGCGGCGACCAGCGGATCGGTGTGCGGCGCGAACGGCAGCTTGTCGATCACGACCAGCGACAGCGCATCGCCGGGCACATCGACGCCCTCCCAGAACCCGCCGGTGCCGAGGAGGATCGCGCCGGGCGTGGCGCGGAACCTCTCGACGAGCGAGGCCCGCGGCAGGTCGCCCTGGGTGAGGAGCGGATAGGGCAGGCCCATCGCGCCGAGCCGCCTGGCGGCGTCGCGCAGCGCGCGGTGCGAGGTGAACAGGCAGAACGCGCGGCCCTGGGTGATCGCGACCAGCTCGCCGATGCGCGCGGCCTGCGCGGCGCCGACGCCGTCGTTGCCGGGCGCGGGCTCGGGCAGATCCCGCGGCACGTAGAGCAAGGCCTGCTTCGCGTAGTCGAACGGCGAGGCGACCGCGAGGTCATCGACCTCCTCGGTGAGCAGGCCCAGGCGGCGGCGCGTGAACGCGAAGGTGTCCGACACCGTCAGCGTCGCCGAGGTGAAGAGCGCGGTCGCGCTGCCGTGGACCACGTGGCGGCGGATCAGATCGGCGACGTCGATGGGCGACGCATTGAGGTACGTGCCGTGGCCGCGGACCTCGCCCCAGTAGACGTGGCGGCGCGAGCGCTGCTCGGCGAGCTCGGCCAGATCATCGCGGGCCGAGCGGGCGCGCCGGGCCAGCGCCGCGACCTGCTCGCGGGCGGCGGCGGTCTGCTCGTCCTCTTCCTCGTCGGGCGGCGGCGGCTCGGACGCGCTCGACGCGTGGCGCGCGAGATCCTCGAGGGCGCTGTCGAGCTGGAACCAGGCATCTTGCACGTCGCGATGGGTGGTGAGCTCGGGCGGCACGGTGATGCGCGCGTCGCCGGCGCCGGCGCGCAAGAGCGCCTCGCGGACCCGCGCGAACAGCCCGACGCCGGCGCGCTCGACGGCGTGCACGAGCTGCTCGCCAGCGGCGCGGCCCGCGAACAGATCGACGCGCCCGATCGCGGCCTGGGCGTCGCGCACCAGCTGCGACAGCCGCGCGGTCGAGACCCGCGCGCCGAAGTGCTCGGTCGCGACGTCCTCGAGCTGGTGGGCCTCGTCGAAGATCACCGCGTCGTGCGCGGGCAGGACGCGCGCGCCGGGCGACGAGGCGCGCAGCGCGAGATCCGAGAAGTAGAGGCTGTGGTTCACGAGGATCAGATCGGCCTGATCCGCGGCGCGGCGCGCGCCGGTGACGAAGCACCGCTCGAAGTACGGGCAGCGCGGCCCGAGCCGGGTCTCGGGCGTGGTCGTGATCTCCTGCCAGACCGGATCGTCGTCGTCGAGCCAGTCGACCTCGGCGCGATCGCCGGTCGGCGACTCGTCGGCCCACGCCGACAAGGCCGCGATCGTGGTCGAGCGATCCGCACGCTTTCGCTCGTCGAGCCGGCGGCGGCACGCGTAGTTGGCGACGCCCTTCAGCACGACCGCGGTGAACGGCCGCCGGATCAGCGTGCGCAGGAGCGGCAGATCGTGGCGCGCGATCTGATCCTGCAGCGTGCGCGTGCCGGTCGAGACGATCACGCGCTTGCCGCTGGCGAGCGCGGGCACGAGATACGCGAGGGTCTTGCCGGTGCCGGTGCCGGCCTCGACCAGGAGCGGCCGGTTGTCCTCGAGCGCGCGGGCGACCGCGGCCGACATCGCGCGCTGCTCGGGGCGATCCTCGTAGTGCGGGATCGCCTCGGCCAGCGCGCCGGTCGGGCCGAGGACGTCCATGTCTATTCGGTCGCCTTCGGCGGCCGCGCGGCCTTCTCGACGTGGCCGCTGACGCCGAAGCGCCGCGCCAGCTCCTCGCTGACGCGCGCGAACGGGATGCGGCGCGCGCCGAGGCCGACCATCACGTGGAACAGCAGATCCGCGGTCTCGTAGATCACCTTGTCGTCGGGGCCCTCGGGTAGCTCGGCGGCGAGCTCGCCCTGCTCCTCGGCGATCTTGGCGAGGATCTTGGGCCAGCCCTTGTCGAGCAGCGAGCGGGTGTAGCTCTTCTCGCCGGTGGCGTGATCGCGGCGCGCGGCGATCACCTGCTCGAGCGCGTCGAACACCGTCGCCGCGGTGGCGACCGGCGCGTCATCGAGGTCGCGGAAGAAGCAGGTCGGCGCGCCGGTGTGGCAGGCCGGGCCGGCCGGGCGCACCCGCAGCAAGATCGTGTCGGCGTCGCAGTCGACGCGCACGTCGACGAGCGCGAGCGAATGGCCCGAGGTCTCGCCCTTCTTCCACATCGCGCCGCGCGAGCGCGACCAGAAGTGCGCGAAGCCGGTGGTGCGGGTGAGCGCGAGCGCCTCGCGGTTCATCCACGCGACCATCAGCACCGCGCCGGTGGCGGCATCCTGGGCCACCGCGGGCACCAGCCCGCGCTCGTCCCAGAGGGGTTCGACCGTCGACATGCCCTACGTTTGACGCCGATCGATCGCGTGTCAACGGTTGCGCGCGCGCCCGCGGTCGAATGTCCCGATCGCGGCGGGTGAACCGCGTGTCACGCGCTCGTCGCGCGGGCCGCGCGGCCGGTCGCGAACGCGATCAGCTCGTCCCAGAGCCGGGTCTGGCGGCCGTCGGTGAACAGCGCGAAGTGATCGGGATCGGCGGGGTCGCCGTACTCCTCGCCGACCACGCGCAGCGACCGCGCCATCCGCACGCGGGCGCGCAGCACCTCGGCGTCCTCGGGGCGGCACAGGCGATCGCCCGCGCCGACGAACGCCCAGGTCGGCGTCACGACGTTGTCGAGCGCCGCGAGGTAGTCCACGCCGGTGCGGCTGGTCCAGCGCCCGGTGCGCGCCCAGCCGGTGAGCTGCGCGACGTACGCCCGCGGCTCGTCGTCGGTGCCGAGGCGAAACGCGCGGATCGGGGCGAAGCCGAGCGGCCGCGACGCCAGATCGTAGGCCGCCATGAGCGCGCGTCGGCGGCGCGGCCCGGACGCGCCCGGCAGCCAGACGCTGGTCGCCGCGAGCGCGAGCCGCCCGACGCCGCGGATCGTGCCGGTGCCGAGCGCCGCGAGCGTGACCAGCCCACCGAGCGAGTGGCCGAGGATCGTGAGCTCCGCCGGGGCCACGCCGTGCGCAGCGATCGCGGCGAGGGCCGCCGGTAGATCGAGGTCGACATAGTCGTCGAAGCTCCACTGCGCGCGCCGCGGATCCGGCGGTCGCGAGTGGCCGTGGCCGCGCCAGTCGAGGGCGAACACCTCGACCCCGCGATCCGCGAGGTAACCCGCGAAGCTCGGGCGCCGCGCCACGCCGAAGTAGCGCCCGTGCGCCATCATGGCGTGGGTGCACAGCACCGCGCCGCGGCGCGGTCCGCGGGCCGGCGCGTGCGCGATCGCCAGGCGCACGCCATCCGCGGTGGTCGCGGTGAGCTCCATCAGAAGTAGTAGCGGACGCCGGCGCCGGCGTTGAGCGCCGCGGCGAGGCCGCCGTCCGACGACGAGAACCCATACTCGCCGACCGCCGCGACCTCCACGAACGCGTCGAGCGGGGCGTGCTTGAAGTCGAACAGGATGCCGACCACGCCGCGCAGGCCGATCGCGAGGTAGCCATCGCCGCCCCGGCCCTTGTCGTAGACGATGCCGCGCAGGCCGGGCCCGAGATAGACCGGCATCGTGAAGCTGTCGCGGTCCTCGAGGATCCACGGGTGGAACACGTAGTCGGCGTGGACCTGGATGCCGCCGCCGACGAACGCCGAGCCGACCGCCGCCTGGATCGCTTGATCGTCCTTCAGGTAGAGCTTGGCGCTGATGCCGGTGGGCTCGCCGAGGATGAGGCCGAGCCCGAACGTGCCCTTCTCCGAGCCATCCGCCCGGGCCGCGCTGGCATGCGCCAGCCCCGCCACCGCGATCGCCGCGATCGTTCCAGCGCGCATCGAGTTTCGCATCGGCACCACCTTATCCAACCTGCGCCGACGCCGCCAACTTCCCGTCGTCGCGCGGGTGCGCTACAACCGCCGCGTGACCACGGGGCGGAAGAAAGCGCCGGCGCGCGCGAGCGCGGGACAGAAAGCCGCGGCCAAGAAGAAGGCCACGGACGATCGCGAGCGCGGCGATCGCTCGAAGCGCCTGCTCGATCTCGTGATGCTGCTCCTGCGCGCGCGCTCGCCGGTCACGTACCGCGAGATCCGCGATCAGTTCGTCGGCTACCAGACCGCCAACGTCGAGGCCGGCCTCCGCGCGTTCGAGCGCGACAAGGCCGATCTGCTCGAGCTCGGGGTGCCGATCCGCTACATCACGCCGGAAGAAGACGACGCCCTCGAAGATGGCGGCTACGTCATCGACGTGAAGCGCTTTCGCATGCCCGAGGTCCGGCTCACCGCCGACGAGATCTCGGCGCTGGTGCTCGCGGCCTCGGTGGCGCGCGCGATCCCGGGCGGCACCTATCCCAAGATCGTCGACCTCGCGCTCAAGAAGCTCGCGTTCGATCTGCCCGATCTGCCGGACACGCCGACCGAGTTCCCGCGCCCGACCGCGCGCGCGCGCGACACCGTGATCGTGCACTTCCCCGAGCAGCGCCCGCCCGGCGCGTCGGCGATGGCCGAGCACGTCTCGACCCTCGAGTCGGCGATCCGCTTCCGCAAGCGCGTGACGCTCAGCTACCGCGCCGCCGGCACCGGGATGCTGTCGCGGCGCGAGGTCGATCCCTACGCGCTCGCGTACCGCGACGCCGCCTGGCTCCTGGTCGGCTGGTGTCACCTGCGCCACGAGGTCCGGTCGTTCCGCGTCGACCGGATCCAGACCGCGGACATGGCGCCCAAGCCCAAGAGCCCCGACTTCGATCGGCCCGAGAACTTCGACGTGAAGGCCTACGTGCACCGATCGCCGTGGACGTTCGCGACCGAGCCCGCCGAGCCGGTCGAGCTGGAGCTATTCCCCGAGGCGGCCGATGTCGCCGGTGAGGACTTCGGCGAGACCGCCGAGAAGCGCACCGAGGGCGAGCACACGTTCATCCGCTACCAGTGCACCAACCCCGAGTTCGCGACCACGCGCGTGCTCAAGGCCAAGGGTGCGATCGTCGTGCGCAAGGGCGATCGCCTGCGCGCGCGGGTCGCCGACGAGCTCGCCGCGATCGCCGCGCGCTACGGAGCGGCCTGATGCGCGACGTCGCCCAGAAGCTGCGCCGGCTGCTCTACATCGTGCCGTACGTCGCGAAGCACCCCAACGGCGTGGCCGTGGACAAGCTCGCGAAGATGCTCGGCGCCGATCGCGAGGAGCTGCTCTCGGATCTCGATCTGCTCACCCAGGTCGGCCCGCCCGACGGCGATCCCGGCGAGTACCTGCTGGTCTCGGTCGAGGACGGCCGGGTGTTCATCGATCTCGCGCACAACCTGACCCGGCCGCTGCGGCTCACGCCGGCCGAGGGCTGCTCGCTCTTGCTCGGCATCCGCGCGCTCAAGGACAGCGGCATCGCGCCGTTCGACAACGCGATGCAGTCGGCGGAGAAGAAGCTCCTGCTCGCGCTCGGCCGCGACGCGTCCGAGGCGCAGTCGCTCGCGACCGGCACGGTCGTCGCCGAGCCCGATCGGATCGTCGCCGATCACCTGCGCCGGCTGGTCACCGCCGCGCGCCGCAGCACGACCGTCGAGATCGACTACGTCTCGGCGTCGCGCCACGCCGGCCAGCGCCGCAAGATCGATCCCTACGGCATCGTCCACCACGCCGGTGAGTGGTACGTCGTCGGGCAGTGCCACACGCGCGGCGACGTCCGCACGTTCCGCATCGATCGCATCGCCGGTCTCACCGAGACCAAGGCGACCTTCGCGGCGCCCGAGGACTTCGACCTCGAGACCTACCGGCGCGAGCGGCTGTACGTGCCGTCGGCGGATGCGGTCACCGTGCGCGTGCACCTCGATCCGCTCGCGGTCACGCGGCTCGGCGCGGTGTGGCCGGTCGGCGAGGTCACGATGCACGATGACGGCTCGGCCGAGATCCTGATCGACTGCGACGGCTTCGAGTGGGTCACCGGCTGGGTGCTCGAGCTCGGCCGCCACGCGTGGATCATCGGGCCCGACGAGGCGCGCGCGGCGATGCGCGACCGGCTCGCGCGCATGCGCACCGCGCTCGGCGCCGCGTAGCGTTCGCCGCGATCGATCGGCGCGCGAACACCGCGTGTGGCGCCGCGCAAGCGCGCTCACCGATCCGCCCGCGAGAGATGCCGCAGGCGCTCCGCGCTCCTCGCGAATCCTCGACGGAGATCGCCTTCCTCTCACGCCGTCACAGCGCGCACGTGACGCTGTGACGCGCGAACGCACCAAACCGGTCCGCACTCTTGCCACCGTGCGACAGCTGGCAATCGGTCCGGCCGCGATCGCATACTGCGCCTGTTCGCGTGGGTGCAGGCCCTGGTGAGTGGGGAGGACGTCGTGGTCGGCGCGGTCATCGGCAGCTACAAGATCATCCGCAAGCTCGGTGAGGGCGGGATGGGCACGGTCTACCTCGCGCAGCACACGCTGCTCGGGCGCAAGGCCGCGATCAAGGTGCTGTTGCCGTCGCTGTCGTCGCGCGCCGACATCGTCACGCGGTTCTTCAACGAGGCCCGCGCCGCCACGTCGATCCAGGACCCGGGCATCGTCCAGATCTTCGACTTCGGCTTCCACACCGATCAGTCGGCGTACATCGTGATGGAGTTCCTCGAGGGCGAGCCCCTCGACGCGCGGCTCCACACGCTCGGCCGCTTCCCGGTCGCCGATGCGCTGCGCATCATCCGGCAGTGCGCGAGCTCGCTCGCCGCCGCCCACGCGATGCACATCGTGCATCGCGACCTGAAGCCCGAGAACATCTTCCTGGTGAAGGACGGCGAGGTCGCCGCGGGCGAGCGCGCCAAGATCCTCGACTTCGGCATCGCCAAGCTCGCTGACGACCAGCCGGGCAAGGTGAAGACCTCGGCGGGCGCGCTGATGGGCACGCCGATCTACATGTCACCCGAGCAGTGCCGCGGCGCTGGCGAGGTCGATCACCGCTCGGACATCTACGCCCTTGGCTGCGTGCTGTTCCACCTGCTGGTCGGGCGGCCGCCGTTCGACGGCGAGGGCATGGGCGAGATCATCGCGATGCAGCTGCGCGAGCCCGCGCCGGCGCCGTCGTCGCGCGTGCCCGGGATCCCGCCCGAGGTCGACGCGATCGTGCTGCGCACGCTCGCGAAGAACCCCGACGAGCGCTACCAGACGATGACCGAGCTCGCGCAGGCGATCGGTCAGATCTTGCCGTACCTCACGCACCCGGGCAGCGCGTCGTATCCCGGCGCGACGCCGGTGCCGCCGTCGCCGTCGCATCCCGGCTCGTATCCCGGGCCCGCGCCGAGCGTGCGGCCCGGCACGCCACCACCGCCCACGCCGACGACGCTCGGCTCGAGCAACGGCCAGGTCCACGCGCGGCCGCGCGGGCGCGCCGGCTGGATCGTCGCCGCGGTGCTGGTCGCGGGCGGCGGTGGCGCGGCGATCGCGGTCGCGATGAGCGGGCGCGGCGCGGTCACACCGGCGGGCGCGCCGCCGGCGCCGATCGCGCCGATCGCGAGCGATGCGCGCGGGGGCACGACGCCGGCCGACGCGGCGCTCGCGGCCGATGCGGGTGCGCCCGATGCGCCGCTGGCCGTGCCCGCGATCGTCGTCGACGCGGGCGCGCCCGATGCGGCCGTGAAGAAGCCCACGACGATCGACACGCACCGCCACCGACCGCACAGCGGCTCGGGCAGCGGCAGCGCGCCCTCCGATCCGACCGATCTGGACGGCGACGGGATTCCGGACGTGCGGTGACAACGGCACCGAGGGGAGACGTGAAGGTGAACCATGGATCGTGAACCCACCCGCTTGATCGGGCGCGCAGCCGCGCTCGCGGCGATCGCGCTCGCCGTGATCGCGTTCGCCAGCCCGCGCGCTCACGCGCAGGCCCATCCCGCCGCCGAGCAGCTGTTCCGCGACGGCAAGGAGCTCATGAAGTCCGGCAAGCTCGCCGAGGCGTGCGCCGCCTTCGAGGCCAGCGAGAAGACCGAGCACAACGTTGCGACCGTGATGAACGCGGCCGACTGCCGCGAGAAGAACCAGCAGTACGCCGCGGCCTGGGCGCTGTTCCTGCAGGCCGACAGCAACACCCGCGGCGACGCGAGCAAGGCCGCGCTCAACGCGACCGCCAAGAAGCGCGTCGCCGCGCTCGAGCCGCGGCTGTCGTTCCTGACGATCAGCGTGCCCGACGAGAGCCGCGTCGAGGGCCTCGAGGTCACGCGCGACGGCGCGCTGGTCGATCCGGTCGAGTGGAACCGCGCGATCCCGGTCGACGGCGGCAGCCACGTCGTCGCCGGCAAGGCGCCCGGCCACGAGCCGTGGTCGACCACCGTCGAGGTCGCCGCCGAGAAGGACAAGCAGTCGGTCGAGGTGCCGAAGTTCAAGGAGCTGCCGAAGATCATCAACCACGAGGTCGACCAGGGCAGCGGGCTCGCGACCGCGCCGGCGCTGCCGCGACCGCCGAGCCCGATCACGCCGCGCCGGAAGATCGCCCTCGGCGTCGTGGGCGGTGGCGTGCTCGCCGCCGGCGTGGGCATCGGCTTCGGGCTGTCGGCGCGCAGCCTGCGCTCCGACGCGGTCGCGACCTGCCCGCCGAGCGCGTGCACCACCGCCGATCAGGACCGCGCGAATGCGCTCAACGATCGCGGTCGGAAGCGCGCGCTGATCGCGAACATCGCGTTCGGCGTCGGCGGCGCCGCGGTGATCGCCGGCGCGGTGCTGTGGTTCACCGGCGGGCCGGTCGAGCACGCGCCCGACACGACCGCGCTGCGCGTGGTCCCGACCTTCGGCAGCGAGCCCGGCCTGGCCGTGCTGGGGAGCTTCTGATCATGCGCGCGTCGGCCTCGCGCGCGGTCGTGTTCGGCATCGCGCTGTCGCTCGCGGCCTGCTCGCTCCCGCCCTCGGACTTCCACGCCACCGAGGACGCCGCGCCATCGAGCGACGGCAACCCCGATGCGCTCGAGCCGCTGGCGATCGTCGTCTCGGCCCCGTCGCTGACGGTCCCCGAGGGCCAGAGCCAGACGTTCAACGTCCACCTCAACCGCGCGCCCGGCGCGACCGTGGCGGTGCAGATCGCGCCGACCACGCCATCGGACAAGCTCAGCGTGCAGACGCCGGAGCTGACCTTCGACGACAGCAACTTCGGCGACGACAAGGCCGTGACCGTGCAGGGCACGGTCGACGCCGACACGCTCGACGAGACCGTCGAGCTGACGCTGACCGCGGTCGGCGTCACCGGGGTCACGCCGGTCACGATCAGCGTGACGGTCAACGATCCCGACGAGGTCGCGATCGTCACCGACATCGGCGCGAGCGGCGTCGTGCAGGTCGACGAGAACGGCACCGTCGACGTGCGCGTCCACCTCTCGGCCCGGCCGAGCGGCAACGTCACCGTCGCCGCGACCCTGGGCACCGGCCCGGTGTTCGCGAACCCGACGATGGTCACGTTCATGCCAGGCAACTACGACGCCGACCAGACCTTCACGTTCTCGACGCCGGTCGACGCCAACACGATCAGCGAGGACGTGTCGCTCAAGTTCAGCGGCACCGGGGTCGCGGACGTGAACTACACCGTCCACGTCGTCGACGCCGACGTGCTCAACATCGCGACCGCGCCGTCGAGCCTGATCATCAACGAGGAGAGCACGGGCAGCGCGCTCCAGGTCTCGCTGACCCAGCAGCCCGCGTCGAGCGTCACGGTCACGCTCACCACCGACAACAGCAAGGTCGGCCTCGACAAGACCACGCTGCAGTTCACGACGACGGACTGGGGCATGCCGCAGACCGTGAACGTCACCGCGCCCGCCGACCCCGACACGGCCGACGGCGCCGACACCATCCGGCTCAACGTCAACGTCGTGGGCGTGGTCGAGCGGACCGTGGGCGTGACGATCCACGACAACGACACCCAGGCGATCAAGGAGGACGCGCCGCCGACCGTGACGCTGGCGGAGAACGGGACCGCGACCTTCGACGTCTGGCTGGCCTACCAGCCCGCGGCGCCGGTCACGGTGAACGTCGCGTCGCTGGCGAGCGGCGTCGCGACCGCGACCCCGGCCACGCTGGTGTTCAACGCCAGCAACTACGACCAGCACCAGACGGTGACGATCAAGGGCACCGACGACCCCAACCTCCTGACCAACACGGCGACGGTGCGGCTGTCGGAGGGCTCGATCGGCATGGTCGACATCCCCGTGAGCGTCACCGACGACGACACGCAGGTGATCACGCTCAGCAAGACCACCTCGACGATCGTGGAGCCGGGCAGCGACTCGTTCACCGCGGCGCTCGGCTTCGATCCCGGCGGCACGGTCAGCGTCACCGTCGCGTCGAACGACCCCGGCGTCGATGTCTTCCCGACCACGCTCACGTTCAACTCCAGCAACTACGCGATGGCCAAGACCGTGAACCTGAGCGCGGTCGATGACGCCGACGCCAACTCGATCGACACCACGGTCGATCTCTCCGGCGCGGGCGCCACCCTCAAGTCGGTGGCGGTCCACGTGACCGACAACGACACCGTCGCGCTGGTCCTCGATCAGACCGGCATCGTGTCGATCGCCGAGGGCGGCGGCGTCGACGTGAAGGTCCACCTCGCGGCCAAGCCCAACTCGAGCGTCACGATCACGCCGCAGATCGGCCCCGGCACGGCGATCACGGTCACGCCGACCAGCCAGACCATCGCGCCCAGCGCCTACGCCACCGACGTGACGTTCCACTTCGCCGCGGGCCAGGACGGAAACGCGACCTCGGAGGACATCCCGGTCACGTTCCACCCGTCGGTGGCGGGCATCGCCGATGTCGGGATCACGCTGCGCACGGTCGACGACGACGTGCTCGGCATCGCGCTGTCGACCACCGCGCTCAACCTGGTCGAGCAGGGCACGCCGGGCACCTTCGACGTGTCGCTGTCGGCGATGCCGAGCGGCACGGTCACCGTCACGCTGTCGTCATCGAGCGGCGACGCCTCGCTCAACAAGACCTCGCTGACGTTCACGACCAGCACGTGGTCGATGCCGCAGACCGTGACCGTGACCGCGCCGATGGACGCGAACACGCTGCCGGGCTCGGCGACGATCTCGCTGGCCGCCACGGGCCTGACGACGCGCACGGTCGCGGTCGCGGTCACCGACGACGACACCCAGGCGATCCAGGACGACGTGGCGACCTCGCTGGCGGTGACCGAGGGCTCGAGCACGACCTTCCAGGTGCGCCTCGCGTTCGATCCGGTGACGCCGCTGACCGTGACGGTCGCCTCGCTCGATGCCTCGCTCGCGGCGCCCAGCGCGACCTCGCAGACCCTGACCTTCGACAGCAGCAACTACTCGACGACGAAGACCGTCACGATCAACGGTGTCCAGGATCAGAACCTGGCGTCGGGCGCGACGACGATCCGCCTGACCTCGCCCGGCCTCACCACGGTCAACATCCCGATCAACGTCACCGACGACGACACCCAGGTCATCCTCGCGACCGCCTCGAGCGTGACCGTGCCCGAGGGCTCGAGCGTGCAGTTCGACGTCTCGCTCAAGTTCGATCCGGGCGGCACCGTCAACCTCGCGCTCGCGTCGGGCAACGCCACCGCGCTGCCGGTGACGCCGGGGACGATCCAGTTCACCTCGGCCAACTACTCGTCGCCGGTGCACGTGACCGTGTCGGCGCCCGCGGATCGCAACATCACCGCCGAGACCACCGACATCGGGATCAGCGGCGCGGGGGCGACCGCGCTGTCGATCGCCGCGCAGGTCACGGAGAAGACCGTCGAGGCGTTCCCGGGCTGGCCGGGCTACTTCGGGCAGACCGGCACCGCGGTCAAGAACGTGGTGCTCGCGTATCGCGTCCACATCGACGACGCGGACCTCGACTACTTCGCGGTGCGCGGCACCGCCGGCGGCAGCTTCCGCATGGCGCTCTACACCGACGTGGGCAACGCCCCGTCGGCGCTGGTCAGCGCCGCGTCGATGCCGGTCGGCCAGGCGTTCCTGAGCGGCGTCGAGACCCAGAGCGCACCGTTCGCCGGCGTCCACGTCACGCCGGGGTTCTACTGGCTCGCGATCCTCGTCGACGTCAACACCGCGGTCGGGGTCGGCGCCGCCGGCCAGACCGGGCCGCGCTGCCAGCGCAGCCAGAACATGACGTTCAGCGAGGGCTGGCACGCGACCTTCGACGACTTCACCCCGACCTGCAACAGCACCGCGCAGCTCTACAACATCTGGATGAGAACGTTTCACCAATGAGCATCGACAAGCTTCGCCTCGCCGCCGCGCTCGCCTGCGCGGTCGGGATCCTCGAAGGCCCGCGCGCGCTCGCCGCGCCCAACTCGTGCGTGCCGAACGCGATCGGCGTGCCGACCCGCGAGGGCCCGCCGAAGTGGACCGATCACTTCCACGGCGACACCGCGGGCAAGCCGTCGTACCCCGACCTCGACGATCCGCGCTGGCAGGGCTCGTCGTCGGAGTCGTTCGCGAACGGCAGCGCGCGCGCGCCGCTGCAGAGCCGCGCGCTGTGGAGCCACGAAGGCGATGACCCGTCGACCCCCGGCGTCGACGAGGGCAACGACTACCTCTACCTGTCGTTCACGACCAACATCAATCCCAACACCACGACCGCACGCGATCTGTGGCTGGGCTTTCGCCGCGGCACGGCGAGCGCCGGCCAGCGCTCGTACATCTTCCAGTTCCACCTGCCGGGCGCGTCGCTGCCGAGCGCGCGGGTCACGCCCACGTTCTGCGGCGACACCGCGACCTGCGGGACGACCCCGAACTGGCGGGTCTGGGTCGATCGCGGCAACACGACCACCTACGACTGCGACAACTCCGTGATCGGCAACTTCCCGCAGTTCGATCCGCTCAACGGCGCCGACGTCACGACGCCGCCGTTCGACTGGATCAACACCGCCGGCAACGAGGACGTCGTCTACTGGAACACCGGCGATCTGTGGGCGGTGCAGGTCCGGCTCAAGGTCGCGAAGAACGCGACCGACGCGATCACCGCCGGCATGGATCCGACCGCGAAGGTCTGGTTCGAGGCCTCGGCGTCGCTGCCGGGCATGGCCGAACAGCCCGCGTTCACGAGCATCGCGTCGTGGCCGCGGCCGACCCCGCACACGATCTGCACGTTCCTCAACACGCCGGCGGATCAGCACGCCGAGTACGTGATCCACCGCGACCTCGGCGACGACGCCAACTGGGGCCTGATGAGCCGCATCGGCGGCGGCCAGCCGGCGCCGGCGCAGGCGTGCGATCTCGGGCTCGAGCTCGCCGCGGTCGGCTCGATGCCCGATCCCTCGATCACCAACTTCGCGGGCGCGAACCCGGGCAACCAGTTCAAGGCCTACCAGAGCGATGGCCACACGCCGGCGCGCAACGTGCTCGTCGCGGTCACGCACAACGCCTCGGCCGCGCCGGTCACCAACGTGCCGCTGCGCGCGCACTTCCGGCTCGCCGGCTGGGGCTCCGCGCCGTGGTCGGTCGCGACCGACACCGGCGTGTGGAAGCCGATCCCCGGCACCGCCAACGGCATCTGCGCCTCGGGCAGCGGCACGTGCGCCGGCGTCGACTTCCAGGCCAACGGCGCCGCCGGCAACCTCGACAGGCAGGCGGTGACGTTCAACTGGTTCATCGGCGCGGACCCGGCGATCGGCGCGAGCGAGTTCTGCAAGTACGGGCTCACGCCGTCGGGCGGCAGCTGCGACAACACGTGCTCGTGCAGCGCGGGCGGCGCGCTCTGCGACAAGACCACGGACGCGGGCACCCGCGCGACCGGCGTGGCGGGCCCCAACCCGTGCGTCTCGAAGAAGTACCAGTTCGATCAGTGCATGCTGGTCGAGCTCGACGCGCCCAACGGCAACGCCACGTTCACGCGGCAGAGCATGTGGAACAACATGACGTTCGGCCAGATGTCGATCGATCGTCGCGAGGCGCTCATCGACGCGCGGCAGCTGCCGCCGGCGCCCGGCGGCGTGCAGGACATCTACCTGGTCGTCATGCCGCGCAACATGCCGCGGTCGCTGCCGTCGTCGGCGACCGGCATGAACATCATCCAGCGCGCGGCGCTCTCCCGTGCGGGCGCGATCGCCGCGCCGTACGTCGAGGACATCCGCAAGCTCGGCGGCAACGCGGCGATCGAGATCGCCGCGAAGCTCGGCCGCGGCAACCAGTGGGGCGGCCAGAGCTACGGCGGCAACCAGTACGGTGGCTACGGCGACTGGCCGATCGAGGGCCGCATGGATCCCGACATGGCGCCCAAGGCCCGCGACATCGCGTGGGCCCGCGCGATCATGCCCGACGACGCGTACCGCCAGGTCGGCAACCTCCTCGATCTCGCGGCGGCGGTGCCGAAGGGCGAGCTGCCGGCGGCCGCGCTCACCCAGGACACCGTGCTCGCGGTCGGCCCGTCGACGGCGGCGACGATCGTGCCGACGCTCGAGATCTATCCGTTCTATCGCTCGCCGACGTCGACGCCGGAGCGGCCGACGTACCTGCCGATGACCTCGTTCACGGTGTTCCTCAGCCACGAGGGGCCGATCAGCGGCATCACCTACGAGATCGACGGCGCGCGCAAGGTCGCCGAGAACGTCTATCGCGTCCGGATCCCGGACGGTCTGGCGCGGCGGATCCAGGTCCGCTCGCAGGCGCTCACCGCCGGCGAGGCGCCGCAGATGGCGGGCGATCCGCGCTGGCCGTGCGGCTGCTGCGGCGGGGCGAAGTGCGGGACGCTCGCGAGCGTCAGCAACACGCTGCCCGGCACGGTCGCCGGGATCTGGCTGTTCGGGTTCAAGCGGCGTCGCAAGAAGCGCCGCTGACCATCAACGGCGCGGGCGGGGGCTCGCGTCGCATCACGGGGAAGGGGCAGGACATGGGGAAGCCGATGCGATTCGCGGCGGCGCTGCTGGGAGCAGCGACCGTCATGCTGGGGATCCGCGCCACGGCGCGGGCCGCCTCCAACGCGTGCGTGCCGCAAGCGATCGGCGTGCCGACGCGCGAGGGGCCGCCGAAGTGGAGCGACTTCTTCACCGACGGTGACACGCGGCCGGCGTACTTCGGCCAGGACGAGCCGCGCTGGCTCGGCGCGTCGCTGGAGTCATTCTCCAATGGCGCGGCGCGACCACCGGCCCAGCTCAAGACCCTCTGGAGCCACGAAGGTGCGAGCGACTACCTGTACCTGTCGTTCACGTCCAACGTCGTGCCGAACGCGACGATGCAAGGCGACGTGTGGCTCGGCTTTCGGCGGTCGGCGCCCTACCAGAACGAACGCGCCTACCTCCTGCAGTTCGATCTACCGGCAGCGGCGCTCGCGGCGGACCAGGTCGCACCCGCGTTTTGCGGTTCGACCTACAAGTGCCTCAGCACCCCGAACTGGCGAGTCTGGGTCGATCGCGGCAACACCAACGACTACAAGACGTGCGACGCGGGCGTGATCGGAACGTTCCCGGAGTTCGACCCGATGACCGGCCCCGATGAGAACACGCCGCCGTTCACCTGGCTCAACGGGCCCCGCGCGAGCGGCGCCGAGACGAACGAAGACGTGATGATGTGGAGCAAGGATGGGCAGTGGGGAGTGCTCGCGCGGCTCAAGCTCGCGCCGTCGGCGGGGCTGCCGCTCAGCGATGGCATCGACCCCTCGTCCACCGTCTGGTACGAGGTTTCGGAATCGCTCCCGAGCCACGACAACCCGGCCGAGCAGCCGACCTTCTCGCCGCTCGCGGCATGGCCACGGACGACGCCGAATTCCGTGTGCGTGTACGCGAACACCGACCAGGACCATCACCCGGAGTTCGTGATCCATCGGGACCTCGGCGACGAAGCGAGCTGGGGTCTGATGAGCCGGCTGGGCGCGCCAGGGCCCGCGCCGACCGTGCCGTGCGATGCCGGGATCGAGATCGGCCCCGTCGGTGCGATGACCGACCCGACCATCAACCTGTTCGCCGGGGTGACGCCGGGCAACGGCTTCAAGGGCTACCAGGCCGATGGCACGACGGTCGCGACCAACATGCTGATCGCGATCGCGCGCAACACCTCGAACGCGCCGGTCACCGTGCCGCTGCGGGCGCACTTCCGGCTCGCGGGGTGGGGCTCGGCGCCCTGGTCGGACGCGACTGACACCGGCGTGTGGAAGGAGATCCCCGGCACCGAGGGCGGTGTGTGCGGCGTGCCGCCGTTGTCGATGGATCCGGTCGGCACTGTCTGCCATCCGATCGATCTCCAAGCCGCGGGTGCCCCGTTCAACCAGGACAAGTGGGCGGTCACCTTTCCCTGGCAGCTCGGCAGCGAGGCCGCGGGCGGGCTCAGCGAGTTCTGCAAGTACGGCCTCACGCCCAATGGCGGGGGCTGCGAGGAGTGCTCGTGCGGCACGGCCCCGCAGATCTGCGACCGGATGACGGACCCCGGCACGCGCGCGAAGATGCCGGGCGACGCGAATCCCCGGACGTGCGTCTCGAAGAAGTACCAGTACGACCAGTGCATGCTCGTCGAGCTCGACGCGCCCAACGGCGACGCGCACTTCACGCGGCACAGCACCTGGAACAACATGACGTTCGGCCAGATGTCGACCGACACCCGCGAGGCGCTGATCGACACGCGCACGCTGGCCGCGCCGACCGACAGCGATCAGCAGGACATCTACCTGCTGGTCATGCCGCGCAACCTGCCGAAGACGGTGCCGCCCGGCACCACCGGCATGCGCTTCATCCGGCGCGCCGCGATCGCGCGCGCGGCCGAGATCGCCGCGCCGTACGTCGAGGACATCCAGGGCATGTACTCCGGCGACGTCTACGCGCTCGCCGAGCAGCTCGGCCACTACAACTGGGGCGGCGCGAGCTACGGCGGCACGCAGTACGGCGGCTACGGCGAGTGGCCGCTCGCGTTCGGCTACGACCCCGACATGGCCGAGCAGGCCGGCGGCATCGCGTGGGCGCGCGCGATCATGCCGTCGCCGACCTACGAGCAGGTCGGCAACCTGCTCGACATCGCGGCGGCGGCGCCCGATGGCGAGCTGCCGGCGGCCAAGCTCACGCGCGACACCGTCGTCGCGGTCGGCCCGTCGACGGCGGCGGATCTGGTGCCGACCCTCGAGGTCTATCCGTTCTACCGGGCGTCGAGCGCGGACGCGAAGCGGCCGGAGTACCGCCCGCTGACCTCGTTCACGGTGTTCCTCAGCCACGAGGGCGCGTTCGACAGCCTCGGCTACGAGATCGACGGCGCCGAGAAGGTCGCCGAGAACGTCTATCACGTGGGCATCCCGGTCGGCCGCGCGCGCCGGCTCCAGTTCCGATCGCAGGCGGTCACGCCCGGCGATGCGGTCCAGGGCGGCGGCGACCCCGACTGGCCGTGCGAGCACCACCCGTTCGGCTGCTGCGAGGACAAGGACTGCGGCACGCTCGCGGGCGTGCGCAACACGCTGCCGCTCACGGTCGCGTGCGCGTTCGTGTTGCGGCGCAAGCGCCGGCGGCCGAAGGGCTGATCAGCCCTCGCGCAGATCGCGGCGCAGCTCGAGCGCCGCGATCGCGCCATCGTCGATCGTGGCGATCGCGATCACGCCGAGCAGGCCGCCGGTCGACGGCAGCGCGTACACGCGGATGTCGTCGTCGATCGTGGCGAGCGGCGCGCCGAGCGCGTCCTCGAACATGGCGAGCGCGATCGCCGCGGCCAGCACGAGCGTGACCCCGTCGGGGTTGCCGTCGAGGTCGACGCCGATCGCGGCGCGCGCGACCCGCGGGTCGTGACTCGCGAGCTCGATCGGGCCGCGCGGCGGCGGGTCGGCGTGGGCCGGCCCGAGGTAGCGCGCGAGCTCGTCGATCGTCACCAGCGTCGCGGACAGGATCCGCGCGAGGTCGAGGAGGAGCGCGAGCCCATCCTCGCGCGCGCGCGTCATCGGTCAGCCGTTGGCGACGGTGACCTTGATCATCTTGATCGGGGTCACCGGGCGATCACCGCGCGCGGTCGGGGTGGTGCCGATCTTGCTCACGACGTCCATGCCGCTGACGACCTTGCCGAACACCGGGTGCTTCGACTGGCCCGGCGTGAACCAGTCGAGGTACGCGTTGTGGACGGTGTTGATGAAGAACTGCGCGCCGCCGCTGTTGGGCTGGCCGGTGTTCGCCATCGACAGCGTGCCCGGCTCGTTCGAGAGCTTGTACGCCGCGGGGTGCTCGTCCTGGACGCGCCCGAGCGGCGAGCTGCCGGTGCCGGCGCGGCCGCTGTTCGGATCCTTCGAGAACTCGCACCCGAACTGGATCATGAAATCCTTGATCACGCGGTGGAAGTGCAGGCCGTCGTAGAAGCCGCGCTTGACCAGCTCGATGAAGTTGGTCGCCGTGATCGGCATCTTGTCGAGGTAGATCTCCGCGGTGAAGGAGCCGACGGAGGTCTCGAAGGTCGCAATCGGGTTCGCCATGGGCCGAGTGGTAGCAAAAGATCCGCGCGAGGTGGGGCGGCGATCTGCGCAACCGGATCGCGGCCGCGCGATAGGCCCTCGGCCCGACCGGTGGCGGCCCACCCGGCGGCGGGCCCGCGTCGCCGGCCGCTCAGCTCACCCGGTCCATCGCCAGCGCCAGCAGCGCGAGCACGCCGCGGGTCTCGACGTGCTCGATGTTGCTGACGATGAAGTCGGCGACCGCGGGCTGGCGCTCGGCCAGCTTGACCAGCGGATCGCCGCCGGAGACCGAGTCGAGATCCTCGAACGACAGGATCCGGATCGATCGCCCCGCGGCGCGCTGGAACACGACGCCGAGGAGGGCGGCGTGAAAGATCACCCCGACCACGGCCTCGGTCCCGCCGAGCTCGCGATCGTGGGCGCTGATGTACTGGGTCGCGGCGGGCTGCTGCTGGACGAAGCCGCCGACCATCACCGCGGAGTAGTTGGCCTCGGACATCTTCTTGGATGCCTCGGCCACGACCTGCTCGACCTGCTCGTGCTTGATCTTCACGGAATCTCCACCGGTCCGATCGCCGGACGCGCCTCGCCGAAGCGGCACAGGGCCTCGGCGGTCAAGGCCGCGACCTGCGCGGCGAGGTTGGTGCAAAAGGCCTGGCGCGCGGGCCCGGTGAAGTCGCCGAAGCGCCGGGTCAGGTTGTTGCAGACGATGTCGGGAGCGTCGCCGCGATCGATCTGCGCGGCGGCCGCCTGATACCACGTGATCGCGGCGCGCAGCGCGGGCGTGACCGCGCCGGTCGGCGATGGATCGCCGAGGACCTCGCCGAGCACCTGCTCGCCGGCGCGGATCGCGCCGCACGCGCCGGTGCCGGTGATGCCGCCGCGGCGCAGCGCCTGGTACGCCGGCGTCGCCAGCCCGAAGGTCTCCGCGAGCGCGATGCCGCAGCTGCGATGCGGCACCTGCTTGCCCTCGTACAGCACGAAGGCCTTGTCGCGCGCTGCTGCGACGTAGGCCCGCTCGTCATCGTCGAGCGGGCGGTCGTCGCTCCTGGACTCACCCATGGGGGAATGCTACTGCCTGGGGGCAGGCGAGGTCGAGACCACCCCCGTGCGGCGCAAGGACGAACCCGGCTGGTTGCGGCGCGCAGTATCGCTGTCGATCCTGCTGCACGTGGTCGGCGCCATCGTGGCGCATTGTGGCATCCCGCACGCCGCGGACCGCACCGCCTCCGATCTGGTCGACATCGAGCTCGCGCCCGAGGCCCCGAAGGCCCTGGCGCTGCCGGATGTCCCGGACGAGGCGCCGGCGGCCGCGGCGCAGGTCGCCGAGGCCACCCCGCCCGAGGCGGCGCCCGACCAGACCGGCGACATCGTCGTCGACGCGGGTGTGCCCGACGCGCAGCGGATCGCGCGCGCGGACGCGGGCCATCGCGACGCGGCGCAGGTCGCGATGATCGACGCCGGCGTCGGCGATGGCGGTCAGGTTGCGATGACCGACGATGGCGGCGTGGGCGATGGCGGTCAGGTCGCGATCGTCGACGATGGTGGCCTCGGCGATGGCGCGTCGGGGCTCGCGGGCGGCGCGGCCGGCGATGGCGGTCAGGTCGCGATGCTCGACGACGGCGGGGTGCCTCGCGATGGCGGCGTGCCGGACGATGGCGGCGTCGCGATCGCGACCGGCGAGACCACGCCCGGCGGCGGCACCGGCACGGGCAGCGGCACCGGCGACACGCCCGGCATCGCGGGCTCGGGCTCGGGCTCCGACTCCGATCCGCTATCGGGCGACGATCGTCCGCACCCCGGCGCCGACGACGGCGTCGCCACCGGCACCGCGTCGAACCTGCTGTCGTACTTCCCGGCCGGGCAGGTCGTGACCGTGCTGGTCCGCTTCGATCGGCTGCGCGGCACCGAGTGGGGCATCGCCGGCGAGAAGATCCTCACGCCGATGCCCGACTACCAGATGCTCATCGGCCCGCGCCGGCTGCGCATCGCCGATCTGTTCGAGACCCTCGTCATCAGCACCTCGAACCCGCAGAACATCGTGTCCACCACGCTCGTCGGGCGCACCACCCGGTCGTCCGAGGACGTGCGCGACATCCTGGACCAGTCCGACGCGCCGGTGACCTGGTCGGTCGCGCGCGGCGGTGCGCTCGGCCGCCGCGGCGCGGGCGATCGGGTCTACCCGGGCGACCCGCGCGTGTTCCTGATGCCGTTCCGGGGCTGGGTCGTGCTGGCGCAGCCGCGCGATCTCGGCGACCTCACCCGCGGCGCCAAGGGCAACCTCGACACCGCGGTCGCGGTCGCGGCGGAGGTGCCCGCGTGGCTCGCGCGCGCGCGCACGATCGAGGTCGAGTCCGGGGTCAAGGAAGGCCCGGAGCTGATGATGACGATGTCGGCGCTGGCCGGGCGCTACAACCTGCCCGACCTCGGGCTCGGGGTGCCGTCGCTGCCCGCGCCCGATCGGATCACGCTCGCGCTCAAGGTCGAGCCCAACGGCGTGATCGCGCGCGGCAACCTGCGGTTCGCGTCGGATGCGGACGCCGCCGAGATGGTGAAGTCGATCGCGACGATCCGCGAGAAGGTCGCCGAGAGCCGGATCCTGCAGGCCGTGCTGCGGCGCGCGAGCGCGCTCAACATGATCTCGGGCCTGACGATGGTGCAGACCAAGAACCGCGTGTCCTACGCGACCTCGCTCAGCACCGCCGACATGCGCGCGTTCATGGCGTTCATCGCAGCGTCGGTCGCCGATCACTACGCGCCACCGCCGCGCGGGCACTAGCTGGGTCCGCGCGCGCCTCGTCGCGGACCGGGTTGGGTCCGGCGCGACCCGATCGGCGGCACACGCGGATGCAAGTCCGCGTGCGCGCATGCGCGTCACGCTGGCCCGCACCTTGTATTGTCCCGCCCCAAGGAGACAGTCATGAACCGCACCGCTCGCCTCGTCCTCGTCCTCGCGCTCACCGTGTCCGCCGCTGCCTGCGGCAAGAAGAAAGAAGACGGCGGCTCGGCCGCCGCCGGTGGTGGCGGTGGTGACAAGCCCGCCGCCGCCTCCTCGATCAAGCTCGACAAGGTCGCGGGCCTGTCGATCGACGTCCCCGGCGGCGCCGAGGTCGGCGCCGGCATGGGCGATGGCTCGATGCTGACCGGTCCGGAGATCGGCGCGATGTCGGTCGAGGTCGCGAAGGCGGCGAAGACCCTCGACGAGGTCAAGACCGACGCCAACGACTACACGCCGCAGCACCTCAAGGACGAGAAGCTCGCCGATGGCTTCGCGGTGACCTGGGACAACAGCGGCTCGATGGGCGCCAACTTCTTCGTCGAGGTCCACCGCACGATCGGCGGCAAGCCGATCCACTGCAGCACCACGGTGTCGAAGCAGTCGCAGGCCGACGCGGTGCTGACCGCCTGCAAGTCGATCAAGTAGCGCGCTTCGGAACCTCTGGCGCTCGGCTCAGGTCAGAGCCCGCACGGGTACGACACGCCGGTCCAGTTGCGGATCAGGCACTCGGCGTTGTCGCTCCACACGGTCTGGTCGTAGACCAGCGCGACCGCGCCGTCGGCGTGGATCGCGTGGACCACGGTCGAGGTCGGCAACCCGCTGACCACGCCGGCGAGCTGTCCCCGCCAGAACACCGCGCCGTCGACATCGACCGGCGGGCCGCCGGGGTCTGCGGGCTCGTCCTCGGCCGGCGAACCCGGCGGCGCGATCGCCGGGAGCGGCGTCAGCGTGTCGCCGCGGCGCACGCCGATCACGCTGCGGTTCTCGACGGTCCACTCGCACTGGTCACCGGCCGTGCCGACCACGGCGGCCAGCTCGATCGCGGTCAGCGACTCGACGCCGCCATCGAGCTGCGCGCTGACGATCGCGGCGTCGTGGCGCCCGGCGGGCGCGAACGTCGGCTCGGCCAGCCACTGCGCCGCGTAGCGCGCGACCAGCGGATCGCGCAGCGCTGGCGGCTTCGCGCCGATCGGGATCGGGTCCGCCGTTGCACGGCCGCGCCAGCGCAGATCCGCATCGAACGCCGCGTCCGCGAGGCCGAACGGCGCGACGTTGGCGGCGCACCCGGTGAGCGGCGCGACCACGGTCACCGACGGCTCGCAGCCCGCGGTCGAGATGACGATCGGCGCGCCCACGGTCGCCGTGCACGGCCCGTCGACGCCGATCACGCCGAGCGTGTGCGGCAGCGCCCCGAGCGACGCGCGCGCCTCCGCGGGCACCGGCAGCGACGGCGGACAGGTGGCCTTCGCGGCCTCGGCGCCGCTGCCGTACGGCTCCCAGCAGCCCTCGGGGGCGCGCTCCCACGCCGGCGTGTCGTCGTTCGGCCACTCGTAGTGCAGCCACAGGTACGTGGCGCCGTTGCGCGTGATCACCGGTCGCAGCGCGCCGGCCTCGTGCAGCAGGCCCGCCGGCAGCGGCACCACCGGTCCGGTGTTGGCGAGCGTCGCTGGCGCCGCGGTGTGGCAGGCGGTCAGCGTCACCCCGAGGCCGATCGCGAGTCGCTTCATCATGGACACCCCGCGGCGATTGTACGCATCACGAGCCTGTGAGGCTGGCGCCTCCAGGCTCTTGTTCGATCGATCGGCCCGCGCGAGGACGCGCGTCCCGATCTCGTCCGGATCTGAGCCGGCTCACTTCGTTCGCCTCAGTTGCGCGCCAGCGTCGCGACCACGCCGTCGTACCACCGGTTCAGCGAGTTCCTGAACGGCCACATCCAGCCGTACGACGGCCCGGTGAACTGCTCGAGGATGTACTCGCGGAACGAGCCGGTCTTCACGTACGCGAGGCCGTGCTGCTCGAACGCGCAGCGGATGCTCTCGGCGTAGGCCTCCTGCTCGAACTTCGCGCGGAACCACGCGACCCCGAGCGGCAGCGGGAACAGCAGGTACAGGATCGCCATGCCGGGCAGCGTGTAGCGCCGGAACTGCCGCAGGTGCACCGCCTCGTGGCGCATCGTCGACCAGCGCTCGTCGTCGCTCTGCTGGTCCCAGTCCTCGGGCACGGCCACGCCCTGGCCGATGGTCGTGACGTAGTCGGAGAGGTACGCGCGCATCCCGCCGAACGTCAGCACGACGAGGCTGTAGTGGATCGCGCGGTGCAAGCGAGAGTCGCACTTCTTCGTCACGCGGAAGCGCGGGAACTCGGCGCGGAGCTCGGCGCACAGCGCGTCGTAGCGACTCATGATGAGCCAGCATACCGCGCTTGACGGCGGGTGCGCCGGTCCGTAGGTTGCCGAGCCCGTGGGGATCGATCTCAGCAAGCTCAATCCGCCGCAGCGCGCCGCGGTGGAGCACGGCTCCGGCCCGATGCTGGTGCTCGCTGGCGCCGGCTCGGGCAAGACCCGCGTGATCACGTTCCGCATGGTGCGGTTGCTCGAGCAGGGGATCCCGCCCGAGGCGATCTGCGCGGTGACCTTCACGAACAAGGCCGCCGAGGAGATGCGCGAGCGCGTCGCCCACCTGCTCGGTGACAAGAAGACCGCCGCCAAGCTCACGATGGGCACGTTCCACGCGCTCGGCCTGCGGATCCTGCGCGAGGAGCGCAAGGCGCTGGGCATGCCGCGCGGCTTCACGATCTACGACGCCGCCGATCAGCTCGGCGCGGTGCGCGAGGCGCTGCGCGGCACCAAGGATGTCACGCGCGACGGCGAGCGGCGCTTCGACGTGAAGGCGATCCTGACCCGCATCTCGCTGGCCAAGAACACCTTCGTCTCGCCCGAGCAGTACCAGCCGCGGCCCAGCGACGACTACGACCTCATCACCGCCGAGGTCTACCCGCGCTACCAGGAGGCGCTGCGCGGCGCGGCCGCCTACGACTTCGACGATCTCATCGTCGAGCCGGTGCGGCTGTTCGAGAACCCCGAGGTCGGCGCGCGCTGGCGCGAGCGCTTCCGCTACGTGATGGTCGACGAGTACCAGGACACCAACAAGGCCCAGCTGATGATGGTGACCTCGCTGGTGTCGCAGCACCGCAACCTGACCGTCGTCGGCGACGACGACCAGTCGATCTACTCGTGGCGCGGCGCCGACCCGACCAACATCCTGCGCTTCGGCGAGATGTTCCCGGGCGCCAAGATCGTGAAGCTCGAGCAGAACTACCGCTCGTCGCGCACGATCCTCGAGGCCGCCAACGCGGTCATCGCCAACAACAAGCAGCGCCACGGCAAGACCTTGTGGAGCGATCACGCCGCGGGCCTGCCGATCACGCACGCGGTCGCGCGCGACACCGAGCAGGAGGCGCAGTGGGTCGCGCGCGAGCTGGTCAAGCTCCACGCCGACGGCCGCAAGTGGACCGACTTCGCGGTCATGTACCGCTCGAACCTGCAGTCCAAGCTCCTCGAGGAGCAGCTGCGCGAGCACGCCGTGCCCTACGTGATGTACGGCGGCCAGCAGTTCTTCGAGCGCAAGGAAGTGAAGGACCTCATCGCGTACCTGCGGGTCGCGGTGAACCCCAAGGACGAGCTCGCGCTGCGCCGGATCATCAACTACCCGGCGCGCGGCATCGGCGCGACCACCGTCGAGAAGCTGGTCAGCACGGCGCACTCGCGCCACGCCACGCTCTGGGACGTCCTGCGCGAGGTCGGCCAGGACGCCGAGCCGATCTGGACCGGCGCGACCGTGACCGCGGTCGGCTCGCACACCGGCAGCATGGCGCGCTTCGATGATGTCGACGCCGATCCGCTGCCGTCGTCGCCGACCTCGCACCTCGCCGTGCCGGATCTGCGGCCGGCGACCTGCACGGCGATCTCCGAGCTGGTCGACATCGTCACCCGCTGCGCCACCTCGCTGCGCCGCGGTGAGTCGGTCACGGCGGCGACCCGCCGGCTGATCGAGGACATCAAGCTCTACGACGATCTGCGCGACGCCTCGGGCAGCGGCTCGGCGGCGCAGCGCCGCATCGACAACGTCGAGGGCCTGATGGGCTCGCTCGAGAAGCACGAGGCCAAGGCCAAGGGGCAGGCCGCGCTCGCCGACTACCTGCGCCTCCTGTCGCTGCAGAGCGACAGCGAGGAAGAGGTCTCGGGCGAGCGCGTGATCCTCACGACCCTGCACGGCTCGAAGGGCCTCGAGTTCCCGGTGTGCTTCATGGTCGGCATGGAGGAGGAGCTCTTGCCGCACGCGCGCACGCTCCAGCCCCAGGCCACCGACGTCATGGACGCCGACCACGCGACCGACATCTCCGAGGAGCGGCGGCTCTGCTACGTCGGCATCACCCGCGCGCAGCAGAAGCTCTACCTGACGCGCGCGTGCACGCGGGTGTCGCGCGGCAAGCCGATGGTGCGCACGCCGTCGCGGTTCCTGCTCGAGGTGCCGGACGATCTGCTCGAGGTCAAGGACCTCGCTGACGAGGCCGCGCAGCAGGTGCCGCACACCGACGTGAAGTCGTTCTTCTCGAACTTCTCGTTCGACGAGTAGCGCGCGGCATCGCGCCGCGTCGACACGCGCGCGGCAGCTGCGCTACCGTGCCCTCGATGGGGATGCACGACGATATCGAGGCGGCGGTGCGCGCGGCGGGGCTCACGATCGGCGCGCCGCGCGCCTGGTCCTTGGCGCGCGAGCTACCGGCGGCGGAGGCGATCGCCGGCGAGCTGCGCGGCGATGGCTACCTCGATCTGCCCGGCCTGATCCCGCCGGCGCTGGTCGCCGAGTGCCGCGCCGCGATCGAGCTGTGCGTCGCGCGCGGCGCGCCGGCGGTGTGCGGCTTCGCGTTCGATGCGCTGTGGCAGCTCGTGCCGCTGCTCGCGCCGATCGCGGCGTGCGGCCTCGGCTGTCCCGTCGAGGTCCTCGATTCGTTCTGGGCCTGGCACGTGCACGGCGAGTCGGCGCGCGGCTGGCCGCCGCATCGCGATCGGCCGGAGCGCGCGTTCACGCCCGAGCGCGACCTCGCGTCGATGACCCTGTGGGTCGCGCTGTCCGATGCGACCGTGCGCAACGGCTGCATCTACGTCGCGCCGGCACCGTGGGACTACGAGTACTACAACCCGCAGGCGCGCCACATGGTCAGCTCGATGCAGCACATCCGCGCGCTGCCCGCGACCGCCGGCACGGTCATGGGCTGGACCCACGCGCTGCTCCACTGGGGTACCGCGGCGGCGGCCAACGAACCCGCGCGCATCAGCGTCGGCTTCGAGTTCGTGCGCGCCGGCTACGACACCAGCGACGAGCGGTTCCCGACGCAGATCTTCCCGGGGCTCGCCGATCGGTGCGCGATCATCGGCGCGCAGATCACCAAGTACCGCCACATGCACGAGCTCCCGGACGCCGCGTTCGCGCCGGTGTCGCCGTTCCTCGGGGCGCTGCGCCGCGCGTTCGACTGACGCTCGGCTGGCGATCAGACGTCGCCTTCAAGCCTCGGACCGCGATACGCTAGGGGCCATGTCGCTGGACCTCGCCGCCGTCCTCCGCCACGCGGCGGCGCTGCAGACCGCGACCAGCCACGGCGAGCTCGTGGCGATCATCACGGCCGCGGTGCGCGAGCTCACCCGCTACCAGCAGGTCTGGACCGGGATGGTCGACGCCGAGCACCCGGGCCACCTGCGCGTCCTCGCGTTCCACGGCGACGCCGAGGCGCTGCTCTGGGAGAGCGGGCCGCTGTTCCCGATCGCCGGCGACGCGATGATCGCGGAGATCCTCGAGCGGCGCGCGCCGGTGGTGGTCATCGAGGCGGCGACCGATCCGCGGACCAACAAGGCGACCGTCGCCATGCTGGGCAATCGCACGATCATCAACGTGCCGGTGCTCCTCGGGGCCGACGTCGTCGGGACGCTCGGGCTCGGCACGTTCGGCGACGAGGGCCCGCGCCCGCCGACCGACGAGGAGCTCGCGCGCATGGTCGTGATCGCTTCGCTCTACGGCGCGGCGTTCGATCGCGTGCGCATGCTGGGCGTCGAGAAGCAGCGCGAGGCCGAGCGCCAGGCGCTGCAGCTGCAGCTCGAGTCGCTGCAGCGCGTGGAGCTGCTCGGCGTGCTGAGCGCGGGGCTCGCGCACGATCTCAACAACTACCTCACGATCATCGGCGGCAGCCTCGAGTTCCTCGAGGCGCTGCCCCCGCCAAACGCCGAGGTGATCCAGGAGGCCGCGGAGGCGGTCGGCGCGGCGGGCCGCGTGGTCAAGCAGCTGCTCGCGCTGGGCCGCCGCGAGTCCGGGCAGCGCGAGCGCATCGATCTGAACGAGGTCGTCGCGAGCACGCTCAGCCTGGTGCGCCGCTCGGTGCCGCGCGCGGTGACGGTCACCCACACGCGCAACGGCGAACCGCTGGTCTACGGCGATCGGGTGCAACTCGAGCAGGCCCTGGCCAATCTCGTCATCAACGCGCGCGACGCCGTCCAGCACCACGGCGCGATCACGGTCACCGTCGACAGCCACCGCTTCGACGACCACGTCGTCGAGCAGCTGCCGTGGGCCCGCCCCGGCGAGTTCGCGCGGGTGCGGGTCCAGGACACCGGGCCCGGGATCCCCCCGGCGCTGCGCGCGCGGATCTTCGACCCGCTGTTCACGAGCAAGCCGACCGGCACCGGCCTGGGCCTCGCGGTGGTGTCGCGCGTCGTCGCGCAGCACCAGGGCCTCCTGCACTGCGAGTCGGCGCCCGGCCAGGGCGCGGTGTTCGACATCTTCCTGCCCGCCGCGTGATCCGCGCGCGCCGCATGCGATGATGGCGCATGGGGATCCGGGACTTCCTCGATCGCGAGATCTTCCGGCTCGGCGCGTCGCCGATCACCGTCGGCACGCTGCTCACGTGCCTGGGCATCTTCATCGGCGCGGCGATCCTCGCGCGGATCCTGCGCGGCACCACGCGCCGCACGCTGCTCGCGCGGCGCTACCCGTCGGGCGCGGCCGCGGCGGCGAGCAAGATCGTCTACTACTTCGTCATCGCGACCGGCTCGTTCGTCGCGCTCGATACGCTCGGCGTGTCGCTGACCGCGGTGCTCGCCGGCTCGGCGGTGGTGCTGGTCGGCATCGGCTTCGGCCTGCAGAACGTGGTGCAGAACTTCGTGTCGGGGCTGATCCTGCTGGTCGAGCGGCCGGTGCACGAGGGCGACTTCATCCAGGTGCGCGACATCCGCGGCACGGTCGCGAACATCGGGCTGCGCGCGACCCGCGTGATCTCGCGCGACGAGGTCACGGTGATCGTGCCCAACAGCGATCTCATCACGACCCAGGTGGTGAACTACTCGGTGCCGACGACGCGCACCCGCATCTGGGTGACGGTCGGCGTGGCGTACGGCACCTCGCCCGAGTTGGTGCGCGACGCGCTGATCGCGGTCGCGCGCGTCGAGGCCGGCGTGCTGCAGGAGCCGCCGCCCGAGGTCCGGCTCGAGGGCTTCGGCGACTCCGCCCTGCAGTTCGCGCTGCTGGTGTGGATCGATGATCCGCGCGAGGACATGCGGACGTCATCGCGGCTGCGGCTCGCGATCGCCGAGGCGTTCGATCGCGCGAAGATCTCGATCCCGATCCCGCAGCGCGAGGTCCATGTGGTCGGCGAACGGCCGATCGCGTAGCGTCGTTGAATGAGGGACGGGTCACGCGCGTCGACCGATCGCCAACGTGGCGCGCCGCTTGCTGGAGACTCTACCGTGGCCGATCCCAAGACGACCGTTCCCGAGTCCGCCGCTGCCGCGCCCACGCCGCCTCCCCGCCGTAACTCCGGGATCATCCAGCGAGCTCGGCTCGAGGATGTGCTCGCGGTTGGTGCCGGCGAGGCGATGAAGGACGTGGAGCCTGCCGCGGACCATCCCCGCGATCCCGATCGCTACTAGCGGCGCCGCTGCGGCAGGGGCGTGAGATTCCCGCGGCGAATCTGAGCCGAATCCACCGCCTACATCGTGGCACGACGTCGTGGTAACGGTGCCATGGTGAGCCCGATCGGCGGGAATCGAGCCAAGTAAATTCAATCGGATACGGCAATCGCGATAGGCGTGAGAATTGCTATGTCCTAGGGCGTATGCTGAGAGGCTCTCGCCGTCGCAATCAAGCCGAGCCCGGTTCACCGGGCTCCTTTGCGCGTGGCACCCGGCCGATGCCTGCGGCCGATCCCGGGGCTCCCGACATCGCTCCGGGGCGCTCGTCCCCGAGCCCGAGCGTGCGGCTGTTCGATGGCGCCGACGCGATCTCGATCGCGCCACTCGACGATGACTCCATCGAGGAGGCCAGCCTCTCGGAGGCGCAGCAGGCGATCCCGGCGTGGCTCAACGCGGGCTACTACGCGCCGCTGCGGCACCGCATGATCGAGCGCCACGCCGCGCCGGCGGTCGGCTGGCTCCGCGATCAGCTGCGGCCCGGCGGCAATCGCGAGCGCGACCTCGCCCAGCAGATGCTCGCGCTCGTCACCGCGTCGGCGGAGCCGCGCGCGGTCGCCGCGGAGCTGGCCGAGCTGCGGGTGGGCATGCGCATCGTCGATGCGCTGCGCGAGCTCGAGCTCCTCGGTGGCCTCGATCCGGCGACGCTGGCGCCGCCGCCGAGCCCGGAGCTGCCGCCGATGGCGACCGCGCCGCTCGGCGCGCGCGATCTGGTGCAGGCGCTGCAGCGCGCGGGCTGGATGTCCCCGCGCGGCGATCGACCCGGCCGCTGAGCGATCTCCCGAGGCGGCGATGCCGCCACTGTCGCGCCGGTCGCAGTCAGTCCCGCCCACCGGTGGCCTCGCTTACGCCCGCCGCTGCGATCGCCGGTTGGCAGGCAATCGCTCTGCTCGCCGTCGCAAAGTCTGGTACGACCCGCGCCATGAAGCGCATTGCACTCGCGTGCGCCCTCTTCGCCGCGGCCTGCGGCGGTAAGGGCAAGCCGAACACCACCATCACGGACAACGGCATGGGCGAGGGCTCGGGCTCCGCCGTCGGCTCCGGCTCCGCGGTCGAGACCCCGCCGCCGGCGTCGCCGGACCCGACCCTGGCGGCGCGCAAGGCCTACCAGGATCCGGGCGGCATGTGGCTGCCGCGCCAGATGCTGTTGCCGCAGCACCTCGCGAACTTCAAGGCGATGGGCGTCTCGATCGATCCGAGCAAGCTCGCCGATCCGCTGAACGCGCCGCTCGCCGCGATCGTCCAGCTGTCGCCCCCGGGCTGCACCGGCTCGTTCGTGTCGGGCCAGGGCCTGATCGTCACGAACCACCACTGCGTCCAGCCGGCGCTGCAGCTCAACGCCACGCCCGACAACAACATCGTCGAGAACGGCTTCCTCGCGAAGACCAAGGCCGACGAGAAGAGCGCGGGCCCGGCCCAGCGCGTGATGGTGGCGCAGGCGATCCGCGACGTGACCCCGGAGATGACCGCGGGCCTCGACGCGATCAAGGACGGCCTCGCGCGCAAGAAAGAGTCGGAGAAGCGCTCGAAGGACGTCCTCGCCGCGTGCGAGAAGGATCGCCCGGGCATCCGCTGCCAGATCTACGGCCACTTCCGCGGCGCCGAGTACCAGCTGGTCGAGTACCTCGAGCTGCGCGACATCCGCCTGGTCTACGTGCCCAAGCGCCCGGTCGGTGACTACGGCGGCGAGATCGACAACTGGGCGTGGCCGCGCCACACCGGCGACTTCTCGTTCTTCCGCGCGTACGTCGGCAAGGACGGCAAGCCCGCCGACTTCAGCCCGGACAACGTGCCGTTCGAGCCCAAGGCGTTCCTCAAGGTCTCGACCGAGGGCGTGAAGGATCACGACTTCGTGATGGTCACCGGCTACCCGGGCCGCACCAACCGCATCTCGACCGCCGCCGAGGTCCACCACGACGTCGACGCGGGCTACCCGTACCTGATCGCCTACCTGCAGGCGCGCTACGACGTGATCGCCAAGGTCCTCGAGGGCGCCACCGGCGACACGATGATCAAGGCCACGGTCGCCAAGCAGGGCGTGCAGAACGGCCTGGAGAAGTACCAGGGCGTGCTCGCCGGCATGAAGAAGGGCGACATGCTGCAGCGCAAGGACGACGTCGACGCCAAGGTGCGCGCGTACGTCGCGCAGCCCGGCCACGAGGTCCAGGCCAAGGCGGTCGCCGAGCTCGACGCGCTGCTCGCGACCCAGTGGAAGACCTGGCAGCAGGACTTCGACTTCTCGATGACGATCGGCGGCTCGCGCCTGCTGACCGCGGGCTACCTCGCGGTGCGCATGAGCGAGGAGCGCCCCAAGAAGGACGCCGATCGCAAGCCCGGCTACCAGGACCGCGACATGTCGCGCATCCTCGGCGGTCAGAAGGCCTTCAGCCGCGAGTTCGATCGCACGCTCGATCGCGCGAACTTCCGCATGCTGCTGGTCCGCGCGTCGAAGCTGCCGGCGAAGGATCGCCCGTGGCTGGCGACGATCGTCGGGCCCAAGGGCAAGGGCGCGACCGTCGACGAGAAGGTCATCGACGCGGCGCTCGACGCGCTCTACAAGGGCACCAAGCTCGAGGACGATCAGACCCGCATCGAGCTGATCACCAAGGCCTCGGCCAAGGACCTCAAGGCCTCGAAGGATCCGTTCGTGAAGCTCGCGCTGGCGCTGTGGCCGATGGTCCGCGCCAAGGAAGATCGCGACGACAAGGTCGCCGGTCAGATGCTGACGCTCGCGCCGATCTACGCCGCGGCGATGCGCGATGCGCTCGACGGCAACCTGTCGCCCGACGCCAACTCGTCGCTCCGCATCACCTACGGTACCGTGAAGAGCCTCGAGCCCGACGGCACCGGTGAGGCCGCGCTGCCGTTCACGCTCGGCAAGCAGATCCTCGCCAAGGACACCGGCAAGGAGCCGTTCAACGCGCCGGCCGAGCTGCTCGCCGCGCTCAAGGCCAAGAAGTTCGGCCCGTACCTCCGCCCCGAGCTCGGCGATCTGCCGATCAACTTCATCTCGGACCTCGACATCACCGGCGGCAACTCGGGCTCGCCCACGCTCAACGGCAAGGGCGAGCTGGTCGGCCTCGCGTTCGACGGCAACATCGAGGGCGTGGCCTCCGACGTCGTCTTCAACGGCGCGGTGACCCGCACGATCCACTGCGACGTGCGCTACATGCTGTGGGTCATGGACGCGATCGATCAGGCCGACAACGTCCTGGTCGAGATGGGCGTCAAGCCGGTCCTCTGACTCGGGTTTCGCCCTTCGGGCGGACCCGATTCAGAACGAACGTGCCGTTCCCCTCGTCGGGGGCAAGCCCCGACGAGCCTCCCCTTCGCTTGCGGCCAAGCGGCATGGCCGCCGAATGCGCCGGCCGGCGCGACCGTGTCGCGTTTCCGGCTAACGGGCTACTGCGGCAGCGCGGCGATCCACGCGCGCACGGTCTCGGCGCCGAGCGGATCGACGGTCTCGCGGCCGAGCGGCGGCATGCGCTGGCCGCCGGTGCTCGTGAGCCGCAGGTGCAGCGCGCTGGTCGTGGGCGCGCCGGGCTCGACGATCGCGGTCGCGCCCGACACCGCGTGCTGCGGCGCCACGCCGACGGTGGTGGTGTACGCGAGCGTCTGTGACCACGCGGTCGCGGTGCGCAGGTGCCCGAGGTCCTGGCGCAGCACGAGCCCGACCTGCGCGTGGACCTCGGACCGCGGGTTGTGGCAGTTGCCGCAGTTGGCGTGCAGGTAGCCGAGCGCGTCGCGCGCGACGTCGTCGGCGGGCAGCGGCACGTAGACGCCCGCGACCGGGTTGGTCGGCGGCGCCGTGAGCCGCCCCTCGGTCACCAGCGCGCCGAGGTTGAGCACCGTCGGATCGCTCGACGGCACGTCGAGCTGCAGCGCCGAGAAGCCGATCACCACCGACGGCACGCGCGCATCGGTGTGGCACTGCCGGCACTCGTTGCGGCTCGGGATGTCGTTGGTGCCGGTCGCGTCGATCACGCCGGCGGGTACCGCGGTCGCGTCCTGCTCCGTCGGGTCCCACTCGAACGACACCGCGAACCAGTCGGTCCACGCGTTGCCCGCGCCGATCTTCTCGAGGTAGCGGGTCTCGATGCGCTGACCGTTGCGCACGAACTCCTTCCACAGCTTCGTGCCCTGGGGAAAGCTCCAGAAGTCCGCATCGCTCGTGTCGATCTGCGCGCCCGGCGGCAGCCAGATCCAGCTCTGCTTGGCGGCGTCGTCGGACCACAGCACCCAGCGCGGCGTGAACGCGCGCACGCCGGGCGCGAGGGTCTTGGCCGCGGTGTCGGTGTAGAGCCCGGTCTGCGACAGCATCATCGGCGGGGCGGCGTCGGGGGCGGGCGGCGCGTCGGTGGCGGCGTCGGCGGTCGCGTCGACGGGCACGGCATCGGCGAGCGGCGCATCGGTCGCGCGGCCGTCGAGGAGCCGCGCATCTGGCGCGCTGCTGCCGCCGCCACAGGCGGCCACGAGGATCGCAGGGAACAGGCGCAGCGGACGCAAGGGCGGCACTCTAGCCCGACTCGCCGCGCCCAGGCGCGCGCTTTCTGGTCGCACGGCTACGCGCGGCGCTTGCGCGGTGCGACCACCGGGCCGCCGGCGGCGATCAGGCGCTCGCGCGCGAGGCCGACGTAGCGCGCGTCGGCGTCGCCGGCGAGCCAGCGCCGCCCGAGCCGGCTCGCGACCACCGCGGTCGTGCCCGAGCCGACGAACGGATCGACGACCAGCTGACCCGCGGCGGAGGACGCCTTGACGAGCGTCTCGATCAGCGCCTCGGGCTTCTGGGTCGGGTGCGCGGTCTTCTCGCCCATGCCGTTGCAGATCACCGGGAACTCGAGGACATCGCGCGGCTTGGCGCCGAGCGGGTTGGGCTCCCAGCGATCGCGGCGCACGCCCCGGCCGTACTGCGAGTTCACGGCCTGGACCCGGGCCGGGTACTTGCGCGTGTGCTCGTTGTACGGGATCCGGACATCGTCGACGTTGATGCGCACGTCGCGCGTGGCGCGCAGGTGGAGGATCGACTCGTGCGAGCGCCCCCAGTCCTTGCCCAGGTTGGCCTTGTTGCGATAGCTCCAGACGATCCAGCGGCAGGCCGCGAACCGGCGCGCGCTCCGCGCCTTCACCTCGGCGAGGATCTCCGAGAAGCCGCAGACGTAGGCCGAGCCGTGGGGCGCGAGCACGCGCGCGATCTCGGCGAGCCACGCATCGCACCAGTCGACGTACGCGTCGATCGAGCTGAACTCGTCCCAGTCGTCCTTGGCGATCGCGTAGGGCGGGTCGGTCACCACCAGGTCGACCGACCCGGCATCGAGGGACTGCAGGAGCGCGAGCGCATCGCTGCGCCAGAGGTCGCCGCCCGCTCCGGACCAGGCCAGGCGGGGTTTGTCGCCGCCCCGGGCGAGGTCGGACGGGACCGGCAATTCCCGGTCGGCTCGGGGTGGACGCTTGGGCACGGTCCAGGCATCGTACGCCGAGTGTCCGACCTCACGCCTCTCATCCATCCGACCGCGATCGTCGACGCCGGCGCCGTGATCGGACCCGACACCCGGGTCTGGCACTTCGTGCACGTCATGCCCGGAGCCCGGATCGGCGGGAACAGCGTCATCGGCCAGGGCTGTTACATCGGCAACGTGACGATCGGCGCCGGCTGCCGCATCCAGAACAACGTCTCGGTCTACGACGGGGTCACCGTCGAGGATGACGTGTTCCTCGGGCCGTCCTGTACCTTCACCAACGTGATCCACGCGCGCGCCCACGTGTCGCGCAAGGCCGAGTACACGCCGACCCTGGTCCGGCGCGGCGCCACCGTTGGCGCCAACGCCACGATCATCTGCGGCGTGACGATCGGCGAGTACGCCTTCATCGGCGCCGGCGCGGTCGTCCGCCACGACGTCGCGGCCCACGCGATCGTCGTCGGCGTGCCCGCGGCCTGGGCCGGGTGGGCCTGTCGCTGCGGCGAGCGGCTGCCGGCGGCCGACAGCACCCAGCGGATGATCTGCGCGCGCTGCGGCGATGCGTACAAGGCGCAGGGCGGCGGCATCGCGCGGGTCGAGGTCAATGGCTGAGAAGGTGGCAGCGGAGGCCCCGCGCAAGTCGAACTGGGCGCGCTGGGTCACGCTCGTCTCGATGATCATCGCGCTGGTCGCGCTGGTCTGGACCATCCAGAGCACCGGCCTCGACACCCTGCTCACGCGCCTCGGCCACATCGGCTGGTGGTTCGCCGCGGTGATCGGGCTCGAGGTGATGATCACCTCGCTCGACGCCGCCGCGATGTACGCGTTCCTGTCGCCCGACCAGGACAAGATCCGCTACAGCCGCGCGCTCCTGGCGCAGGTCGGCGGCCGCGCCGTCAACTCGGTCGTGCCCAGCGGCAACGTCGGCGAGATCGTGAAGGTCTCGGTCCTCATCGAGGGCGGCGTGAGCAACGAGCGCGCGGTGTCGTGCATCCTGTTCTACAACCTCGCCGGCCTGCTCGTGGAGTTCATCCTGATCGGCGTCGCGGCGCCGCTCACCGCGATCCTGATCCCGATGGGCACCGGCCTGCGCGTGCTCCTGTTCGGCACCACGATCGTCTGCATCGGGCTGTCGATCGGCATGTTCGCGCTGGTCGAGCGCGGCATGCTGGTCAGCGTCTCGCGGCTGCTCGGGCGGATCAGCCTCGGGTTCGCGGGTGCGCTCGCGCGGATCCGCATCCTGTCGCCGGCCGGCCACGCGCGCTGGCAGGAGCGGTCGAAGGCGCGGTTCGCGCGCTGGCGCGAGAAGCTCAGCGGCATCGACGACAAGCTGCGCTCGACCGGCGGCGCGCGCCGCAGCGATCGCCGGCTCGGCCTGGTGCTGGTGCTGGCCTCGCGCTGCATGTCGTGGGCGATCACCGCGGTGCTGCTCCACGCGCTCGGCTTCCCGGTGTCGCTGGGCTTCTTCGCCGGCGTCTCGGTCGGCGGCTTCGTGATCTACCTGGTGTCGACGATGGTGCCGCTCGGCCTGGGCATCTCCGAGGGCGGCGGCTACGCGCTCTACAAGGCGCTGGGCGCCGATCCGATCATCGGCGTGACGGTCGCGGTCGCGCGGCGCTCGACCCAGCTGTTCTACGCGACCATCGGCCTGGTGCTGGTGACGTTCACCGAGACGGTGCAGGGCGCGCGCGAGCGCCAGGCCCGGCGGATGAGCGCGGCGCATCCGGTGGTCGCGCCGCCCGCCGACACCGCGCCTGACTCCGACATCGCGTCGTAGCGACGTCAGGTCGCCT
>JAIOQA010000241.1 GCA_021413675.1 Deltaproteobacteria bacterium | reverse complement strand
CCGCGGCGATCGCCTGGGCCTCGCGTCCGAGCGCCGCGGCCCAGCGCGGGCCATCGGCGGTGAGCGGCGCAATCTCGGCATCGCGGGTGAGCGCGGCCTCGGCCGCGGCGACGCGCTCGCGCAGCGCCGCGAGCGTCGGCGGGGTCGATGTCCGCGAACCGGACATCTCCGCGGCGCGCACCTCGGGCCAGCGCCGGGCCAGCTCGTCGAGCAACGCGCGGATCGCGCGCTCGGCATCCTCGGCGGCGGCGCGCGCGGCCTCGGCGGCGTGCTGGGCCTCGGTCGAGCGGACGATCGCGGTCGCGGCCCGCGCGCTCTCGGTCCGCGCGGCCTCGCACGCGCGCCACGCCGGACGCGCGGCCTCCGCGGCCTCGGCGCGGGCCAGCCGCGCGCGCAGCTCGTCGGCACCGGCGATCGCCTCGCGCGCGCGCTCGGCATCGACCCGGGCGATCGCCAGCTCGCGCGCCAGCGCCGCCGCGGTCGCGAACCAGGCATCGGCGTCCTCCGCGGCGCGCAAGGCGGTCGCGGCCTCGGTCGCGGCGAGCGCGGTGGCGGCAGCGACCTCGCTCGCGGCCCCGCGCGCGCTGTCATCGAGCAGCGCGATCTGTCCGAGGCCGATCTCCGCCGCGCGGACCGCGCCGCCGAGATCGCGCGCGCGCACGAACGCCGCCGCCGACACCGCGCCGTAGATCTCGGTGCCGGTCATGCGCTCGAGCAGATCCGCGCGCTCGGCCGCATCGGCGCGAAGGAACGCCGCGAAGTCGCCCTGCGCGAGCAAGGCTGACCGCCGGAACTGATCGAACGACAGCCCGAGCCGCCCGCGGATCGCCTCGAGGGTCTCGGTGCGCGTGCCGCCGAACTTGTCGCCGGTGTCGAGGCTGGTGAGCGTCAGCTCCTGATCCATCAGCCGGCCGTCGACGCGGTTGCGCGCGCGCCGCACCGCCCAGCGCGCCCGGTAGCCGCGGCCATCGGAGCCCTCGAAGTCGACCTCGGCCCACGCGCTGGTCGCGCCGCGCCGCACCAGCGAGCGCACGTCGTGCGCGGCGATCGACGTGATCTCGTCGCGCCCGATCTTGGCCGCGTCGCGCCGGCCGCCGAGCCGCGGCGCGCGATCGAACAGCGCCAGGCACAGCGCATCGAGCAGCGTGCTCTTGCCGGCGCCGGTCGGCCCGGTGATCGCGAACAGCCCGGCGGGCCCGAGCACGTCGCCCGCGAGGTCGACCTCGAACGCGGCGGCCAGCGACGCCAGGTTCTCGCCGGCGATGCGGCGGATCTTCACGGCGCGCTCCGGGCCTGCTCGAGCAGCTCGTCGAACGCGCGCGCGACCTCGGGCGGCACCGGCGCGTCGTGATCGCGCGACCAGCGCCGCTCGAGCACCTCGCGCGGATCGAGCTCGGCGAGGCCGCGGCCGGTCGCGACATCCGCGAGCGCCGCGCGATCCCCGGTCAGCGCCGCGTGGATCTTCACCAGGCGCACCGCACGATCCGCGACCGCGGCCTCGATCTTGTCGCGGAGCCGGGGCTGCGGCTCGGGCAGGGCGATCGCGACCTCGAGCAGCGGCCGCTCGTCGAGGTCCTCGGTCGCCGGCGGCAGCGCCGCGATCGCGACCAGCGCCTCGTCGAGGGGCAAGGCGCCGTGGCGCGGGATGCGGACCAGCTCGATGGTGCGCGGGATGTACAGCGGCCGCAGCACCACCGGCGCGTCACCGTCGAGGTCGACCAGCATCACCTGGTGGCGGTATTCGGCCTCGACCATCGCGAGCGGGATCGGCGAGCCGGCGTAGCGCACGTGCTCGCGCCCGACCCGCTGCGCGCGGTGCAGGTGGCCGAGCGCCACGTACGCGACATCGTCGGGGAACACGCCGCCATCGATCGCCTCGACCCCGCCCGAGACGATCCGCCGCTCGCTCAGCACCGACGGCGACGCGCCGGCGATGAACAGGTGCCCGGTCAGCACGATCGGCCGGCCGCGCCGCCGCGCGCGCGCCGCATCGAGCGCGCCCATATAGATCGTCCGGATCGCCGCCACCGGATCCTCGACCGCGGGCAGATCGAACGGCCGCAGGAACGGCACCGCGGCGATCACCGCGCCATCGAGCTCGATGACCGCATCCTCGGGATCGCGCGGCATCGATGCGATCACCGTGACGCCGAGCGCGGCCTGGAGCGGCGCCGGCGCCGCCAGCCGCGCTGGCGAATCGTGATTGCCGCCGATCACGATGATGCGCAGCCCCGGCACCCGCCGGACCGCCTCCGCCAGGAAGCCGAACCACATCGCCTCCGCCGACGCCGGCGGCACCGAGCCATCGAAGATGTCGCCGGTGATGAGCACCGCATCGACGCGCTCCGCGACGATCGCGTCGAGCAGCCAGGCGAGGAACGCCGCGTGCTCGCGCTCGCGCCCGACCCCGTGGAGCGCGTGCCCCAGGTGCCAGTCGGAGGTGTGGAGGAGCCGCATCGTGCGGCTCGAATAGCACGCCGATCTGATCATGCGTGCAGGTGCAGATCCCGGGTGCGCGTCTCGCCGATCAGTTTTGCGATTCGTCGTCGGGCGTCTCGGGCTTCGCCGGCCTGGCGTCCTTGGCGTCCTTCGCGCTGGCCTCGCCCTCCGGCTCGCCCTCGCCCCGCACCTCGCGCAGGAACACCTCCTCGATCGCGGTGAGCGGCCGGCCGGTGAAGCGCTCGACCTCGTCGCGCGACAGCCCGCCGACCGCCTGGCGGTGCTTCGCGATCACGATGTGGCCGCGCTGGATCGACGCGAGGACATCCTCCCATGCCCACTGCGGCTCGGGCGCGTCCGCCATGCGCCGGCGCAGGTGCTCCGCGAGCCGCGCGTGGTGGCGCGCGACGACCGCGGCGAGCGCGGTGTTCTGCTCGAGCCGCTCTACGTCGTAGTCCTTCGGCAGGGTCAGCTTGTCGAGGGCGCGGGTGTTGCTCGTCGCGAGGAACCGACCGCGCGCGACCTCGCTGACCAGCTCGACCAGGTAGAGATCGCGCGGGGCGCTCGACATCACCGACCACATCGAGCCCGGACCGCGGACGCGGATGTGATAGATCGCGGCGCGCGTGACGCCGCCGCTGTCGACGAAGACCCGCAGGAACGTGCGGCGATCGGGATAGACCCGCGACACCGTCAGGTCCTCGATGTCGGCGAGCCGCTTCCAGCCCTTGGCCTCGAGCTCCGCGGTCGCCTTGTCGTACCAGGCGAGATCCGCCTCCGGGAACGCGGCGGGCGACACCCGCGCGTACTCGTGTTCACCGCCGTAGAGCGCGTCGAGCTCGGCCCGCAGCCGGCGACCGCCGAGCGCGGCACCGCGATCGGGTCGCGCGACCATGCGCGCGATCACCGCGATGAACGCCCAGGCGGTGGCCCAGACCAGGATCGTGCCCATGCTGACATCTTGCCCGGAACCGGCGCGATTTCGAGCCGCGCGCACCGTCTGTGTTGTCGCAGAACGATCGAACTGTCCGCGCGGTCGTTCCTCGCCCCGATGTCCCGCGAGTACACTGCCGGCGATGGTCTGGCCGATCACCTGGGACGACGTTGTCCACGCGCGGGCCCGCCTCGCGCCTCACCTCTCGCCGACGCCGCTGCGCAACTATCGCGCCCTCGACACCGAGGTTGGCGCGCGCGTGCTGGTCAAGCACGACAACCACCTGCCGACCAACGCGTTCAAGGCGCGCAACGCGATGTCCTTGATCACCGCGCTCGACGAGGGCGAGCGCACGCGCGGCGTGATCGCGGCGACCCGCGGCAACCACGGCGCGGGCCTGGCCTGGGCCGGCGCGCGCCTCGGCGTGCCGGTCGTGATCGTCGTGCCGCACGGCAACAACCCCGAGAAGAACGCGGCGATCCGCGGCTTCGGCGCCGAGCTGGTCGAGGTCGGGCGCGACTACGACGACGCCGCCGCGGCCGCCGCCGAGCTGGCGGCATCGCGCGGGCTCGTGGTCGCGCACTCGACCAACGATCGCCGCATCATCGCCGGCGCCGCGACGATCACCGCCGAGATCATCGAGCAGGCCGCGGCGATGGGCGAGACGATCGACGCGATGGTGGTCGCGGTCGGCGGCGGCTCGCAGGCGGTCGGGGCCCTGGTCTCGGTCCGCGCGCTGGCGCCGCACATCGCGGTCTACGGCGTGCAGGCCACCGGCGCGTCGGCGATCCACGATGGCTGGCACGCGGGCAAGCCGACGACCCGCGAGCGCGCCGACACCTTCGCCGACGGGCTCGCGACCCGCGCGACCTACGACATGACGTTTCCGGCGCTGCGCGAGGGCCTGACCGGCTTCGTCGCGGTGCCCGACGCCGAGATCGCCGAA
>JAIOQA010000240.1 GCA_021413675.1 Deltaproteobacteria bacterium | reverse complement strand
ACACCGCGGGCCGGATCGGCGTCCAGCGCGTCACCAGATCGAGCATCGGCTCGGTCAGGCTGGTGACGAGCCAGGCGCCCGGCTCCGCAGCATCGAAGCATGCCTCCACGACCTGTCGCCGCATCGACGGCTCGAAGTAGTAGAGGACGTTGCGCAAGAAGATGAGGTGAAAGCGCTGCTCGAACGGCCACGGCTGCTGGGTCAGGTTCAGCCGCCGGAACGTGCACGCCGCGCGCAGCTCGGCGTTGACCTGGAACTGCCCGAGGCCGGCGGCCTTGAACCAGCGCCGCCGCTGGTCGGGCGCGAGGCGCGCGAGCTGCACGACCGGGTAGACGCCCTGCTCCGCCGCGCGCACCTGGCGCTCGCTCAGATCGGTGCCGAGGATCCGGAACCGGCCGAGCGCGCCGGTGCCGAGCTGCTCGGCGACGCTGATCGCCAGGCTGTAGGCCTCGTCGCCTGACGACGCCGCCGCGGACCACACCCGCACGGTCCCGTCTGGCAGGCGCGGGATGATGTCGCTCGCCAGGTACGCGAACATCTCCTCCTCGCGGAAGAACAGCGTGTGGTTGGTCGAGACCGCCTCGGCGAGGCGCAAGGTCGCGGCCCGATCACCGGCCTGGACCCGCGCGAGCACGCTGGCCGCGTCGCCGCCGTGCTCGCGGCAGTACGCCGCGATCCGCGCGAGGAACAACCCGCGCTGATCGGCGGTGAACTTGATCCCGAAGTTGGCCCGGACCCAGTCCTCGAGGGCGGGCAGCGCGAACGCGTCGGTCCCGGCGAGCGCGGGCTCAGGCATGGAGGCGCTCGCAGTCCAGGGTGAGCGCGACGTCGCCCGAGCGCAGCATGCCGCAGCCGGCCGCGGCGCGGACGCCGGCGAGCACGCCGGTGAGCGGCTTGAGCATGATCTGCTGGTTGCCGAGCAGCCGGTCGATCGGCAGGGCCAGGCTGCCGTGGGCGGTCTGGACCACGACCGCGATCCGGCCCTCGAGCGGCTCGTTGCTGGTGTCGGTGACCTCGTCGAAGAACCGCGACAGCCAGCACACCGGCACGACGCTGTCGCGCACCCGCAGGAGGCGCTGGCCATCGGCCGAGTTCGACGCGATCTGATCGGCGCGCACCTGGAAGACCTCGAAGACCTTCTCGATCGGCACCGCGAACAGGCGGTCGCGCTCGCCCACGATCATCGCCTCGACGAACGCGAGCGTCAGCGGCACCGCGAGGTGGATCTGGGTGCCGCGCCCCGGCGTCGAGCGCACGTGGACCCGGCCGCGCAGGCCCTCGATCGTCGACTTGACGACGTCCATGCCGACGCCGCGGCCCGACAGCTCGTCGATCGCCTCCTTGGTCGAGAACCCGGGCAGGAAGATCAGCTCGTGGGCCTCCTGATCGGTGAGCGCGGCGCCCGGCGGGATCAGGCCGCGCTCGGTGGCGCGGGCCAGGATGCGATCGCGATCGAGGCCGCGGCCGTCATCGGCGACGGTGATCGAGACCTCGCCGCCCTGGTGCGAGGCCTCGAGGACGATCCGACCGGTCGGCGGCTTGCCCGCGGCCGCGCGCTCGTCCGGGGTCTCGAGCCCGTGATCGATCGCGTTGCGCAACATGTGGACCAGCGGATCGGCGAGCCCGTCGACCATGATCTTGTCGATCTCGGTCTCCTCGCCGACCAGCACCAGCTCGACGCGCTTGCCGGTGCGGCGCGCGGTGTCGCGCACGACCCGGCGCATGCGGTGGAAGACGCCGGCGACCGGCACCAGCCGCATCGCCGAGACCTCGCTCTGCAGCTCGCGGATCAGGACCTCGAGCTTGTGCGACGCCGCGGTGAAGCCCTCGAGCTCCAGGCCGACCAGCTCGGGATGATGGGTGACCGCGCCGCTGGCGAGGCCGAGCTCGCCGGCGAGGTCCATGATGAGCGAGACCTTGCGGGCGTCGATGCGCAGGAACTCGGTCTTGCCGCCGGCGGCGCGCGCGGGCTCGGCGTCGTCGGGATCCGCGGCGACGGGATCGACCTCGGCGGCGCGCACCGGTGGACGGGCGGGTGGCGCGGCGATCGGCGCGGCGATCGGCGCGGCCTTCGCCGGGGCGGCGACGGCCGAGGGCGCGAACGCGACGACCTCGGGCGCCGGGCCTTCGCTGCCGTCGAGCGGGTGCGCGCGCAGCGCCTGCCCGCCCGGATCGATCGCGCGCAGCTCGTCGCGGAGCGCCGCGATCGGCAGCGCGCTGCTCATCAGGAAGCGATAGGCGCCCAGGCCATCGGGCCCGGGCACGACCGCGCTCGTCACGACCTTCACGCGTCCGCGCGCGACCCAGGCGTGGAAGCCAGCGGCGAGGTCGGCCTTGCGCTCGAGCTCGACGTGGAGCTCGAACAGCCCGGTGCCGGCGGCGCGCAGCCAGCCGAGGTGCCCGTCGATGCTCGGCGAGATCTGGGCGCGGATCGCGCTCGACACCGGCAGCCCTGCGCTCTCCGCGACGGTCATCACCGGCAGCTTGAGCGTCGGGATCGCGATCGTCGCGCTGCCGACGTCGTCCTCGTGGATCGCGTTGGCGATCTCGGCGAGCAGATCGAGCACCGGGCCGCGATCGTCAGGGCCGATGACGGCGCCGCGCTCGAGCACCCGCGCGACCCGATCCTCGTGCTCGAGCAACGTCTCGACCGCGCTGTCGAGCTGGTGGCTCTCGCACGCCGCCCGCAGCCGCGCGAACAGCGGCCGCAGCGCGTCGCGGCCGGGCAGCGCCGGCGCGGCGAACATCGCGCGCAGCTGCGCCAGATCCGCGGGCGCGCCGAGCGCGCACGCGCGCCGATAGACCGCGGTCACGCCGAAGTCTTGCGGCGCCTCGGTCAGCGCGGCGTAGCTCGTCTCGACCGCGACCAGCTGGGTGTACAGCGCCAGCTCGAGCTCGGGCAGCTCGGCGATCCGCGGGCCACCCGCGGTCGCGGCCGCGGCGATCCGCCCGAGCAGATCCTGGACGTGGACGTAGCCCATGCGCTCGGCGGCGAGCCCGAGATCGTCGGTGATGCGGACCAGCGCCGCGCAGGCCGCGCTCGCGGTCGCCGGATCGCCGGCCTCGACGATCGCCGCGCCCAGGGCCGGGCACGCGTCGGCGACCATCGACAGGAACACCTCGACGAAGCCGGCGTCGAGCGCGGGCTCGATCAGCTCCAGCTCGGCGTCGTGCCCGATCGTCGGCGGGGCGACCACGACCGGCACCGCGATCGGGACCTCGGCCGCGGCGGGTACCTCGACCGGCGCGACGTCGCGCACGATCGGCACCGCCCTCGCCCCGCGCGGATCGCGCGCCACGCGCGCGGCCTCGACATCGGCGATCAGCGTCGCGACCCGCTCGGGCGCCGCGTCGCGCCGATCGCGGCCCGCGGCCTCGACCACCTCGCGCAGCCGGTCGACGACGATCAGCAGCAGATCGACGAGCGGCGACTCCATCGGCACTCCGTGGTCGCGCACCAGCCCGATGAGATCCTCGGCGGCGTGGGCGAGGTGCTCGATCTGCGCGAGCCGCAGGAACCCCGAGTTGCCCTTGATCGTGTGCAGGCCGCGGTACAGCCGGTCGATCTCGTCGCGCCGGTTCGGCGCCGCCTCGAGCGCGAGCAGCGCGCCCTCGATCGCGCCCAGCGCCTCGCCAGCGTCGTTCGCGTACTCACTCCACACCAGTTCATCGTCGAGTCCCATGGCGAGCTCCAGGTAACGAGGGGTCGTGCGTGCCGGGGGACCAGCAGGCCGTGACTAGAAGCCGCCGAAGCCGCGCTCGTCGCGATCGAGCGGCAGCACCGCGCGCGGATCCGCGTGGCCGTTCGCGCCGTTCGAGCCGTGACCGTTCGCGCCATGGCCGTTCGCGCCGTTCGCGCCGTTGCCGCCATGACCGTTGCCGCCATGGCCGTTGCCGTTGCGAGTCGCGCTCGGCGCCGGCGCCGCCAGGCCCTGGGCCCGGAGCAGCGCCATGATCTGCTCGAGCATCTGCGGCGTGACGCCCGCGGGCATGCCCGCCGACACCGCGCCCGCGCCGACCGTGTACTTGTCGGTGCGGCCCTTCAGGATCTCCATCTGCCGGCCGAGCTCCTCGGCCGCCGCGGCGACCTCGTTCGACTGCTGGCTGCCGGCCTGCGCGCTCTCCGCCACCTGGCGGATCGAGTCGGTGACCGCGCGGATCGTGCGCGACTGCTCGTTCGAGCCGGTCGCGATCTCGCCGACCAGGTCGACGACCTTGGCGACGTTGCCGACGATCTCGCTGAGCGCGCCGCGGGTCGCATCCGCGATGCGCACGCCCTGGGCGACCTTGCCGACCGAGTCCTCGATGAGCTGCGCGGTCTCCTTGGCGGCCTTGGCGCTGCGCTCGGCGAGGTTGCGGACCTCCTGCGCGACCACCGCGAAGCCCTTGCCGTGGCGGCCGGCGCGCGCGGCCTCGACGGCGGCGTTGAGCGCGAGCAGGTTGGTCTGGAACGCGATCTCGTCGATGACCTTGATGATCTTCGCGATCTGCTGGGCCGAGCCGTTGATGTCGCCCATCGCGCCGGTCATCTCCTCCATGCGCTTCTGGCCGCCCTGCGCGGCGTGGGAGGTCTGCGACACCAGCTGGTTGGCCATCGCGGCGTTGTCGGCGCTCGACTTCACCATGTCGGCCGAGCGCGCCATCGCCGTCGACGACTCCTCGGCGGCGCGGTTGAGCTCGACCGAGGACGACGACATCATCTGGCTGGTCGCGCCGAGCTGGGTCGACGCCTGGCCGATCTGCTCGACCGCGATCTTCACCTGGCGCAGCGAGTCGGCGATCGAATCGATGAGGCGGTTCATGCCATCGCCGATCGAGCGCACGAAGCCCGAGAGGCCGTCGGTCGGGATGCGCTGGGTCAGGTCGCCGTCGATCGCGGCGGTGAGCACGCGCTCGACCTCGCGCTGGGCGATGGTCTCCTCGGTGACGTCGCGCCACTCGACCGAGTAGCCGACGACGGTGCCGCGCTCGTCGCGCGCCGCGGCGGCGCCGAGCGAGAACATCCGGCCGCCCAGGGTGAGCGAGACGGTGTGGCGGCCGGTGAGGTTCGCCAGCACGCCGCGCTGGTGGCCCGGGTTCTTGTGGAACCGATCGATATTCATGCCGATCAGGCCCTCGACCCGGAACTGCGGCAGGTCCTTGCGGATCGCCGCCTCGTTCTTGCGCATCATCTCGACCAGCGTGTGGTTCATGTAGACGATCTCGAACTGGTCGTTGGCGATCATCACGTTGGTCGACGCGCCGTCGAGCGCGCCCTTGACCCGCAGCGCCTCGGCGACCAGGCGAGTGCGCTCGGCCTCGGCCTTGAGCGAGGCGGTGACGTTGGCCCACTCGACGCCGTAGCCGACGGTCTGGCCGCGCTCGTCGCGCGCCGGCGTGACCTTGAGGTCGAAGACCAGCCCGCCGAGGTTGAGCCGCGCCGCGTGGCCGTCGGTCATGCGCTTGAGCACGCCGCGCTGGTGGCGCGGGTTCTTGTGGAAGTCGTCGATCGAGCGACCGATCAGGCCGTCGACGGCGAACCCGGGCAGGTCCTGCTGGATCCGGCTCTCGGCCGCGCGCAGCGTCTCGACCAGGGACGGGTTCATGTAGACGATCTCGAACTCCGCGTTCGCGATCATCACGTTGGTGCTGACGCCGTCGAGCGCGCTGCGCACGCGGGCGTTGGCGGACGCCGCGACCTCGAGCTCGCGCCGCGCGGTGATGTCGGTACCGAGCTCGAGCACCTTGATGGTCTTGCCCGCGGGATCGACGATCGGCGCGTACGACGCCGCGAACCAGACCGTGCGGCCGTCGCGGGCGCTCCACGGCACGTCGACGCGCTGGGCCTCGCCGGCGCGCAGCCGGGCCCAGAGCTCGCCGTACGCGGCGCTGGCCGCGAAGCCGGGATCGACGAAGCTGCGGTGGGGCTTGCCCACGACCTCGTCGCGGCGCACGCCGAGCGCGGCGCAGAAGCGCTCGTTGGCGGCGATGACGGTGCCATCGAGTTGCAGCTCGACGACCGCCATCGCCTGGGCGACGGCCCGGAGGTGCTGCGCGAGCTCGGAAGAATCGTTCGACGGAGTGGACATGGAACCTCGCTTGGAAATGGGGTCGAGCTCAGCGCGCGGTGGGCGCAGCGGAGATGGGGGGCGTGGGCGCGCCGTCGGCGGCGAGCAGCGCCGCGACGTCGAGGATGAAGCTGACGCGGTTGGCCCGCTTGCCCATGCCGCGCACCATCGAGGGGCGCGTGGCGTTGCGCAGCGCGGGGCGGATCTCGATCTGATCGGGCAGGATCTCGGTGACCTCGGAGACCGCGTCGACGACCAAGCCGGTCGTGGTGTCGCCGAGCTCGAGCACGACGATCACCGTGCGATCGGTGTACGCCGCGTCGGCCAGGCCGAAGCGGTTGCGCACGTCGAGCAGCGGGATGACCTTGCCGCGCAGGTTGATGACGCCGCGGATGTAGCCGGGCACGTCGGGCACGACGTAGGTCTTCTGCAGCCGGACGATCTCGGTGACGTTCGCGACCGGGACGGCGTACTCCTCGCCGCCGACGTAGAAGGTGAGGAAGGTGTGATCGATGTGCTCGGGTTCGTCGTCGACCAGATCGAGATCGTCGGTGGACATGCAGGCTCCTGTGAATGTCAGGGCGCGGCGCGCCGGAGGGTGTCGGACAGCAGAGCGCCGGTGGTCGCGGCGAGATCGAGGGACACGGCGCCCGAGGGCTTGGCGATGACGACGTCGGCGCCCAGCCGCCGGGCCTCGCGCGCCCGCGGCGAGCCGACCTCGACGACGGACGACAGCACGACGATGCGGGCGCGGGTCAGGAGCCGGGCGTGGCGCAAGAACGTCAGCCTGTCCATCACCGGCATCTCGAGATCGAGCAGCACGACGTCGGGCGCGAGCGCGCGCAGCTGCAGCAGCGCCTCGCGCCCGTTGGCGCAGCTCGCGACGACCTCGCAGCCGCTCTGTCGGACGAGGTCGCCGATGACGGACCTCATCAACGCGGCGTCATCCACCACCATCACGCGCGTCGGGGGCCCCATGCCGGGTACCTCTCTGCGAGCGCGGTGCCAAGACAGGCGCCTGTGAGATCAGGCGCTTGCGTGCAGCGGTGTCGCCGCCATTGACGGCGGCGGCCGTACCGTCAAACCGCCGAGGGCCGGCGGTGCCGGTCGCCGGACTACTGCTGCTGCTCGAACACGCGGAAGCGGTGCTCGAGCTCCCACTGCATGCGGGCGCGCTCGCTCTGGGCGAGGAAGTCGGCGCAGGCGGTGTTCGCGGGATCGCCCACGCCCATCGTGTCGGTCGGCGCGCACGCGGCGACCGGCGCGGTGCCGACCGCGGTCCACAGGCTCGCGCCGGGCAGGAACGCGTGCTCCAGGCTCTGGCGCGCGACGGTCTTGAGCTGGCGATAGTCGAGGTGCTGATCGAGCGCGGCCTTCAGGTACTCGCCGGCCAGGCTCGAGCGCGACACGCCCTGGTCATCGGTCGCGAGCGCGACCGGCACGCCGTGCGCGAGGTACTGCGCGAGCGGGTGATCGGCGCCCTTGACCTCGAGGATCTGATCGTTCGAGCTCAGGCAGACCTCGACCAGCACGTTCTTCTGGGCCATCTCGTCGAGCAGCCCGGTGGGATCGGTCTCCGACATGACGTCGAGGCCGTGGCCGATGCGCTCGGCGTGGGCGACCTCGACCGCGTCGCGGATGTGGAACGTGTTCGCGGTCGAGCCGGTCGGCAGGTAGGCCGCGGTCAGCTCGCCAGCGTGCAGCGTGATGTGCAGCGGGCTCGCGCCGGTGGCGGTGTACTTCGCGTAGAGGAAGTCGAGCATCGCCATGTGCAGCTTGTAGTTGTTGATCGAGGCGGTGTCGTCCTCGGGCGACGACAGGTTCACGCCGACGATGCCCGAGGTCCGCGACGCCATCTCGAACGCGCCGACCAGCTGGCCGAAGATCTGATCGTTGGCGCCGGTGCGCGACACCTGCGCGATGAACCGCACCGTCACGCCGCAGGCGTCGGGCGGCGACAGGCCGTTGCAGTCGAGCGCGGTCGCGAGCCCGGTGGTCGCGCTGTTGACCACGTTGACGTCGCTGGTGACCGCGGTCGTGAAGCCGGCGTTGGTCGTCAGCGAGGCGTAGAGCGTGGGCAGATCGGCCTGGGTGAGCGTGCCCGACCAGAGCGAGGCGGCCAGCGTGCCGGTGTTCTTGCCGAGGTTGAACATCGTCTCGATGTAGAGCTGGTTCTCGCCGTACGCGCGCGTGACGATGTCGGCCAGCGACTCGTCGCGATGGAGGCCGGCGATCGTGCCGTACTTGCCGAAGGTCGCGAAGAAGTGATCGTGGCCGCTCTGGGTCCCGGCGACGAAGTCCTGCATCGACCACGCGCGGACGATCGCGTCGAAGAACGCGCCCGACGACGGCGCCGGCATCGTGCTCGTGCTGCAGCCGCTCGCGCCGACCGCGGCGTAGGTCGTCGAGTTGATGCAGTCGCCGTCGGCGCGCGCCCACTCGAGGTAGGTCTCGGCGTAGACCGCGCCGTTCAGGTGGTTGTGCAGATCGCCGCCCTTGGGCACGGCGCGCAGGAAGTCGGCGAGCGCGAGCGGATCGCCCTGCAGGCTGTCGTAGCGATCGCTCGCCTGCTGCTCCCAGAGCGCGGCGCACGCGGTCGGCGTGCCGCAGTCGCCAGCGTCGGGGCGCGCGTCGGCGGCGCCCGGGCTGGCGTCGATGGCGGCGTCGAACGCGCCATCGGCGGCGCCGTCGCTCGCGCCGGCGGCGTCCGGGTTCGCGGCCCCGCCGCCGCCACAGGCGGACGCGAGCGCGACGACGAGGACGATAGCGAGACGAGCGGCGCGGATCATGCCCTCGTATACATGGGCGCGCCCGGCGCTGCCTATCGGCTTGTGCGCGACGGTGGCGCGGCGCACTGGTCCGGCCAGATGTCAGGGGTTGGCGCGCACGTGCGCGGCGATCGCGGCGTTGACCGCGGCGGCGTGCGTGATCGGCCCCATGTGCCCGGCCGCGTCGATGCGGCGCAGCTCCGCGCGGGGCAGCGCGGCCGCGAGGCGCGCGAGCACGCGCTGCTCGGTCATCGGGCTGCGCTCGCCGCCGAGCAGCAAGGTCGGCGCGGCGATCGCGCCGTAGGTCGCGCGATCGGTGCGATCGGCGACCAGGCTCGCGACCTCCTGCGACAGCTTCCAGCCGACGGCGCGGAACGCGCCCCGGGTGTCGTCGCCGAGCGCGGCCCACGCGCCGGGACCGTTCCACCACTCGACGAAGGCCGCCAGCCACGCGTCGTCGGCGGCGCCGTCGGGGCCGAGGGCGTACGGCGCGCCGACCTCGCGCAGGGACGCCAGCGCGTCGGCATCCTCGATCGGATCGAGCACGCCGAACGCGACCGGCTCGTACAGCGCGAGCGACCGCACCAGCGCCGGCCGCGCGAGCGCGACCTGCAGCGCGAGCAGCCCGCCGTACGAGTGCCCGACGACGTGCGCCGGCCCGGCACCGGGCGCCGCGTCGAGGCGCGCGATCAGCCCGGCGACATCCTCGCGGAAGTGGAACGGCGCACCGTCGGGCCAGCGCGGGCCATCGCCGTAGCCGATCAGATCCGGCGCGATGACCTCGTGGGTGGGCGCGAGCTCGGCGGCGAGGCGCCGCCACTGGCGCGACGTGAAGCCGCCGCTGTGGACGAGGAGGACGCGTGTGGGCACGCCCCACCATGACCGCCGCGCCGCGCGCTGACGAGCCGCGTCGAGATCGCGCCCGGGTGTACGCGCGCTGCGCAGTGTCCGCGGCGCGTACGATCAACTCAGGAGCACGAGCCGCCGCCGGAGATCGGCTTCGGCGCGGTCTCGCCGTTGCACTGCAGCGAGCAGGTCGCGCCGTTGCCGCACGACATCGAGCAGCTCCCGGTACACGTGATCACACAGGTCGAGTCCGGCGCACACGTGATGCTGCTGCTCGGGCCCACCGTCAGCTCGCAGGTCGAGCCGCCACCGCAGTCGACGCTGCACGACTCGCCGCACGCGCCGGTGCAGGAATTGTCCATCGGACAGTCGAGCGTGCAGCTCGATCCCGCGCAGGTCGAGCCGCCGAGATCGCAGCTCGTGCCGGGGTCGCACGCACACGAGGTGCCGGTGCAGGTCGGTGGCGGTGGGCCGTCACTGCCACACGCGCCCACGAGCGGCGCGGCGACGGTCAACACCAGGAACGCGATCGTCGGACGAAGCGATGGATGCATCCCGACGGTGAAGTGCAACCCGAGCGCCACCCGGGCGCCACTCCGGGCCGCCCGAATGAGCTCGCGGCGCCTGTCAGTGCGCGGGCGCGGGCTCGGCGGCGGAGCCGCTGCCCGATCCGGCCGCGGGGTCCGCCGAGCCGCTGCCCGAACCGGCCGCGGGATCCGCCGAGCCGCTGCCCGAGCCAGCGGCCGGGTCAGCCGGCGGCGGCGGCGGCGGGGCCTCGGCCGCCATGATCTTCTGGGCGCACTCGGCCATGCGCTGGGCGTCCTTCATCATCGCGTCCGACGGCTTCGTGGCCGCGGCGTCCTTGCCGAGCGCCGCCATGTCGCTCATGACCTTCTCGATGCACGCCTTGTCCTTGCAGGCACAGGCGGCGTCGGCCATCGCGGTGACCTTGGCGCCGAACTCGCCCTCGTTGGCCTTGGCCTCGCACTTCTCGATGTCGTCCATGAGCGTCTTGATGTCCGCGGGGACATCCTTCTCGCTCGCGTACTTCTTCGTCAGCGCCTCGGCGACGTCCTTGGAGTCGGCGGTCACCTTGTCGACGCACGCCTTGTCCTTGCAGGCGCACATCGCGTCCTTGACCTTCTGCACCTTGGCCTTGTCGCCACCACCGCACGCAGCGGCGAACACGCACAGTCCCAGCAGCATCCCTCGAATGGTTCGCATGATTCCTCCGCCGCGGAGATTCGCACGGGCGCGGGTCGTCGCGCCCCACTACGGCCGCAACATCGACGGCAGCGCCGCCGGATCGATCCCGGCCAGGGCGATCGTCCCCGCGTAGAGGTCCGCCGCCCAGTCGGTGCGGCGCGCGCCTTCCCAGGGCTCGATCACGCGCCGCCGGTAGTCGACGTATCGGCCGGTCTGGCCCGCGAGCGCCGGATCGGTCGCGAGCCACGCCACCGCCGCGCCCGAGCGCCGCGCGGTGCTCGCGCCCGGGATCAGCGGGACCGCCGCGCGCATCACCGTGCGCCACAGCAGGCGCTCGATCCAGCTGCGATCGCGCGCGAGGTTGGTGCCCGGCATCAGCCCGGGATCGAGCGCGTGAAACCCGACCTGCGCCGCCGGAACGCGCCGCGCGAGCTCGGCCATCATGAGCAGGTTGCACAGCTTGCTGGTCGCGTAGCGATCGCGGCCGTGCTGCGCCTCGTCGACCGCCGGATCGCCAGCGCCGTCGGCGAGCGCGCGCGCGGTCGTGTACTGGCCGCCGCGGAAGCCGAAGCGCCGCGCGCCGCGATCGCGCGGATCGAGCGTGCCCGAGCCGATGAACACGACCCGCGCGCCGGGCCGCAGGTGCGGGACGAGCGTCAGCGCGATCGCCGCGTGGGCGAGGTGGTTGACTGCGAACGTGAGCTCGTGGCCGTCGGCGCTGCGCGCGTGGCCGCGCGCGACCTGCACGCCGGCGTTGCAGACGATCGCGTCGAGCGGCGGGCCGGCCGCGGTCGCGCGCGCGAACCGGTGGACGTCGGCGAGGTCGGCGAGATCGACCTTCCCGATCGCGACCGGCGCCGGGCCGGCGAGCGCGGCGCGGATCGCGTCGACGTCGCGACCGGCGGCGACCACGGTGGCATCGGCGCGGAGGAAGGCGCGCGCGGTGGCGCGACCGAGACCGGTGGACGCGCCGATGACGAGGACGTTGGGCATGGAGCTCCGTTGGACGAGGGCCCGGCGATCGGGCAGATTCTGGGAGATGAGCGCACCGCGATCGCGAACCCGGGATGTCGCGACCACGCCCCACCATGGTGGCGGCCCGGCGCGATCGGAATTCGCATTGCCGCTGACCGCGCCAACCTGGCGGAAGCGCCCGGTTCAGGGCCGCTCGCGCGACACCGTGAAGGCGATCGTCCAGGCCACGTTTCAGGTTCTGGATCGCGAGGGCGCGGCCGCGCTGACCACGACCCGCGTCGCCGAGGTCGCCGGGGTCTCGGTCGGCACGCTCTACCAGTACTTCGCCAACCGCGAGGCGCTGATCATGGGCCTGCTCGCCGACCACCTCGCGATCGCCATCGACGCGGTCGAGGCCGCGGCCGCCGAGGTCCGCGGCGCGCCGCTGCCCGACGCGATCGCCCACGTGATCCGCGCGTTCGTCGCGGTCAAGGTCGCGCGCGCGCCGGTGTCGCGGGCGCTACGCCCTGCCCTCGCCGGCACCGACGAGCGCCCGCTGGTGCGGACCGCCTCGGCGCGGGGCGCGCGGACGATCGCGCGCCTGCTCGCCGGCGATCGCGAGCCTGACCTCGCCGCGGTCCGGCAGGCCGAGCTGGTGTGCGCCGCGATCGAGGGCGTGATCGCCCGGATCATCGACGAGGATCCGGCGCGCCTCGCCGAGCCCGAGTTCCTCCGCACGCTCACCGCGCTGGTGCACGGCGGGACCGCGGCGCTCGCGGACGCCCCGCCGCCGCCGCGAACTGCTTGAGCTTGCGGTAGAGCGTGGCCGAGCCGATGCCGAGCTGGGCCGCGGTCTGGGTCTGGTTGCCGCCGTTCTGCGCCAGCGCCGCGAGGATGTAGTCGCGCTCGATCGCCGCGAGCGGCTGCACCGCGCCGCGGGTCGCGATCGGCGCCGGGAACGCCTGGCGGATCTCCTCGGGCAGATCGTCGAGCTCGACCCGGGTGCCGCGGGCCAGCGCGACCGCCCGCTCCATCGCGTTCTCGAGCTCGCGCACGTTGCCCGGCCACGCGTAGCGCACCAGCTGATCGGCGACCGCCGGCACCATGCCCGCGATCGGCCGGCGCAGGCGCACCGCGGCCTCGGCGAGCAACACGCGGGCGAGCGCGAGGATGTCGTCCTTGCGCGCGCGCAGCGGCGGCACGTGCAGCTCGACGACCTTGAGCCGGTAGTAGAGATCCTGCCGGAACGCGCCGCCGGCGACGCCCTGGGCGAGATCGCGGTTGGTCGCGGCGACCACGCGCACGTCGATCTTGCGGCTGGTGTTCTCGCCGACCCGGCGGACCTCGCGCTCCTGCAGCGCGCGCAGGAGCTTGACCTGCATCCCCGGCGAGACCTCGCCGACCTCGTCGAGGAGCAGCGTGCCGCCGCTGGCGGCCTCGAACAGCCCGGGGCGATCCTGGGTCGCGCCGGTGAACGCGCCCTTCGCGTGGCCGAACAGCTCGCTCTCGAGCAGGGTCTCGGCGATCGCGCCGCAGTTGACCGCGATGAACGGCCCGGCCGCGCGCGTCGACTCGTCGTGCAGGAGCCGCGCGATCCGCTCCTTGCCCGCGCCGCTCTCGCCGGTGATGAGCACGGTCGAGTCGACCTTCGCGACCCGCTGCGCGAGATCGACGACCTGCCGCATCGCCGCGCTGATCGCGACGATGCCGAGCGGCGCGTCGGTGCTGGCGACCCGCGCGACCCGGACCAGCGCGCGCTGGTGGCCGCGCAGCTTGCGCTCGGCGGCCTTGAGCGTCTCGGTCACCCGCGCGAGCGACACGTCGAGGCAGTCGGCGAGCCGGCTGGGCTCGTAGAAGCGCAGCTCGTCGGCGCGCTCCTCGCCCCACGCCTCGCGCGACCGCGCGAGCACCTGGCAGGCGGCGTCGCCCTTGCCGAGGCAGCGGCTCTCGAGCACGAAGGTCTCGGTGCCCGCGACCCGGCTGAGGTAGCCGCTGATGAGGCCCGCGATCGTCCAGCACACCGGCACCTCGGCGCGCCCGAAATGCAGCAGGTGCTGCTCGGCCTCGTACGATCCGACCAGCATCGCGCCCGCCTTGGACAGCGGCCCGCCGCCGGGCTCGACGCGAAACAGGCCCTCGAGCGTCGGCATGCGGGTCCCGGCCTTGCGCCACTCCTCGTCGCTCGCCCACGTGAACGTCGAGGCGAGCGCGTCGGCCATGCGCCACCCGTGCGCGAACCCGAACTGCGTGAGCACCGTGCGCGCCGCGGTCAGCCCGAAGTTCTCGACCAGGTACTTGCGCAACAGGCCCATCGCCACCGCGTCGATGAGCAGCGCGCGCTGGCCCGCGAAGCGGATGACACCGCCGTCGGGATCCAGCTCGAGCAGCTCGTCGAGGCTGAGATCGTGGGCGCGCATCACGATCCGCTCATTGTGAGCGACAGGGTACGTCACTTTGATGGGATCGCCGCGGCCTTCGTGCGCGTCCGTCGACGCAGGCGGCCGGATTCATACGCGGCGCCCGGTGGCGCGACGGGTGCAGAGGGCCGGGGCATGGCAGCCAAGGATTTCCTGTTTCACGAATCGGCGCGGACCCAGCTCGCGCGCGGGCTCGACACGCTCGCCAACGCCGTCAAGGTCACGCTCGGCCCGCGCGGCAAGAACGTCGTCATCGACAAGGCCTGGGGCGCCCCGACGATCACCAAGGACGGCGTCACCGTCGCCAAGGAGATCGAGCTCGAGAACCACTTCGCCAACCTCGGCGCGCAGATGGTCAAGGAGGTCGCGGCCAAGACCGCGGAGGTCGCCGGCGACGGCACGACCACCGCGACCGTGCTGGCCCAGGCGATCTTCACCGAGGGCGGGCGCCTGCTCGCCGCCGGGCTCGATCCGATGGAGCTCAAGCGCGGCATCGACGCCGCGGTCGAGGTCGTGGTCGCGGATCTCGCGCGCCAGTCGACGCCGATCCGCAGCCAGACCGAGATCGCGCAGATCGGATCGATCAGCGCCAACGGCGATCAGGCGATCGGCGATCTGCTGGCGCGGGCGATGGCCAAGGTCGGCAAGGACGGCGTGATCACGGTCGAGGAGGCCCGCGGCATGGAGACCACCCTCGACGTCGTCGAGGGCATGCAGTTCGATCGCGGCTACCTGTCGGCGTACTTCGTCACCGACGCCGAGAAGATGACGGTCGTGCTCGACGAGCCGTACGTGCTCCTGCACGAGCTGCGGATCGCCAAGCTCGCCGACCTGCTGCCGCTGCTGGAGCTGGTCGCGCAGTCGGGCAAGCCGCTGCTGATCATCGCCGAGGACGTCGAGGGCGAGGCGCTCGCGACCCTGGTCGTCAACAAGCTGCGCGGCGCGCTCAAGGTCTGCGCGGTCAAGGCGCCGGGCTTCGGCGAGCGCCGCCGCGACTCGATCGAGGACCTCGCGGCGATCACCGGCGCGCAGGCGATCACCGCCGACCGCGGCGATCTGCTGGTCAAGACCACGCTGGCCGAGCTCGGGCGCGCGCGGACGATCACGATCACCAAGGACGACACGACGATCGTCGACGGCGCCGGCACTCACGAGGCGATCACGCTCCGCGCCAACGCGATCCGCGGTCGGCTCGAGCACACCACCGAGGATCACGATCGCGATCAGCTCCAGGCGCGCCTGGCCAAGCTGGTCGGCGGCGTGGCCGTGCTCAAGCTGGGCGCGGCGACCGAGCCCGAGCTCAAGGAGCGGCAGGCGCGCGTCGAGGACGCGCTGCACGCGACCCGGGCCGCGGTCCAGGAGGGCATCGTCGCGGGCGGCGGCGTCGCGCTGGTGCGCGCGGCCGCGGCGCTCGACGCGCTGGTGCTGACCGGCGATCAGCGCCTCGGCGTCCAGATCGTGCGGCGCGCGCTCGAGGAGCCGCTCCGGCAGATCGCGGTCAACGCCGGCGAGGAAGGCGCCGTCGTCGCCGCGCGGGTCCAGGCCGGGACCGGGCCGTTCGGCTACAACGCCGCGACCGGGGTCTACGAGGATCTGGTCGCCGCCGGCGTGATCGATCCGACCAAGGTCGTGCGCGTCGCGCTGCAGAACGCCGCGTCGGTGGCGTCCTTGATGCTGACCACCGAGGCCATGGTCGTGGTGCAGAGCGCGCCCCAGACCGCGGGCGTCGGCGTGGGCATCCGCGGCGGCCAGAGCGGCATGGGGCTCTAAGGGCCCACGGTCGGGCTGCGATGATCACACCCCGCCGCAGCGACGAGCGCCGCCACACCCGCGAGCGGGCGTTCGATCGCTGGGCGACGTTCGCCGGCGACGACCGCGCCGATCTGCTGGCCGCGGCGTTCGCGCCGCTGGTCCGGATCGACGAGCTCCGCCTCGATCCGGGTGCGAGCCTGGCCCGCGGCACGCGCGACGACGTCCTCGCGATCACGCTGGTGCTCGCGGGCGTCGTGACCTGCGCCGACGCGACCGGGCGGGCCGAGGTCGTGACCGCCGGCGAGGTCCATCGCGGCGCGCTGCCCCGCGGCAGCGACCACCGCGCGACCAACCCCTCGGTCGCCGACGACGCGCGCGCCTTGCAGGTCTGGCTGCGGGCCGACCAGCCCTCGCCAGGGACGGGCCTGCGGCGGTTCAGCGCCGCCGACCGGCGCGGGCGCTGGTGCCTGGTCGCGGCGCGCGACGGCGGCCGCGGCGCGCTGCCGCTGGGCCAGGACGCGCAGGTGTTCGCTGCGCTGGTCACCGAGGGCCAGCACCTCGTCCACGGGCTCGGACCGGGCCACCTCGCCTGGATCCACGTGCGGTGACCGCGGGCGGGGCCGCCGAGCTGGTGCTGGTCGTGCTGGGCGCGGTCTGACCGTCGTGACGATCGATGACCGCGCAGCGGCTGCGCGCGACCCGCGCGGAACGCACCTCGTGCGGGCGTCTGACGCAGAATCGGCCGCACAGCTGGCACGAGACTTACATCTCCACAGAGACGCATGCTCGACATCACCACCGTCACCGGCCTGACCCACGCGGGCGCCGCCGCCCGGCTCGCGGCCGACGGCCCCAACGAGCTGCCGACCGCGCACCGCCGCACGTTCTGGCACGGGCTGCGCGACGTCGTGCGCGAGCCGATGACGGCGCTGCTCATCGGCTGCGGCGCGATCTACTTCGTCCTCGGCGACCGCGAAGAGGCGCTGATGCTGGTCGGCTTCGTGGGCCTGATCGTCGCCATCACGCTGTACCAGGAGCGCAAGACCGAGCGCGCGGTCGAGGCGCTGCGCGAGCTCGCCAGCCCGCGCGCGCTGGTGATCCGCGAGGGCGCGCAGCGCCGCATCGCCGGCCGCGAGGTCGTGCGCGGCGACATCCTGGTGATCAGCGAGGGCGATCGCGTCGCCGCCGACGCGCGCATCCTCGCGACCAGCCACTGCACGATCGACGAGTCGCTGCTGACCGGCGAGTCGGTCGCGGTCGGCAAGGGCGTGATCGAGCCCGGCCTCGCCCCGCCCGCCGCGCGCCCCGGCGGCGAGGGCCAGCCGTTCGTGTTCGCCGGCACGCTGGTCGTGCAGGGCACCGCGCTCGCCGAGGTCACCGCGACCGGCGCCGCGACCGAGATGGGCCGGATCGGCACGGTGCTGGGCGCGACCGCCACCGAGGACACCCGCCTGCAGCGCGAGACCCAGGCCCTGGTCTGGAAGCTGGCGCTGGTCGCCGGCGCGCTGTCGATCGCGGTGGTCGTGGTCTACGGCCTCACCCGCCACGACTGGCTGGGCGGGATCCTCGCCGGCCTGACCCTGGCGATGGCGATCCTGCCCAACGAGTTCCCGGTGGTCGTCACGATCTTCCTCGCGCTGGGCGCGTGGCGGCTGTCGCGCCGCCGGGTGCTCACCCGCCGCATCCCGGCGGTCGAGGCGCTGGGCTCGGTGACGGTCCTGTGCGTCGACAAGACCGGCACGCTCACCGAGAACCGCATGACCGTGAGCCGGCTCGAGGCCGACGGCGTGCGCTTCGAGGTCGCGCGGCTCGATCGCGATCTCCTGCCCGAGGAGGTCCACGCGATCGTCGAGTACGCGGTCCTGGCCAGCCGCAAGGATCCCTTCGATCCGATGGAGGTCGCGTTCACCCAGCTCGCCCACGCCCACCTCGCCGGCACCGAGCACCTGCACCCGAGCTGGACCCTGGTCCGCGAGTATCCGATCAGCCGCGAGCGGCTCACGGTGATCCAGATCTGGCGCGGCGACGACGGCGCGATCGTGGTCGCCTGCAAGGGCGCGCCCGAGGCGGTCGCGCGCGCGTGTCGGGTCGACGCGGCGGCAGCGGCGGCGATCACCGGCGCTGCCGAGACGATGGCTGGCGACGGCCTGCGGGTGCTCGCCGTCGCGCGCGGCGCGCTCGCGCCCGACGAGGAGGTGCCCGACGATCCGACCGAGCTGGCGCTCACGTTCGTCGGCCTGGTCGGGCTCGCCGATCCGGTGCGCGCGACCGTGCCCGCGGCGATCGCCGAGTGCCGCGAAGCCGGCATCCGCGTGGTGATCATCACCGGCGACTACCCCGCGACCGCGCAGAGCATCGCGCGCCAGGTCGGCCTGGGCGACGCGCCGCTCATGACCGGCGCCGAGCTGGCGACCCTCGACGACGCGGCGCTGGCCGCGCGCATCGATGGCATCGGCATCTTCGCGCGCATCATGCCCGAGCAGAAGCTGCGCATCGTCCAGGCGCTCAAGGCCCAGGGCGAGATCGTCGCGATGACCGGCGACGGCGTCAACGACGCCCCGGCGCTCAAGGCCGCGACGATCGGCATCGCGATGGGCGGGCGCGGCACCGACGTCGCGCGCGAGGCCGCGCAGCTGGTGCTGCTCGACGACGACTTCGCGTCGCTGGTCACCGCAGTGCGGACCGGCCGGCGGATCTACGACAACCTGCAGAAGGCGCTGGCCTACATCCTCGCGATCCACCTGCCGGTGCTCGCGCTCACGGTGGTCCCGATCCTGGTCGGCTGGCCGCTCGTGCTCATGCCGATCCACATCGCGTTCCTGCACCTCGTGATCGATCCGGCGTGCTCGATCGTGTTCGAGGCCGAGCCCGACGAGGCTGGCGTCATGAAGCGCCCGCCCCGCCCCGCCGCGGCGCGGCTTTTCGGGCGGCAGCTGCTGCTCATCAGCCTGTCGCTGGGCGCGAGCGTGACCGCGATCCTGCTCGGGGCGTTCGCGATCGCCCACTACGGCGGGCGCGGCGACGCGGAGGCCCGCGCGTTCACCTTCACGATCCTCATCCTCGCCAACCTCGGCCTCATCATCAGCAACCGCACCTGGCACGGCTCGGCGCTGGGCCGCGGCCCGAAGAACCCGGCCCTGTGGTGGGTCGGCGGCGGCGCGCTGGCGTTCCTCGCGATCGCGCTGTACGTGCCCGCGGCGCGCGCGCTGTTCCGCTTCGACGTGCTCCACCCGATCGATGTCGCGATCTGCCTGGGCGCGACGGCGCTGGGCACCGCGTGGTTCGAGCTGCTCAAGGTCGTGCGGGCCAGCCGCGCTTCATCAGCGGCGCGAGCCGCGCGAGCGTGAGCCCGCCGACCAGCGCGACCGCGCCGAGGTAGAGCCCGCGCATCCACGGGCGATCACCGTCGCTGCCCGCGGCCAGGCCGTGGGCGACCGCGAGCGCGAACAGCGCGAAGGTCGCGTGGTGCAGGCGGCGCCACCAGCGCGGGCCGATCCGCTTGCGCAGCCCGAAGCTCAGGTGCACCGCGACCGCGAGCCAGGCCGCGAGCACGCCAGCGGCGACCGCGACCGGACGGTAGCGCGCCGCGAACGGCACGACCGCGTCGAGCGCGTCGAAGCGCACCGCGCCGTCGCCCAGGAGCGCGAGCGCGTGGCCGGCGATCAGCACGAGCGTCACGGTCGACAGCCAGCCGTGGATGTCGACCGCGCGCGCCCGCCCGACCCAGCCATCGCCTGCGCCGGTCGAGACCGCGAGGCCGAACGCGACCTCGAAGGTCAGCGCCACGAACGCCGCGACCGCCGCCGCCCGCGACGCGACCCACAGCCACGGGCCGTCGGTCCGCGGGATCGCGCCCGCGACCACGCCGGCGCGCGCCGCGAGCGCATCGGCGAGCACCAGCGCGACCAGCGCGGCGATCACCCCGATCGCGACCGCCTTACGCATCGGCCACCTCGCAGCCGACATCCGTCACGAGCTCCACCTCGCCGACCAGCGCCACGCCGCCGCCGCGATCGACGAGCACCGCGCCCAGCCCGACGCGACCGTCGAGGAAGCGGGTCGCGGCGCGGGCGCCGAGCAGGAACGCGGTCTTGGCCAGCACGTCGGCGAGCTCGGCGGTCGGCGCCACGACCGTCGCCTGCAGCAGGTCGGACGCCGCGGCCCGGCCGGTCCGCGGATCGATCAGGTGGTGCGCGATCGCCCCGCCGACCCGCCACCAGCGCCGGTTCGGCGCGCTGGTCGCGACCGCGCGATCGCGCACCCGCAGGCTCGCGATCACGCGTGCGGGATCGCGCGGGTCCTCGACGTCGACGATCCAGCCGTCGCCATCGGGGCCGTCGCCGCGCAGCATCGCGTCGCCGCCGGCGTCGACGGCGAACGCGCCGGTGCCCAGGGCCGCGGCCCGATCGACGGTCAGGCCCTTGGCCATGCCGCCGAGATCGATCGTCACGCCGGGCGGCCGCACGACCGTGCGGGTCGCGGCGTCGAGCTCGAGCTGGAGCACGCTCGCGGGTGCCGCGGCCCCGGCGGTGGGCCGATCGAGCGCGCCCGGCGCGAACGACCGATCGTAGCCGCTGGCGATCAGCGCCGCGCCGACGCCGGGGTCGAACAGGCCGTGGGTCGCGATCGCGTACGAGCGCGCGCGCCGCACCGCAAGGAACAGCTCGCGCGACACCGCCATCGGCGCGGTCGCGCGGTTCAGGCGCGACAGCTCGCTGTCGGGATCGAACCGGCTGAAGCGCCGCTCGCTGGCCGCGAACAGCGCGGCGATCTCGGCGGCGAGCGGCGCGAGCGCGCGGTCGGAGCGGCCCGGCGCGATCACCGCGACGTCGGTGTTCATGGCGCGGAAGGTGTGCATCACGAGCTCCGGGTGCGGACGCGCACGCGCCGCGGGGTCGGGGTGGCGCGCGTCGCGGGGATCGCGGCGCGCACGGTCGTGACGGTCGTCGACGGCGACGCCAGCATCCAGCCCGGCGGCAGCACGACCACCGGACGGGCCGCCGGCGGCAGCTGATCGATCCAGACGGTCGCGGGCCCCGGCGCAACCGCGGGCGCGTCGCCGGGCGCCGATGCGACCGGCGCGGGGTCGACGCCCGCCGCCAGCGCGAGCCACGCCGCGGTGTAGACCGCGGCCAGGCCGCTCAGCAGGTACAGGCGCCACTCCTGCGCCGACAGGCCGATGCGCGGCGCCTGCTTCGCGCGGCGCGGCTCGGACGGACGGTCAGTCGTCGTCGCGGTCGTGGTGCTCGCGGTCGTCGTCGTCGTCATCGTCTCGCTCCTCGTGGTGCGCGGTGCGCGGTGGATCGTCGGCGTAGGCCAGCGATGGCTCGTCGACGGGGACCAGCGGGCTGGGCGGCGCCGCCGGGATGGGCTGGATGGGCACGAGCACGGTCGGTGCCGCGGGCGGCGGCGCGGGCGAGGCCGCGGGCGGTGCCACCGCGGGGACGGTGGTCGGCGCGGTCACCTCGTCAGCGACCGGCGCGGCGCGGGGGTGGAGGTAGCCGCCGACGGCCGCGATCGTGACGACCACCGCGACGGTGATCGCCGCGGTCGTGATCGCGATGGCGGTGGTGAGAGAGCGCGGCGCGGGAGATGGCGAGACAGGAGGCATGGCGGGATCCTTCGCAAGTGGTTCGGTCGGCGCGCGGATGCGCGATCAGTCGTCGTCATCGTCGGCCCGGGCGGGCGTCGGGGCGCCCGGCGGTGCGCCCGGCGCTGCCGCCGGCGCGTACACCGAGGCCGCGCCGTGCTGGTAGACGAGCCGGCCGCCGGCATCGCCGGCGCGGATGCCCAGCCCGAGCACCGCGACCGTGCCCGCGACCGTGACCGCGGCCACCAGCTGGCCCGCGCGCTCGCGCGGCACCATCGCCGCCGCCGCTAGCAGCAGCACACCCGCGGCGACCCAGATCATGGCCTCGGCGGCCTCCTCGTGGGCCTCGATCGCGGCCTCGGGCACGACCCGCTCGACCCGCTCCTCGTCCTGGCCGCCGGTCTTGATCGCGGCCAGGCCGCTGACGACCAGGATCGCCTGCAGCGCGATCGCGATCACCCAGGTGCGGCGAGAGAGCGCACCCCGCCACCAGGCGATCAGCAACCCGGCGGACACCAGCGGCATCAATGCTGCAAGAGCGATCGGAAGATGAACGAGCTTGGGATGAAGCGGAAGCATGGCGATTCTCCGTCGAGGTTGCCCTCGAGAGATGCGTCGCGACCGCCTCGCGGTCCATCCTACGGATGTGATGTCCGCGCAGATCCAGCGAGTTACCGCCGATGAACGCCACGGATGACAGACGCGCCCGCGCGCTCGCGGCGGGCCTGGCCGCGGTGTTCGGGCTGGTCGCGGTGCTGGCCGCGATCGATCTCGCCGCCGATGTCGGCGAGGGCACGACCATGCGCCACGCGCTGATCGAGGGCGGCACGGTCGCGGTCGGGCTCGGCGGGTTCGTGTGGATGGCCGCGCGCTACCGCAGCCTGGTGCACGAGTCGCGGGCGCTGGCCCGGCGCAACGACGATCTGTCGCAGCTGAACGACGACCTGGCGCAGCGCGCGGGCGATCTGGCGCTGCGCGCCGACGACCTCGCCGAGCGCCTGGAGGCCTCGCGCCGCGACGCGGAGCGCTGGCGCGGCGAGGCCCACGACCTGATCGCCGGGCTGGGCGCGGCGATCGATCGCCAGCTCGAGCGCTGGGGCCTGTCGCCGGCGGAGAAGGAGATCGCGCTGCTCCTGCTCAAGGGCCTGAGCCACAAGGAGGTCGCCGAGGTCCGCGACGTGAGCGAGGCCACGGTGCGGCAGCAGGCGCGCGCGATCTACAAGAAGTCGGGCCTGACCGGCCGCGCCGACCTGGCGGCGTTCTTCCTGGAGGACCTGCTCGGCCCCAAGGCGCCCCCGGCCGCCTGAGTCACGCGGCGGCGCGCGCGGCGCGGTAGGCGGCCGGGGTCTCGCCGGTCCAGCGCCGGAACGCGCGGAGGAAGTTGCCGACCTCGGCGTAGCCGACCAGGAACGCGACGTCGGCGAGCGGCAGCCGATCGTCGGCCAGGTAGCGCTCGGCGTAGCGCTGGCGCACGCGATCGACCACGACCGGATAGCTGGTCTCGAGCTCGGCGAGGCGGCGCTGCAGCGCGCGCGTGGTCATCGCCATGTGGACCGCGATCGCCTCGAGGTCGGGGATGCCGCGGGCGATCGAGGTCGCGACCAGGCGCTCGATCGCGGCGACCAGGTCGTCGTCGGGCGGCAGCGCCGCGATCACCGCGCGGGCGTAGCCGTCGAGGTACGTGCCCGCGCCCGGCGCGTCCGGGATGGCGAGGTTGGCGCAGGCGCGCGGCAGGTGGACCTCGGTCTCGGGCGCGCCGAACGTCGGCGCGACCTGGAAGATCCGCGTGTGCTCGGTGATCGCCGCGGGCGCGGCGTGGCGGAAGCGCACCGCGAGCGGCCGCAACGGCGTGCGCGTGACCAGCCGGCCGAGCACGACCACCGACGCGGCCGCGCACTCCGCGACGTGCCGCGGGACCTCGTGGGTGAGGCCGCGGCAGCTGGGATAGACCGTGAGCCGATCGCCGATGTGCTCGAGCTCGACCCGGGCAGCGTCGTGCAGGGTGCGCGAGTACGCGACCACCCGATCGAGCGCCTGGCCGAACGTCAGCGAGCGCGCGACCAGATGGCCGACGACGCCGAACGTCTCGAGCGTCATGTGCTCGGCGACGTGCAGCCCGAAATCCGGATCGCCCGACGCCTGCACCAGCAGCGCCCACAGCCGGTCGTGGGCGGCGCGCGAGATCCGCGCCTCGGCGCCGGCGAGCGCCGCCGCCGTCAAGCCAGCGCCCTCGAGCACGCCGTCGAGGGCGATCGCGCGCGCGCGCGCGTAGGCGAGCAGCCCGATCGCCGAGCTCGCCGCTACCGTGTGCGCGCGCTCGGGTCGCATGCGCGCACTGTGTCACAGCTCTCCCGTCGACGCGCAGGTTACCGGCCGCGAGATGCCTGCGGCGGCGCGCCGCGCTCAGAGCTCGCTCAGCTTCACGAGCCCCTGGAACGGGTTGTTGTCGGTCTCGTACATGATCAGCTTGTCGGTCAGGGTGAAGCCGGTCGCGACGACGTACGCATCGCCGCCGTAGCGAAACCAGGTCCCGGAGCCGGGCGCCGGCGCGACGGTCTTCGAGTCGGCCTTCTCGAGACACAAGAACGTCGGGCACGCGACCCACACACCGCTGGCTTGCCGCACCTGCTCGCCCTGCCCGCGCACGCGCCACAGATCGGCGACGTGATCGTTCAGGCCGAGGAGGTAGAGCGCCCCGTCGACCTGGGCGAGCAGCGCGAGGTTCTGGTACCCGTTGCCCTCGCCGTTGAGCGTCCACGTCGTGTTGTTGTTCGCCATCGTGGTGTAGCGAGTATCGACCGCGGTGCGCCAGTGCATCACGCGCTCCCAGGGGCGCTGGGTGTTCTCCGCGACGTCCGAGAACTCCCGCGGCGTCATCGGCTTGACGTAGAAGTCGAGCGTCGCGGCGCTATCGCCGCCGACCACCAACACCTGGCGGTCCCGAAAGAACGGGATGGCGGCGTTGTGCCCGAGCTTCGCGACCCCGACCGCGCTGGCGCCGTCGCCGGTTCGCGGGATGCTGTAGAGCCGGTCCGGCGTCTCGCCGCCGAGATCGAAGACGACCACCTCGGAGTGGTCGTGCGCGCCGCTCTGGCGCGGCTCGACCGGGACGAACAGGAACTGCCCGGCGCGCGCGAGCCCACCGGCGTGCTCGGCGGTCGGGTCGCCGATCCCGGGGAACGACGTCGTCAGGAGCGTCCGGTCCCGGGCCGGATCGGCCGCCGTCGCGCCAAAGCGATTCGCGTCGCCCGGCCGACGCGAGTCGATGCGCGCGAAGTCGAGCTCGCCGTGCCAGCTCGTCGACAGCACGAAGTCCCACGGGAAGCCCACGTCCCGCGGCAGCCGGACCACGCCCTGGATGTGCCTGGTGTTGCCGTCGAGGTTCGTGAACCCGGTCCCCTGCGCGAACGCCCGCAGCACGCCCGTCGTCGGCTGGGACCCGAAGGTCGTGTAGACATCGGTCAGCATGCCGTTGGCGTCGAGCGGCGCGACGCTCGAGCGATAGTCCACCGAGCCGGCGCCGCCCAGCGGGTGCGTGGCGCGCGTCCGCGTCACCACCGTCATCGGGAACGGCGCGGTGAAGCTGGCGCAGACGTCATCGTGGCCGGCCCCGCACGCCCCCGGCGCGCAGTCGGTCACGGTGCGCAGCGGCGTCCAGGTGCCGAAGCGGAGGTATCCGATGTCGACCGTCGAGTCGCCACCGTAGCCGAGGCGGTCGGTGCAGGTGTCGACGCGCAGGGTCATGCCCGCGGCCCACAGGTCGTGGGTGGTCTCGAGCACCGTGCCGCCCTTCACCGCGTCCGGGTTGGCGAAGTACATCGGCACCGAGGTCTCGGCCACCCCGATCGCGAACTCGACAGTGTCGGTCGTCTCGGTCGGGTCCCCGGCGTCGAGACAGCCTGCGTCGGCGAGGGCCACGCCGATCGCGATCGCACCCGGCATCCAGCGTCGCTTCATCATGCGCCGCGAGATTGCAGGCCGTGTGCCGCGCGCAACCTCGCGACGGCAGGTGGGCGCGTGGGACGGCCACGCGAATCGCCAGCGCGAATCGCCCGGCCAGTCAGTCGTCGTCGCGCGCGGCGCGCTTGCCGAACGGCTTCTTGATCCAGCCGCCGACGCGCGACAGGAGCGACGGCCGCGCGCCGGCGCGCGCGAGCTCGAGATCGGTGAGGCCGTGCTCGAGCGTCGGTGCGGGCAGCGCCTCGGTGGCGGCGTCGCCGAGCAGCGCGCTGGCCGCGGTCTGATCGATCGAGACGCGCGGCAGCTGGCGGCGCTCGCGCGGCGCCGGCGGCGCGGGCCGCTGCGCGTCGCGGCCGACATCGAGCCGGACCGCGCCCCAGCGCCGGCACTGCGGGCAGCGCCAGAAGAACTGCGGGCTGCGGTGCGCGCAGCCGCCGCACCGCCACGTGCCGTCGAACGCCCAGGTCAGCGCGCCGCCGTGGCCGGCCAGCGCGCGCAGCTCGCTGGCGATCGCCTCGCCATCGCTGGACGCGAGCGCGAGGCGCGCCGCGGCGACCCGCGCCGGCAACAGCTCGGGGAAGTCGGCGGCGAGCGCGCGGTACGCGGTGAGCGCGCCAGCGGGATCCGCGAGCGCGCGCAGCTCGGCAGCCGCGAGCCGCAGGTGCGGGTTGCCGCCGAGCTCGTGATCGACGGTCGTGAGGATGTCCGCGGCGCGCTCGGCGGCGGTGCGATCGAGATCCGCGATCGCGACCTCGGGCGCGGGACCCGCGCCGGTGCCGAGCTGCTTGATCGGCTCGGCCGCGGGCAAGGCGAGCGCCGGCGCGCCGTCACTCGCGGACGCGTCGTCGAGGTCGTCGCTCGCCGGCGCCCCGCCCTTGCGCTCGAGATCCTGGCGCTCGGCGGCGACCAGGCCCGGCACCAGGAAGCGCGCCAGCTCGGGTGCCTTGCCCAGGGCCTGGCGCAGGCGCGTGCTCGCGCCCTTGGGGTTGCCGCGCGCGGCCGCGAGCTCGGCGGCGGCCGCGTAGAAGTGCGCTGACTCCTCGCCGCGAGCCTTGCGCGCGTCCTTGAGCAGCCGCTTGGCGCTGTCGAGATCGCCGCCGCCGATCGCGCGCTGCGCGGCGGCGATCCAGAGGTGATGCTCGCGGCCGGTCGACTTGCCGTCGCCGAGCTTGGCGAGCCGCTGCCAGGCCTGCGCGGCCTCGGCGAACCGGCCCTGCTCCTCGTAGAGGCCGCACAGCGCGCGCAGCGCACCCTCGTGGCGCGGCTCCTCGATCAGGACTTCTTCCATGCCGCGGGTCGCGCGCCGCGGCATGCCGGCGGCGCGGAAGTCGAGCGCGAGCTCGTAGCGCGCGCGCATGCGCAGCTTCTTGGTGCCGCCCTCGCGCACGACCAGCGCCTGGTGCACGCGCACCGCGCGCTCGTGCTCGCCGCGGCTGCGGAACAGCGCGGCCAGCGCGAAGTACGGCTCCGAGTCCTCGACGTTCTCCTCGACGACCCGCTTGAGCTCCTCGATCACGGTGTCGTGATCGCGCGCGATGTGGTGGTTGAGCGCGCGCATGTACGCGCGGCTGTGGCGGGCCGCGCGGCGCAGCAGCCGATCGTCAGGCACGTAGTAGCGCCCGACCAGGATGCCCACGGCGAGCGCGCCGAGGGCGATGAGCACGACGACCAGCGCGGCGCCCATCTCAGCCTCCCGCGCTCAGGTCGTCGTCGTCATCACCGGCGGCGAGCGACGCGAGGATCCGGGCGGCGTTGGGATCGGGGTGCTCGGGCAGATCCTCGAGCGGCGCCGGATCGGTGAACGGCAGGTTGCGCAGCCGCGCCAGCTCGCGCTCGAGGCGCACGATCAGCGCCTCGTACTGCCGGCGTCGCCACACGTAGTACATGCTCCAGATGAGCCCCACGCCGAGGAGGATCACGGTCGTGAGCCAGCCGGCGATGAGCGCCGGCAACCACACGTCGCGGGGCTTGTCGCCGAACAGATCCGTCAGCCACGGCGGCACCGTCACCGGCACCCAGCCGCTGTTGGCGACCAGGAACAACCCGACGACCACGCCCAGGCTGATCATCGTGATCACCACGGTCGCCGTGGCCGCGAGACGCAGCCAGCGGATCACGCGTCACCCCCTCGGATAGCTCCCGCGATCACTCCCCCGACACTATCACGCGCCCAGCGCGCGCCACGGCTTGGGGAACCACGCCCAGTGGCCGTTGACGAACACCAGGCCGTCGAACGCCATGCCCATGGTCTCGCCCGGCTTGACGTACTTCCAGCGGTACACGGTGAGGCCGCTCTTGAAGGTCTTCGCCGCGCGCTCGTAGCCGCCGGGGAAGTCGGCGTCGGCCTGCGGCGTCCACGCCTTGAGGTCGTCGGTGGTGGCCTTCATGATCAGCACCTCGGTGTTCGCCGGGTCGGCGCCGATGACGGTCTTGGCGTCGGCCCAGAGCGACGCGTAGCCCTCCTCGGCCTTGGCCGCGGCGTCGCCGTCGAACAGCGCGGCGTAGTCGGCGCTGGTCGGCTTGAGCGCCTGGGTCAGCGCGGCGGCGTCGTCGGCGGTGCGCAGGTCGGTGACCAGCTGGCGCGCGCCGTCGTCGGTGCCGGGGTACTTCGAGAGCGCGGCGCTGGCGCCCTTGCTGCAGCCGACGGCGAGCAAGGCGAGGAGGAGCACAGAGACGATTCGAACGGTGATGGTTTGCATGGCGCGACGCTTCAGCAACGGTCGTACCAGCGCCCACCGCGCGCACGTCCCCGGATCTCGACGCACACGCCGCCGCGATCGCGCGGACCGCAACGGTGCATGCAACACCGTCGCGGGTGCGCTCGCATCGATCGAGCGCCTCGCGCGTGGTGCGTCGCCGAAAATGAACACGGCCCGGACGAATCCGGGCCGTTCCCTCACGTCCTGCGTTGCCGCAGGCCGCGTTCGCTACGTGCTCAGTCCGCCTTCTCGGTCGACTTGAGCTTGCCCAGCTTGCCGCGCATGACGTCGCCCAGGGTGGCGCCGCCCGCGTTGGCCGCGCTGTAGCCCTGCGCCTCGGCCGAGTCCTTGGCGCGCGCCGCGCCCTTGATCGACAGCGCGATCTTCCGCTCGGCGCCGTCGGCGTGGAGGATCATGACCTGAACCTCCTGGCCGGGGGTCAGCACCGCACGGGGATCCTCGACGTGATCCTCGGAGATCTCCGAGACGTGGACCAGACCCTCGACGCCCTTCTCGAGCTCGACGAAGGCGCCGAAGTCGAGGACCTTGAGGACCTTGCCGGTGACGACCTTGCCGGTGCCGAACGCCTCGGGGATGCGATCCCACGGGTCGGGCACGAGCTGCTTGATGCCGAGCGAGATCTTCGGCTTCTCACCATCGGACGTGTCGATGTTGAGCAGCACCGCCTCCACATCGTCGCCCTTCTGGAAGAGCTCCGACGGGTGCTTCACGCGCTGGGTCCAGCTCATGTCGCTGATGTGCACCAGGCCGTCGATGCCCTCTTCGATCTCCACGAAGATACCGAAGTCGGCGATGTTGCGGACCTTGCCCTTGACGACCGTACCCGGCGGGTACTTCTCGGTGAGCTGCTCGTACGGGTTCGGCTCGAGCTGCTTCATGCCGAGCGAGATCCGGTTGTTCTTGACGTCGACGTCGAGCACGACGGCCTCGACCACGTCACCAACCGCGACCATCTTCGACGGGTGCTTGACCCGGCGGGTCCACGACATCTCGGAGATGTGGACCAGGCCCTCGATGCCTTCCTCGAGCTCGATGAACGCGCCGTAGTCCTTGAGCGAGACCACCTTGCCGCGAACGACCGTGCCCGGGATGTACTTCTCGGCAGCGCGGCTCCACGGATCCTCGCTGATCTGCTTCAGGCCGAGGCTGACGCGCTCGGTGTCGGCGTTGAACTTCAACACCTTCACGCGGACGTGGTCACCGACCTGGAACAGCTCGGACGGGTGATTCACCCGGCCCCAGCTCATGTCCGTGATGTGGAGCAGACCGTCGATACCGCCGAGGTCGATGAACGCACCGTACTCGGTGAGGTTCTTGACGATACCCTCGACGACCTGGCCCTCCTTCAGGCGCTCCAGCGTCGATTCCTTGAGGGCGGCGCGCTCCTTCTCGAGCAGCACGCGGCGCGACAGGACGATGTTGCCGCGCTTCTTGTTGAACTTGATGACCTTGAACTTGAACGCCTGGCTGAGGAACGCATCCAGGTTGCGGACCGGGCGGAGGTCGACCTGCGACCCCGGGAGGAACGCCTTCACGCCACCGCGGATGGTGACCGACAGGCCGCCCTTCACGCGCGCGGTGATGGTTCCCTCGATGAGCTCGTCGCGCTCGCACGCGGCCGAGATCTCGTCCCAGACCTTGAACCGGTCTGCCTTCTCCTTCGAGAGGACGCACATGCCGGCGTCGTTCTCGCGGGACTCGAGGAGCACGTCGACCATGTCGCCGGGCTTGACCTCGATGGTGCCGTCGGCGCCGCGGAACTCTTCGAGTGCCACCTGGCCTTCGGACTTGTACCCGATGTCGACGATGGCAAAGTCCTTGCCGACCGCGATCACGGTGCCGCGAAGGATCTCGCCTTCTTTGACTTCTTCCTTCTTCAGACTCTCGGCGAAGAGCGCGGCAAAGCTCTCGTCGTCATGGGTTTCGGTTTCGACCATTGGAAAAACGTTCTCCTCAGACTGGATTTGCCGGGTGCAGGCCCCCCGGCAGGGTCGGAGAGGTACCGTCCGGGACCCACTTTGTCAATCGATTAGGGCGTAGTGGGCGTCGGGCGGGGTCGGCGCAGGAGGGGCCTGGTGGGCCGGCGCACCGGGCTCCCGTGAAAAGAATCCAGTCACAGGTCGAACCAGTGCGACTCCTACGGCGCATGGCGTTCCGCTCCACGACCTCGGGCCTCACCCTCCTCACCCTGGCCGCCCTGACCTCGGCATGCGCCACCGTCCGTCGGGTCCCGGCGCCGCCGGGCGCGACGTCGACCACCTCGGAGGTCGAGCGCGTCCGCCGCGGGCGCGGCGTGCTCGAAGGCGCGGCGTGGGGCGCCGGCCTGGGCTTCACGGCCGGCGCGGTGATCGGCTTCACCATCCAGGATGACGTGCAGCGCGACGGGCCGGTCACCACCGGCGAGCGGCTGAAAGTCGGCGCCATCGTGGGCGTGGTCGGCGCGATCCCTGGCGTGCTGATCGGCGGCGCGATCGGCGCGCTCGTCGGTCACCGCGACCGGGTCGAGACCGTGCTGCCGGTGGTCACGCCGACGACCGGCGGCGCGATGGCCGGCGTGGGCTGGACCTTCTAGACGCGCGGCTCGCGGATGATCAGCCGGTCGTGCGCCGGCGGACCGCAGCCAGCAGCTCGGCGACGACCTCGTCGAGCGTGAGCTGCGACGAGTCGAACAGCACCGCGTCGTCGGCGGCGACCATCGGCGCGATCGCCCGGCTGGCGTCGCGCTCATCGCGCTCGCGGATGTCGCGCAGGGTCGACTCGAGATCGACGTCCTGGCCCGCGGCCTGGAGCTCGGCGACCCGGCGGCGCGCGCGCTCGTCGTCGGAGGCGGTCAGGAAGAACTTGGCGCGCGCGTCGGGGAACACGACCGTGCCGGTGTCGCGGCCCTCGACCACGACCCCGCCGCCCGCGCCCAGCCGCCGCTGCAGCTCGAGCAGCGCCGCGCGGACCTCGGGGTGCGCCGACACCTGCGAGGCGCCCTGCGACATCTCCGGCGTGCGGATCGCGGCGCTGACATCGGTGCCGGCGAGGATGACGTGGTTCACGTCGCCGACGAACCGGAAGTCGATGTCGAGGGCCGCGGCGATCGCGGCCAGCTTCGGGCCGTCGGTCCACGACACGCCCGCGCCCTGGGCGGCGAACGCCAGCGAGCGGTAGATCGCCCCGGTGTCGAGCAGGCGGTAGTCGAGCGCGCGGGCCAGACGACGCGCGACGGTCGACTTGCCGGCGCCGGCGGGGCCATCGATGGTGACGACGACAGGCTCAGAAGATCGAGGTTGGGTCATGGATCGCCACCGCGGGCGGCGCGCACGCTAGCACACGCATCCGTGCGGCGGCGCAACGGGTGTACGATGGTGGCAATGGCCTTGGGTGGTGCCGACGATGACCGCGGTCCGTCGGATCCAGATGACGCGAACGAGCCGGGCGGCCCTGCCCGGCTGCCGCCTGGCACCGTGCTGGCGCAGCGCTACGGGATCATGGCGTTCCTGGGCAAGGGCGGCATGGGCACGGTCTACGCCGCGCGCGACTACCAGCTCGAGGACGAGGTCGCGCTCAAGATCCTCCACCCCCGGCTCGCCGCCGACAGCGCCTATCGCCAGCGCCTGCGCAGCGAGGTCCGGCTCGCGCGCCGGGTCTCGCACCCCAACGTCTGCCGCGTCCACGACATCGCGCAGGACGGCGACAAGCTGTTCGTCACGATGGAGCGGGTCAAGGGCGACAGCCTGCGCCAGATCCTGCGGGCGGTCGCCGCCGGTGAGGCCGCGGTGCCGCTCGCCCGGGCGATCGATCTCGTCGTGCAGCTGTGCTCCGCGCTGGCCGCGGCGCACCGCGCCGGCGTGCTCCACCGCGACGTGAAGCCCGACAACATCGTGAGCGAGGAGCACCGCGCGGTGCTCACCGACTTCGGCGTCGCCGGGCTCACGACCGATCCCGCGCTCGGCCGGCTGATCGCCGGCACGCCGGCGTACATCGCGCCCGAGGTGCTGCGCGGCGAGCCGTTCGACGCGCGCTCCGACGTCTTCGGCGCGGCGGTGGTCGCCTACGAGCTGCTCGCCGGGCGCGTGCCGTTCCCGACCCGCAACCTCGACGACGCGACCCGGCGCGCGAGCTCGCGCCCGAAGCCGCTGCCGCTGCCGGCGACCGCGGCGTCGCCGGCGGTCCGCGCGGCGCTCGACAAGGTCCTGGCCCACGCCCTCGACTTCGATCCCCTGCACCGCATCGGCTCCGCGGATCGGCTGGCCGAGGCGCTGGCCACCGCCGCGCGCGGCGGCTTCGGCGAGCTGCGCGCCGCGGTGCGCGTCGACGACGAGCCGACCCCGACCAGCGCGCCATCCCTCGCCGCGCCGACGCCGGTGACGCGGCCGGGCCCGAAGCGGCCCGAGCTGCGGGTCGCGACCGTGCTGGTGTTCCGCTGCCTTGCCCTGGGCAGCGAACGCGATCGCGCGCTCGCGCCCGACGAGGACGACGGCGGCGACACCCGCCTGGTGCCGCTCGAGGTGCCGGGCGAGGATCTCGAGCGCGTGATCGTCGATCTCGGCGGCACGCCGATCGCGGTCGAGGCGCTCGCGATCACGGCCCTGTTCGGCGCCCCGACCTCGCTGGGCGACGACGCCGCCCGCGCCGCCCGCGCCGCCCGCGCGCTGATCGAGCGCACGACCGACGGCCGCGCTGGCCTCGACACCACCCGCGTGCTCCTGCGCCCGGGCTCGGCAGATCTCGCCGCCACCGACAGCCTCGCGACCGCGACCGCGCTCGCCGACGCCGCGGCCGCCGGCCAGGCGCTGGTGTCGCCGCCGACCGGTCGCCAGCTCGCGGCGCACTTCGATCTCGCGCCCGGCGGCCTGGTCGGCGGCGAGCGCGCGCTGGTGCTGTCGCACGCGCGGCCCGCGGCCAGCCCGACGGTCACGTTCCGCGGCCGGGAGCTGGCCCGCCTGCTCGCGCTCGCCGAGCGCTGCTTCACCGAGCGCAAGCCGCGGATCGTCGTCGTGCGCGCGCCCGCCGGCTTCGGCAAGTCGCGCCTGCAGGCCGCGCTGGCCGCGCGCCTCGCCGAGCGCCGCGAGCTCGACTGGCTGTCGGCGACCGCCGCGCCGCTGGGCGAGACCGCGCCGCTCGCGCTCCTGCGCTCTGCCAATCCCGACTGGTTCGCGGCCGCGCTCGCCGCCGGCTTCGCCGATCGCGATCAGGCCATGGCCGCGGCCCGGCGCTGGCTGTCGCAGCGCGCGCTGCGCCGCCCGGTCGCGGTCGCGTTCGAGGACGTGCAGTGGGCCGATCAGGCCTCCCGCGATCTCATCGCGTCGCTGCGGGTCGGGCTCGACGACGTCCCGGTGTTCGTCGCGATCTTCGAGCGCGCCGACGACGATCGCCCCGCGCCGTCGGCGCCCGGGGTCGAGGTCATCACGCTCGGCCCGCTCGACGACGCCGACGCCACTGCGCTCGCCCGGCAGCTGGCGCCGAGCGCGTCCGACGACGCGATCGCGCTGGTCGTCGCGCGCGCCGCCGGCAACCCGTTCTTCGTCGAGGAGCTGGCCCGCGACGCCGCCGAGCGCGGCGGCAAGAGCGCGGCCGCCTTGCCCGCGACCGTCGAGGCCGTGGTCCAGACCCGGCTCGATCGCCTGCCGTCGGCCGAGCGCGAGGTGATCGCCGCCGCCGCGGTGGTCGGCCGCTGGTTCTGGCGCGAGGCGGTGGCGCGCGCGCTGGCCCACCCGCTCGGCGACGCCGAGCTCGACGGCGCGCTCGCCGAGCTCGAGCACCGCGGCCTGATCGCGCCGGCGTCGCCCGCGATGGTCGACGACGATCGCTACCGGTTCGCGCAGGCCGTGACCCGCGACGTCGCCTACGGCCGGCTCGCGCCGCGCGATCGCCGCGCCGCCCACGTCGCGGTCGCGGCCTGGCTCGAGCGCACCGCCGCCAGCGACGACGCCGAGGTCCTGCTCGCGATCGCCCACCACCGCGATCACGGCGGCGACGAGGCCGCGGCCGCCCTCGCCTACCGCGCCGCCGGCACCCGCTGCCTCGAGCTGTTCGCGTTCGGCGAGGCCGCGGGCGCGCTGCGCCGCGCGGTCGCGCTCGCGCCGGTGGTCGACGGCGAGCTCGCCGAGCTGTTCGGCGACGCGGTGATCGAGGGCGCGTCGCTCGACGACGCCGAGGCCGCCTACCAGCGCGCGATCGATCAGCCCAACCTCGGCGCCGCCCGCACGGCGCGCCTCTGGTACAAGCTCGGCAACGTCGCCAGCCGGCGCGGCGATGGCACCCGCGCGGTCGAGCGCTTCGAGCGCGGCCTCGCGCTGGTCGGTCCCTGGGCCGACGCCGACCCGCGCACGCCGGCGCTCCTCGACGGCATGCTGGGCTGGACGCTGGGCTACCAGCTCGGCGCCAACGACCGCGGCCTGCCGCACTGCGAGCGCGCGGTCGCGCGACTCGAGGGCACGCCCCACCGCCGCGATCTCGCGCACGCGCTGTCGCGCCTCGGCGCGGCGTACATGCGCGCCGGCCGGTTCCACGATCAGCTGCGCTGCAACCAGCGCAACCTGGCGATCGCCGAGGAGCTCGGCGACATCCACATGCAGCTGGTCGCCAACATCAACCTCGGCGTCGTGCTCGGCGTGATCGGCGACCTCGCCGGCGCGATCGAGCGCACCGAGGCCGCGCGCGTGCAGTGCGCGCGCACCGGCTCGCGCACGTCCGCGGGCCTGGTGGCCTCGAACCTCGGCGGCTACTGGCTCGAGCTCGGCGAGCTCGACCGCGCCCAGCGCTGGCTCGACGAGGGCATCGCGATCGCCGAGCAGGTCGGCGACCGGCGCATCCTGCCCGAGGCGTTCCAGTTCGCCGCGCGGATCCGCGCCGGCAAGGGCGATCTCGCTGGCGCCGCGCGCTGGGCCCAGCAGGCGCTCGCGATCGCCCGCGAGCAGGGCTCGGCGCTCGACACCGGCATGATCCAGCGGCTGTGCGCGCAGCTCGCCGCCCGCACCGGCGATCGCGCGACCGCGCTGGCCGCGATCGCCGAGTCGCGCGCGCTGCTCGGCCCGATCGACGACTTCGAGGCCGCGCGCACCGACGCCGCCCACGCCCGGATCGCCGCCCGCTTCGGCTATCCCGAGGCCGCCGCCCTGCGGGCCCGGGCCCGCGCGGTGTTCGAGCGCCTGGGCACCGCCCGCGAGCTCGCGGTGCTCGACGATCCGGACGAGGTCCGGTAATCGCGCGCCTCGCCGCGACCGGCCGCGGGATGGTGCTAGCATCAACTCCGCATGGCCCCTGCCGCGACTGACCGCCGCTGGCGCGGATTCGCCGACGTCGTCGCGCTGGCTCTCGGCATCAACGTCTGGATCTCGATCGTCGTGCTGCCGGCGGCGTTCGTCGGCGTGCTCGCCGGCCGCACCCACACGCTGGTCGCGCTCCTGCCGCTGGTCGCGCTGATCGGCGGGCTGCTCCGCCGGTCCGAGGTCGTGCTGCTCGGGCTGTTTCCGGCCGCAACCCTGGTCCCGCTCGCGGTGTCTCCGCAGATGGCGTCGACCCACGTCTACGGCCCGGTGCGCTTCGCGATCGTCGCGCTCGGCTTCGTCGCCTACCTCCTCGGCGTGTCCTACTTCACCACCTTCCACGAGCCGCCCGCGCCGATCTCGACCCGCCCGCTGACCTCGGCGGCGAGCGGTCGACCGCGGCGGTGGCTGCGCCGCGAGCGCGTCTACTGGGGACTTTTCGGGCTGTCGATCGCGTTCCCCGCGGTGCTCTTGTGGTTCGCGAACTTCGACGGCGCGATCCAGTGGTACCTCGAGCAGATGTACCCGGGCCGGGTCGCGCTGATGACCACGATGATCGACGTCGGCGTGATCGCCCTGTGGCTGGTGCTCTACCTCTGGGTGTTCCTCGGCGTCATGCGCCCGCACCGCACCGGCGATCGCGAGCTCGTCGTCGCGCTCGCCCAGACCCGCGCCAGCGCCGCGACCGGCCGCCCGCGCGTGCGGTTCTACCTCGGCGTGGCCGTCGCGCTCGGCCTGATGGCGGCGCTGGTGGTCTCGAGGCACATGTGAGGAACGACTGATGCGCCACTATTTCTTCGAGGTGCTCGCGGTCGCGCTCATCGGCGGCTCGATGTTCTTCTTCCGCGAGTCGATCGCGTACCTCGCCAAGCGCGACTACGTCGGCGCGATCCTCGTGATGTCGATCGGCCTGGCGGTCATCTCGGTGGGCAAGGAGATGGCGCGGCTGGCCCTGGTCCAGCGCGATTAGTCCCGTGCCCGCGCGCAACGCCCTCCA
>JAIOQA010000031.1 GCA_021413675.1 Deltaproteobacteria bacterium | reverse complement strand
CGAAGACAACGAAATCAACCAGATGGTAACCGAAGAGATCCTGCGTTCGGCCGGTTACGATTGCGACATCGTCGCCAGCGGCGTGCAAGCGCTCGAGGCCTTGAAACGGGGCGGTTATGCCCTGGTGCTGATGGACTGCCAGATGCCCGTGATGGATGGCTTCGAGGCGACTCGGGCGCTGCGGGCGCGCGAGGTCGGCGCGCGGCACCACCAGATCGTCATCGCGCTGACCGCCAACGCGTCCGCGGAGGATCGCGAGGCCTGCCGCCGCGCCGGGATGGACGACTTCCTGTCGAAGCCGTTCCAGCGCAGCGAGCTCGCCGGCATGCTGCAGCACTCCGCGGCGCTGGCGCCGGCGTCCGAGCGCGTCGTCGACGTCGTCGCGCTGGTGTCGGCCGGCGCGTCGGTCGACACCGCGCCGATCGCGGCGCCCGTGCGCCAGGTCGCGCCGGCCGCCGAGGCGCCGCCGCCGCCGCGCGCGCCGGAGCCGCCGACCGTGTCGCCGCGCCGGTTCCCGTCGACGCGCGCGCCCAACGTCCTGGCCCGGCGGCAGACGATCGCGCCGTCGCCGGTGGCCCCCACGCCGCCCGCCCCCGCGGCGCTGACGCCGGTCGCGTCGCAGGTCCAGGCGATCGTCGACGCCGCCACCGCCGCCGACGCGGCCCAGCTCGCGCGCGCCGCCCACGATCTCAAGGGCGGCAGCGGCAACCTCGGCCTCTTGCAGATCGCCGATCTGCTCGCGCGGCTCGAGCAGCTCGCCAAGCGCAACCAGCTCGCCGACGTGCCGCCGCTCCTGTCCCAGCTCGCGAACGTCCACGCCGTCGCCGCCGCCGCGGTCCGCGGTGAGCTCGCTCGCTGCACCCCCACGCCCGAGGCCGACCATGCCTGATCAACCGATGCGCATCCTCGTCGTCGACGACGACTTCGCCACGCGCCTGCTCGCGAGCGAGGCGCTGATCTCCGACGGGTTCGCGACCACCGAGGCCGAGGATGGCCGGGCCGCGCTGATCGAGTTCGATCGCGCGACCCCGGACGCGATCCTGCTCGACGTCAACATGCCCGAGCTCGACGGCTACGAGGTCTGCCGGCGCGTGCGCCAGCGCGCGAGCGGCGCCGCGACCCCGATCATGGTCATGACCGCGAGCGACGACCTCGACGCCGTGCGCCGCGCGTTCGCCGCGGGCGCGACCGACTTCCTCACCAAGCCGCTCAACCTGCTGCTGCTCGCGCACCGCGTGCGCTACATGCTGCGCGCCTCGAGCGCGGTCCGCGAGGCGCAGGACACCGCGACCCGGTTGACCCGCGCGCAGCGCCTCGCGCGCATGGTCCACTGGCAGGTCGGCCACGAGGGGCAGTTCGCGTGGGCCAGCGATCCGCTCGCGGTGTTCTGGCCCGACGCGCCGGCCAACCCGCCGCCGTGCGAGCACATCCTCACGCTCGTCCATCCCGACGATCGCGACCGGGTCGCCGCGGCGCTCCACGCGCCCGCCGGCCATCAGCTCGACTTCCGGCTGCGCCTGCCCGACGGCACCGAGCGCCTCGTCCACCAGGACGCGGAGCTGTACCTGACCGATCGCGGCGGCGTGCTGATCGGCGCGACCCAGGACGTGACCGCGATGCGCCGCGCCGAGGAGCAGATCGCGCAGCTCGCGTTCTACGATGACCTCACCGGCCTCCCCAACCGCCCGTTCGTCGACAGCTACCTGCGCCGGATCGGCGATGGCCAGCCCCGCGCCGCGATCGCGATCGATCTCGGCCTCGGCCACCTCGATCGCCTGGCGGCCGATGCGCGCGACGCGCTCATCCGCGCGGCCGCGGCCCGGGTGATCGAGCGCGTCCGTGGCGCCGACCTCGAGATCCGCCTCGATCAGGCGCCGCGCTCGCCCGAGGCCTTCACCGGCGAGACGCTGGTCGCGCGCACCGCCGGCGACGAGCTGATGATCATCACGACCCAGCCCGATCCGGCGGCGATCGCGCGCCGCCTCGCCGATGCGCTGCGCGCGCCGTTCACGGTCGGCACCACCGATCACGTGCTGCGGCCGCGCTGCGGCGTCGCGACCGCGCCCGAGCCGGTCGAGGCGGTGCGCGAGCTCGAGGAGCATGCCCGCGGCGCGATGGTGCGCGCGGAGCGCAGCGCCCCGCGCAACGTCGTCGTGTTCAGCGCCGCGTCGCGCGAGCTGCGCGCCCGCCACGCCGCGCTCGCCGCCTCGCTGGCGCGCGCGCTCGACGAGGCCGGCCGCGGCGCGCACCCGGATCTCGCCGTCGAGTACCTGCCGCGCCGCGACCACAGCAGCCTGCGCCTGCTCGGGCTCCGCGCGCGCCCGAGCTGGCAGCCCGGGATCCGCGATCCACTCGCGTTCGCCGCGATCCTCGAGGCCGCACCGGCCCTGCGCCAGCGGCTCGCGATGTGGACCCTCGGCGAGGCGGTGCGCGACGCCGCGCGCTGGCACGCCGCCGGCGCGACCCTGCGCGTGGCGATCGAGCTGCCGCACGCGCCGCTCGCCCAGCCCGGCTTCGCCGATCAGCTGCGCCAGCGCCTCGAGACCGCGCGCTGCACGCTGTCGCTCATCGATCTCGAGCTGACCGACGCGCCGCTGGGCGACGGCGACCTCGAGCAGGTCGGCGCGGCGATCACCGTGCTGCGCGACGCCGGCCTGCGGATCGCGCTCACCAACATCGACGACGCCTCGACGATCGGGCAGCTGCGCCGGCTGCCGCACGACGCGGTCCGGCTCGACCGCGCCACGATCGATCGCCTCGGCCCCGCGTTCCTCGCGACGACCGCGGCGCTGGCCCGCGCCCTCGGCATGCGCCTCGCGGTCACCGACATCGACGCGCCCGCGGCGTTCGCGGCGGTCGCCGCGGTCGCGCCCGACGAGCTCGCCGGCGCGCTGGTCGGGGTCCCGATGTCCGCCGCCGAGGTGCCCAGCCTGGTCAGCGTCATCGACGCCGCGGTCACCGAGCGCCCGGGCGAGCGCGGCCGCGAGCCGACGGTGCCGGCGTTCTCGATCGAGTAGCCCGCGGCTACATCGCGACGACGATCTTGCCGCGCGCGCGGCCGCGCTCGAGCTCCGCGAACGCCTCGCCGGTCTCGGCGAACGGATAGGTGCGGTGCAGGACTGGCTTGAGCACGCCGGCGTCGACCCAACCCGCGAGCTCCGCGAGCTCCCCGCCGTCGGGGCGCATGAACAGGAACGCGAACCGCGCGCCGGCGCGCCATGCCGTGAGGCGGCGCGGCAGGGTCGCGAGCCACAGCCCGGGCCGGATCCAGATCGGCAGGGCGCGCCGCCCGAACGCGCCGTCGGGCAAGCCGCTCACGCCGACCACGACGCCGCCGCGCCGGCACATCCGCAAGGACGCGCGCTCGGTGCCGAGCGTGTCGAAGACCGCATCGAGCCCGCGGATCGCGCCGAGGTCATCGCGGGTGTAGTCGATCACCTCGTCGGCGCCGAGGCTCCGCACCAGCTCGACGTTCTTCGTGCTGGTCGTGGTGAGGACGTGCGCGCCGAGGTGCTTCGCGATCTGGATCGCGAGCGTGCCCACGCCACCGGCGCCAGCGTGGACCAGCACGCGCTGCCCGGCGGTGACGCCGGCGACCTCGCGCAGCGCCTGCAGCGCGGTCAGCCCCGCCAGCGGCAAGGACGCCGCCTCCGCGAACCCGACGCTCGTCGGCCGTTTCGCGACGACCTGCTCGTCGGCGCAGACCCGCTCGGCGAGCCCGCCCATGCGATCCTTCTCGAGCCGGGCGCAGACCTCGTCGCCGATCCGGAAGCGCGTCACCTCGGGCCCGACCGCGGTGATCACGCCGGCGACGTCGCAGCCGAGGATCGCGGGCATGGTCGGGTGGATCGCGAGCTTGGCCTTGCCCTGGCGCAGCTTGAAGTCGATCGGGTTGAGGCTCGCGGCCTTGACCTCGATCGTCACGTCGCGCGGTCGAGCCGCCGGCTCTGGCGCGTCCGCGATCGCCGCCACCGCCGGTCCACCGTAGCGCTGCATCACGAAGGCCTTCATGCGCGCAGTGTAGGCGGTCGCGCGCGCGTCAGTCTGCGACGCCCTCGGCGATCAGCTCGATCGTGAAGCCGATGCCGAGGTGCTGGGTGCGGATCACCTCGGCGAGCCGCGCGATCGCCCAGTCGACCTGGCGGCGATCCGAGACGTAGATCGTGATCGTCGGAGTCTGATCGGCGCGACACGCGACACCGAAGCCGGCGCCGCCGGCGATCGGCGCGAGCGCGGTCTCGACCTCGCGGCGGACGCGCTCGACCCACGCGTCGAGCGCGTCGGGGTCGCCGGTCGGCATGTGCTCGACGCCGTCGCCCTCCACGAACAGCAGCGCGTTGCCGACGCGATCGCACGGCAGCACGCGATAGCCCTGGTGCGCCCCGACGGTGGTCGTGATGTCCGCGGCCGCGCCGTGGGTCATCGGGTGCGCCGCGTCGTAGATCCTCCACAGCGTGCAGCCGGCGGGCGGCGGCTGCATGTTGAGCGACCGCTGCTGACCACCGCCGGGCACGTCGACCTCGGTGGTGCACGCCGGCAGCGCCGCCTCGGCGACCTCGAAGCGCAGCTGGTAGCGCCCGGCGGGCAAGCGCACGTGGACGCCGCCGCTCGGCGCGGTCAGCACGGCGACCTCGCGACCCTCGCCGTAGATGTGCGTGGTGATGTCGGCGCGCGGCGTGGGCGAGTCCAGCCAGAGGTAGAGCTCGCCGTCGCCAGTCGCGGGCGGTGGCGCGGCTGGCGGGTGCGATGAGCCGTGATGACACGCCGCGAGCAGCGCGAACACGAGCAGGCCGCGGGTCATCCGCGGAGCGTCGCGCGAAGCCCGCGCGCGATCAATCAGCGCGCGCGATGACCAGCGGATGCGCGCGCGAGCCGGTGATCCGCACCGTCGGCGGCGGGCCGTCGCGGAAGCCGGTCTCGGCGTCCGACGCGGTCGTCGGGAGATCGAGCATCGCGAGGCCGATGATCGAGACCACCGCCCCCGGCGCGAGGATGACCTCCTCGGCCCGCGCGTGGCTGCCGTACGGTAGACCCTGCGAGACCAGGAAGTCCGCGCCGTGGCCCAGGCCGACCATCGCGAGCACCAGGACGAGCGGCAGGAACGCGCCCACCGCCCCACCCTAGCGCATCGCCGCGGGGGCGCGCGATTCCCTCGCGAGCGCTACGGGTGGCTCGCCGCGTCCGTCGGGCTGGTGCCCGAGAACACCTCGTCCAGATCCGCGTAGCCGTCGCCGTCGCGATCGATCGCGACGCGCGAACCCGAGCCGGGCGGCACGCACGTGAACGTCACCGGCGGCAGGATGCGCAAGGACACCAGCGAGCGCAGCGTCGCGTCGCTGAGCGGCGGCAGCACCGTCGACGCCGGCTGGAAGCCGTTCGCGCCCCACAAGAGGCCGCTGTCGAAGCCGAACCAGCTGGTCGTGCGCGCGACCAGCTCGCACTCGCCTGCGCCGGCGCGCTCCTCGAGCAGATCGAGCCGCGCGCCCGCGGTCGCCGCGTTGGTCGCGGTGAGCGTGGTCTGCTGCCCGACGATCGGGGCCAGGTTGGTGTCGAACGCCATCATGAACGCGACGATGGCGTGGCGCAGCGCGAAGCCGCCGTCCTCGGTGAACACGACCTGCCCCTGGGCCAGGAGGTTGAGATCGACGAACGGGATGCCGAACGGGTTAGGCGGGACCACCGTGCCGTCGGGCAGGGTCACGTTGCCGGTGGCCTTGATGAACACCTGGCCGGTGAAGAAGTGCTCGAGCGTGCCGAGCGAGCCATCGTGCTGGAAGCCGAAGCCGCGCACCTGATCGGTCGCCGGGCCCTGCTGCAGGATGATCGTGCCGGGCTGCAGCGAATCGGGCGAGCTGCCGAACATGCCGATCTTCGTGTACATGTTCCGCAGGTGCGGGACCTTGAAGATCTGGGTCTCGAACTCGAACGACAGGCGCCCGTCGGAGCCGAAGAAGCCCGGGTGCTTGGTCGCGCCGGCGTTGCCGGTCGGGTTGAGCGTGTGGCAGCCGTTGCAGTTGTGGAAGCGATCCGACGGCAGCTCGGCGGTCGTGCCGTCGGGCTTGGTGACGTGGTTGAAGTAGAAGTTCTCGCCGGCCTGCTGCTCGGCGGTCAGCGTGTTGTCGAGATCGCGGATCGGGTTGGGCGGATACGAGACGTCGAGGATGAAGTCGGCGAACTCGCGCATGTCGGCCGCCGACAGCTGACTGGCGTTGCCGACCAGGCCGGGGAACGCGACGTTGAACGACGTGAACGCGGCGACCTCGTCGAACAGGCCCGCGTTGGGCTGCGCCGAGACGATCGGCGCGCCGGTCGCGGGATCGAGGAACGGCGCGCCCGACTGCTGGACCGCGCCGTTGCGATCACCGCGCCAGTGCATCGCGCCGTGGTTGTCCATGCCGCGGAGGCTCTGCGTGGTCATCGGTCCCTTGACCGGCATGTTGGCGAGGAAGATCGGCGCGAACTTGGGCAGGAGCGCGCTGATGATCGCCGGCGAGATCGTCTGGACGTTGCCGAGCGCGGTGATCGCGAGCGGGATGCCGCCGGGGTTGCCGAGGTCCCACGCGATGCCGTCGTTGTCGCCGCCGATGTGGCAGCTCGCGCACGCGGTGTCGCCGTGCTGCGAGGTCAGGTTGGCGTCGTAGAGATACTTGCGCCCCGCGACCACGTTGGCCGGCTCGGGGTTGAACATCGCGACCTTGTCGACCTCGGCCTTGCTGCGCAGATCGACCACCGCGATGCTGTTGTCGAAGCGCGTCAGCACGTACGCGCGGCGGCCGTCCTCGTCGACGACGACGCCGGTGGGCCCACCACCCGACAGCACGACCTGGTTCGCGAGGCTGGGCGTGATCGCGCCGCTCTCGAGATCCGCGGTGCGGTAGATCGCGAGCTTCGACGAGCCCTGCGCGACGGTGTAGAGCGTCGCGCCGTCCTTCGACACGACCAGGTCCTGCGGGAACGCGACCGAGAGCGCCTTCTCGGCCGGGTTGCCGTCCTGGCTGCGGTCGATGTGCGGGTTCAGGTTGCGGGGCGTGACCGCGCCAGTCGCGGGATCGACCACGGTGATGCGGCTATCGGCGATGTTGCCGCGCACCGAGGTGAAGCCGGCGTTGTGGCCCTCGAAGCGGACGTCGTTGTGGGCCTCGGTGTTGGTGACGTAGACCCGGCCGTTCTTGGGGTTCACGGCCATGTTGAACAGGGTCGTGCCGACGTGGGCGTACGCGCCGCTGGCGTTCGCCACCGGCGGGTTCGCGGTCGCGTCGATCGCGAACACGTCGAGATCGGGCAGCTTGATCTTCACGAACGGGTCGAAGATCGTGCCGTACGCGTCGACCCAGTGGCCGCCGACGTACTTCACGATGAGGCCGGTCGGCGGCTGCGGGATGACCTTGCCGCCGACGGTGATCGTGCGCGGGCCGGGCATGCCGGCCGGGTACATCGTCGAGACTGCGTACTCGGACACCGAGGTGGTCTGGTTGCCCGAGAGGAACGCCGCCGCGTAGACGGTCTTGCCGTCGGCCGAGGCCGCCAGCGCGCGCGGGGTGTCGGCGAACAGCGAGATCTTGGTCAGGCGGGTATCGGGGTTGTTGGCGTCGAATACCCAGACATCGGCGCGGCCGAGACCAGGGGTCTGGAGGTCATACGGGTCGCCGGTGTTCTGGCCGCGGTGCGCGGTCGTGATGAACGCACGGTTCTTGTGATCGCCGGCGAACACGATGTCGCGCGGCTCGTCGCCGACCAGGAGCGTGCGGGTCACCGTCGCCACGCCGGCGCCGTTGAGCTTCACGACGCTGACCGAGTCGGACAGGTGGTTGACGACCCAGACCTCGTCGTCCGAGCGCGCGGCGACGGCGACCGGCTCGAGACCGACGCCGACGGAGCCGACCGAGACCAGGCTGCGATCGCGGACCCGGTAGATCTCGAGGCGGTTGTCGGGCGTGTTCGCCGCGAACAGATACTTGCCCGAGGGTGATAACGCGAGTGGGCGGACCTGGAGCGACTCGAAGGTGGTGAAGGGGTTGTCGCTGGACGCTAAGCGGGTGACCGCCTGGTCCTCGGACTCGGTGGTGGGGTCGACGGCCGCGTCGGTACAAGCGGCGAACAACGTGAGACTGCAGAGCCAGTGAATACTGCGCATCCTGAATCCCTCCCGCGTGAAAACATCAGTCACGCGAGGCCACCTAAACCAGAGTCACGATGTAGGCGCAAAGCTGTAAGGCGTGTCGTGCGGGTTGCAGTTCCCGGTGGAACAGATCCGCTGGCCTGACATACCGGGCGGTGTCGTTATCGAGCGATGCCGAGCGCTTGCCGGATCCGTCGCACATCGGGAGAGATCGCCGCGCATCGCGGTCCTGCGTCGACACCACAGCGGGTCCACCGACGATGCACACGATACGCGCCTGCGACGAAATGCGGCGTTGCATACGATTTCCGGACGAGGCGATCGGAGATCGGGTCGCGCGAGACCGGGGTCGGCATGACCCGGGGAAGCTGCTGATCGGCGCTTCCTCGCACGATCGTTCGATCGCGGACACGCTACCCGCGCGGCACCCCGAACTCCCCTGGGACCGGTCGATGTCGCTTCGTTGCGCGTCCTTCGACGCGATGAGGATCGATGACGAAGTCACGCCCTCGGGCGATGGTGTTCGCGTTGGCCATGGCGTTGTTGCCGGCGTGCGTCGACGCGCCTGGCGCCGGCGCGCCGGACCTCCCCGATGTCGTGCGCGCGAAGGCGCCCGACTCGCTCTGGACCGATGTGCCCGCGCGGCCGTTCATCCTCGCCCTCCGGCCCGCCCTCGGCGCCGCCACCGCCACCGAGCCTGACCGCAAGGCCGCGCTCGCCGCGCAGAAGGATCGCGTGCTCGGCGTCGCCGAGGTCACCGTCGACGAGCGCTGGGACGAGCTGCCGCTGGTCCAGGTCCGCACCGCCACGCTCGATGACGCCGCCGCGCTGCTCGCCGAGGACGACGTCCTCGCCGCCTACGAGGTCACGACCTACGCGCTCACCGACGCCGAGAGCTTCCCGCTGATCAACCAGCCCAGCGCCGCCGGCGCGGGCAAGATCGGCACCGGGACCGCCGTCGCGGTGATCGACACCGGCACCGACTTCACCCGCGCCGAGTTCGGCGCGTGCGCCGCGCCGGGCGGCGCGTGCAAGGTCGCCTTCGCGAAGGACTTCGCCGCCGATGATGGCGCGCGCGACGACAACGGCCACGGCACCAACGTCGCCGGGATCACCGTCGGCGTCGCGCCCGGCACCAAGATCCTCGCGCTCGACGTGTTCACCGGCGGCGGCGCCTCGAGCACCGACATCATCAGCGCGATCAACTGGGCGATCGCCAGCAAGCCCACCTACGGCATCGCGGCGATGAACCTCAGCCTCGGCGGCGGCGCCTCGACGACCACGTGCCCCAACGACGCGATGAGCATCGCGCTCGGCGCGGCGCGCGACGCGGGCATCGCGCCGGTCGTGGCCTCGGGCAACAACGGCTACACCAACCAGATCTCGTACCCGGCGTGCGCGCCGGCGGCGATCTCGGTCGGCGCGGTCTACGACACCAACGTCGGCGGCCTCGCCTACAGCGCCTGCACCGACGCCACCACCGCCGCGGACAAGATCACCTGCTTCTCGAACTCGGCGAGCTTTCTGACGCTGCTGGCGCCGGGCGCGCTCATCACCGCCGGTGGCACCACCATGGCCGGCACCTCGCAGGCGACGCCGCACGTGGCCGGCGCGGTCGCCGTGCTGCGCGCCGAGTACCCGACCGAGTCGGTCCTGCAGCTGCTCGCGCGCCTGACCTCGACCGGCAAGCGCATCACCGATCCGCGCAACAGCGTCACCACGCCGCGCATCGACGTCTACGCCGCGGTCGGGGCCCCGCCCGTCGACGTCACGCCGCCGACCGGCACGGTCACGATCAACAGCGGCGCGACCCTGACCAACAACCGCGCGGTGACGCTCGCGATCACCGCGACCGACGCCGGCGGGCTCGCCACGATGTGCGTCACGAACACGACCGCCGCGTGCACGCCGTTCGAGACCTTCGCGACGACGAAGGCGTGGACCCTGTCGACGGGTGACGGCGCCAAGACCGTGCTGGTCTACCTCCGCGACAAGGCCGGCAACACCACGACGCTCGGGACCAGCCCGGCCGCGTCGATCACCGTCGACGCGACGGCGCCGACCGGCGGCACCGCGACCGCGGCCAGCGGCGACACCAAGGTCGTGGTGTCGTGGACTGGCTTCGCCGACGCAGGCTCCGGCATCGTCGGTTATCGCGTCGTCGGCGGAACCACCGCGGCGCCGCCCGCGACCTGCGGCGGGACGCTGCTGTACAGCGGCACCGGCGCGGCGTTCACGCACACCGGGCTCGTCAACGGCACCACCTACCAGTACCGGATCTGCGCGCTTGATAACGCCGGCAACCTGTCGGCGGGCATCGTCGCCCTTGGCACCGCGCGCCCCGAGAGCAACCCGCCGGTCGGCACGATCGCGCTCAACGGCGGCGCGTCCTCGACCCGGACCCTCGCGCTCGCGCTGACCTTGACCGCGACCGACGACACCCGCGTCGCCACGATGTGCCTCAGCGAGGCCACGACCTGCACCGCGTTCGTCGCGTATGCCGCGACCGCGACCTTCACGCTGCCCGCCGGTGACGGCGTGCGGACCGTGCGCGCGTGGTTCCGCGATCCGTGGGGCAACACCTCGAGCCCGGTGATCGCGACGATCAAGGTCGACACCGTCCTGCCGACCAACGGCGCGGTCGTCGCGACCTACGGCAACGCGCAGGCATCGCTGACGTGGAGCGGCTTCGCCGATGCCGGCACCGGCGTCGCGAGCTACCGCGTCGTCGTCGCGCCGACCACTGCGCCGGCGAACTGCGCCGGCACGACCATCTACAGCGGTACCGCGCTGGCGTTCACCCACACCGGCCTCACCAACGGCGCTGCCTACGCGTATCGCGTCTGCGCCGTCGACGGCGCGGGTAACGTGTCCGCAGGCGCGGTCTCGGCGGTCGTCACGCCGCGCCCCGAGAGCAACCCGCCGGTCGGCACGATCGCGATCAACGGCGGCGCGTCGTCGACCCGGACGCTCGCGCTCGCGCTGACCTTGACCGCGACCGACGACACCCGCGTCGCCACGATGTGCCTCGGCGAGGCCACGACCTGCACCGCGTTCGTCCCGTTCGCGGCGACCGCGACCTTCACGCTGCCCGCCGGTGACGGCGTGCGCACCGTGCGCGCGTGGTTCCGCGATCCGTGGGGGAACACCTCGGCGCCGGTGACCGCGACGATCAAGGTCGACACCGTGCTGCCGACCAACGGCGCCGTCGTCGCGACCTACGGTGATGCGCAGGTGTCACTGACGTGGAGCGGCTTCGCCGACCCCGGCACCGGCGTCGCGGGCTACCGCGTCGTCGTCGCGCCGACCACCGCGCCGGCGAACTGCACCGGCACGACCGTCTACACCGGTACCGCGCTGGCGTTCACCCACACCGGCCTCACCAACGGCACCGCGTACGCGTATCGCGTCTGCGCCATCGACGGCGCCGGCAACGTTTCGGCCGGCGCGGTCTCGGCGGTCGTCACGCCGCGGCCCGAGAGCAACCCGCCGGTCGGCACGATCGCGATCAACGGCGGCGCGCTGTTCAGCGCCTCGTTGACCGTGCAGCTCGCGCTCGCCGCCACCGACGCCACCAGCGTCGCGACGATGTGCATCGCCGAGGCCACCACGTGCACGGCCTACGTGCCGTACGTGCCGACCAAGGCGCTGACCCTCGCCGCGGGCGAAGGCACCCACACCGTGCGGGTCTGGTACCGCGATCCGTGGGGCAACACCTCGACGCCCGTGACCGCGACGATCAAGGTCGACACCGTCGCGCCGACCACCGGCGCGCTCGCCGCGGCCGCTGCCGCGGGCGCCATCAACCTGACCTGGCCGGTGGCCACCGATGCGACTTCCGGCGTCGCGAGCTACCGCCTCGTCGGCGCGAGCGGCACCACCGCGCCCGCGACCTGCGCCGCCGGGACGCTGCTCTACAGCGGCACCGACCTCGCGTATGCGCACGCGACCACCGGCACGTGGAGCTATCGCGTGTGCGCCGTGGACAATGCCGGCAACGTCTCTGCCGGCAAGATCGCGACCGCCACCACGCCGTAGCGCGCGGATCGCGCGCGTGACAGCACCGCGCCGCGTTGGCATAGTCCGCGAACGATGACAGCAGTGGACGCGGCGGGTGTGGTGCGGCTGGGCGCGATCGAGCTCACCGACCAGTGGCTGCGCGAGGTCGAAGGCAGCACGCGGCTCGTCTCGATCCCGCGGGCCGAGGTGCGCCGCGTGGTGCTGCGCCACGCGCGCATCGCCGAGCGCCCCTTGCTCTCGCTGGTCGTCGGCATCGTGCTCACCACCGTGGGCGCCTACGGCGCGATCGCGACCGCGGCCTCGCGGGTCCGGTACGTCGAGCTCGTGGGCGGCTTCCTGACCATGCTGGCCGCCGGGCCGTGGATGATCCACAGCTCGTTCCGACGCGGCCTCGTGTTGCACGTCGAGACCGATCGCGGCACGCGCACGCTCGGCCTGGGCGGCGCCGTCCAGTCACCGGCCCTCGAGGCGTTCATCGAGGCCGCGGCGCAGGCCGGGCTCATCATCGAGCGCGAGCGGGTCGAGCCCCCGCGCGCCGTGATTCACACCCGGTGATCCGGCGCATCGACGTGGCGACGCGCGAGGAGCGATCGCGATGAGCCTCGGGTTCACGGCAAGCGCACGGCGACTCGGTCGCGCATCGGCGTTCGCCGTGGTCGGGCTCGGCGTCGCCTACGCGATCACCCTCGCGATCGGCCTCGCCACCCTGCCCTCGCCCGACGAGCCGATCACCGGCGCGCTGTTCACGCTGCTCGAGCTGCTGATCCTCGCGATGATGCCGGCGATCGTCGTGCTGATGGTGGCGGTCCACGCCTGGGCGCCCGCCGAGATGAAGGCGTGGAGCCTGAGCGCGCTGGTGTTCGCGAGCCTGCTCGCGGGCGTGACCTCCAGCCTGCACTTCGTCATCCTGACCCTCAGCCACCAGCCCGCATTCGCTGGCATGTCGCTCGCGTTCGCGTTCCGCTGGCCCTCGGTCGCCTACGCCCTCGACATCCTCGCCTGGGACGTCTTCTTCGCCCTCGCCGCGCTGTGCGCCGCGCCGGTGTTCCGCGGCGCCGGCCTCGAGCGCAGGATCCGCTGGCTGCTGATCGCGAGCGGCGCCCTCGCCGCCGCCGGCCTCAGCGGCGTCGCGACCGGCGACATGCGCCTGCGCAACCTCGGCATCCTCGGCTACGCCGTGCTCTTTCCGATCGCCGCCGCGCTGCTCGGCGCGCTGTTCACGCGCACGCCAGAGCGCGCAACCCGAGACGCTACGCTGATGCCATGAGCCGTGTGCGCCCCGAGGTGCCGCCGCGCATCGTGGCGCGCCTTCGCGCCCTCTGCCTCGCGCTACCCGAGGCCACCGAGGAGCCGGCCTGGGTCGGCACGCGCTGGACGATCCGCGCACGCAACTTCGCGCACGTCGTGGCGATCGATCGCGGCTGGCCGCCCGCCTACGCGCGCGCCGCGGGCACCGACGGACCGATCGTCGTGCTCACGTTCCGCGCCGCCGACGCGCTGGTCGACGTGCTGCGCACGACAGGTCCGCCCTACTTCGTGCCCGCGTGGGGCACCCGATGGGGCGCCAAGGTCATCGGGATGACGCTTGGCACGCGCATCGCCTGGCGCGAGGTCGAGACGCTGGTCGGCGAGAGCTATCGCCTGCTCGCGCCGAAGTCCCTGGTCGCCGCGCTGCCGCGCGCGCGCCGCAACAGCCAATCCTGACTCGCGCACCTCGGCACGCGATGGCGACGTGGGGCGCCAGCGCGAGGAGCCGGCTCCCGGAAGCCCACCCCGATCACGACCGCACAGGCATGCATGCGACCACGGCGCTCATCGAAGCCGTGTGGGCGCACCCGGGGGACGGCCCTCGCGCGTCCGGCGGGGCCCCACGTCGCGACTGCGAGCACGACGCTCGCGTGCTCGTCGCGACTGCGCGCGTGACGCTCGCGGATCCCGCGAGCGTCAGCGGTACCGCAGCCTGGCCATCTGCACGACCAGGTCGCGGGCGCTGTCCTCGCGATAGCCATACTTCTCGAGGAGCGACGTGCGCGCGTTGCGCGCGGCCTCGAGCTCGGCGGGCTGGAAGCCGCCCTCGTTGCCCGTGAGCACGCCGACGAGCGCCTGGACGCCGCGCGTGATGGCCTTCTTGTGGCGCTCGAAGTAGGCGTCGCGGAGCTTCTTGAGGTGGTCGGCAAAGATGACGCCGGGCACCGGCTTCTCGCCCTTGTGGTCGAGCGCCCACGCGCCGATCTTGGCGATCAGCGAGCCGCGGAACTCGTCGGGCTTGCCGGGCACCTCGAGGGTCTTCTCGACCTCCTTCATCATGCCCTCGTCGGGGTCTTCCATCTTGCCCGACATCGGGTTGCGCACCTTCTCCTTGCGCAGCCAGTGGGTCACGTGGCTGATGTAGCGGTCGAAGACGCGGACGTACTCGCTCTCCTCGACCATGCCCAGCGCCTGCCGGACCTCGTCGTCGATG
>JAIOQA010000239.1 GCA_021413675.1 Deltaproteobacteria bacterium | reverse complement strand
GACCATCGAGCTGAGCGTGGTCGGCCAGGGCCAGCGCGGCCCGGGCCCCGACGCGCTCGCGATGATCACCGCCGCCTACCTGCGCCCGGGCTGGTTCGACGGCTGCGCGTTCCGCGGCAAGGACGGCAAGATCGTGGAGTTCGGCGCCGATGATCACCGCGCCGCGCGCGCGACGATCCTCTCCGGCCTGCCGGTCCACACCGTGCTCGTCTTGCGCGATCTGTTCCTCGGCGCCGCGCTCGCCGCCGATCACGGCAGCCACATCGTCCAGCCGGTCGCGGGCGAGCCGGCGATCGTGCGGGTCGCGATCACCCGCGGCGCGCAGCCGCCGGCCGCGATGCTCGCCGCGCAGGTCGCGCGAGCGCGCGCGATCGAGGCCGCCCTCGACGTCGGCGGACCGGTCCCCGAGAACCCCGCGGCGCTCTTGCCGGTGGTGCGCGCGCTCGCGTACCAGGAGCCGCGCCGGCCGGGCGAGAGCATGAAGGTCGAGATCGAGGACTTCACGACCGGCTGGTCGACGACGGTCGAGGTGCCCGATCTCGGCGCGGCGATCGATCAGGCGTGGCTCCTGCGCTGGAGCCGGGTGCCCGAGCGCGACGCGGGATCGGAGCGACCATGAAGCCCGCGCTCCGCATCTTCTGGGCGACCGTCGGCGGCAAGCGCTCGGGCACGCTCCTGCGTCGGATCGAGTACCTGTTCGATCAGCCCGCGCCCGCGGCGATCGCCGACGACGACGAGCAGGTGCTGCGCGCGCTCGCGCGCCAGGTCGCGGCGCTGCGCGCCGAGGGCCAGGCGCTGCAGCGATATCTGTGGACCGAGGACTTCGAGGTCCGCAAGGTCGACGTCGCGGTCCATCCGCAGCACGCGGTCGGCGGCGCGTACGTGATCGGCAAGAGCGAGATCCCGCTGCGCCTGGCCTACGCGGCGTGCCCGCTCGCCGATGGCTCGTTCCGCGTGCTGGTGCCGCGGGTCGGCTGGTCGCTGGTGCTCGAGACCCTCGACATCGCCGCCGACACGCTGCACGCGCTGACGATCGCGGCGATGCTCGGCGAGCGGCCGGCCTGGATCTACGACTTCCGCCGGCTCGCCGACGAGGCGGTCACGGCGTGGTCGCCCGACGACCTCGAGCGCTGGCTGGTCGCCGATCGCTCGCTCGACGACGACGAGCCCGTCCCGGTGCTCGACGCGGTCGCCGAGGACTGGGTGCAGCGCGCGCTGCGCAAGCGCCTGCCGATCGTCGTCGGCGTCGACCCGACCTTCGATCAGGCGCGCGCGCTGCTCGATCGCGAGCGGCCGCCGTCGCTGCTCCTGGTCGGCCCGCCGGGCGTGGGCAAGTCGGCGTTCGTGCGCCGCTGCGCGCGCCACCTGGTCGAGGCCGGGCGCGGCAAGGGCGCGATCCGGCGCCGGCTGTGGGCGACCTCGGCCGATCGGATCCTCGCCGGCATGACCTACCTCGGGATGTGGCAGGAGCGATGCCTGGCGATCGCCGGCGAGCTGACCGAGCGCGGCGACTGGATGCACGTCGATCGCCTCGCCGATGTCTGCGCGCCCCAGGCCGACGGCGCCTCGATCGCCGATCTGTTCGCGCCCGCGATCATCGCCGGCGAGCTGCGCGTGATCGCCGAGTGCGACGAGACCGAGCTGGTGCGCTGCCGCCAGAAGTACCCGGCGCTGGTCGACGCGTTCCACCTGGTGCGCTTCGAGGAGCCCGCGCCGGCGCACGTGCTCGGCCTGATGTCGATCTACCAGGAGCGCAAGGATCCGCGGGTCGCGCTGCACCCCGCGGCGGCGCGGCGCGCGCTGCGCCTGCTCGCCGGCTTCCGGCGCGATGTCCGGTTTCCGGGCAAGGCGTTCGCGTTCCTCGACTGGTGGAACGCCGAGCGCGCCGGCGACGCGCTGACCGCGATCATGACCGACGCCGCGGCCGCCGAGGCCCGCGCGCCCGACGCCGCCGCGCCCGCCGACGCGCCCGAGCCGCCGCCGGTCGCGATGCTGTTCCCGCACGACGTCGTCGCCGCGTTCGCGCGCTGGTCGGGGCTGCCGGTCGAGCTGATCTCCGACGAGCACCCCGCGGGCGCCGCCGAGATCGCGGCCGGCCTGCGGCGCGGCGTGATCGGCCAGGACGCGGCGTGCGCGGTCGCGGCGCGGGTGCTCGCGCGGTTCAAGGCTGGCCTCGACGATCCCGAGCGCCCGGTCGGCACGCTGTTCTTCGTCGGGCCGACCGGCGTCGGCAAGACCGAGCTGGCCAAGCAGCTCGCGGCCTCGCTGTACGGCAGCGCGGAGCGGCTCATCCGCGTCGACATGAGCGAGTACATGACGCCGGGCTCGGCGACCCGGCTGCTCGAGGTCGGCAGCGGCGGCCAGAGCCTCGCCGAGCGCGTCCGCCAGACCCCGCTGTGCGTCGTGCTCCTCGACGAGATCGAGAAGGCGCACCCCGAGGTCCACGATCTGCTGCTCGGCGTGCTCGGCGAGGGCCGGCTCACCGACTCGCTCGGCCGGCTGGTCGACTTCCGCATGGCCGTGATCGCGATGACCTCGAACCTCGGCGCGCGCGAGTCGCGGGCCGGCTTCGGCTCGAGTGGCACCGCCGATCACCTCGGCGCGGTGCGCGCGCACTTCCGGCCCGAGCTGCTCGGCCGCCTCGATCAGGTCGTGTCGTTCAACCCGCTCACGCCGCCCGACATCGAGCGGATCGTCAGCCTCGAGCTCGACAAGGTGCGCCAGCGCCCGGGGCTGGTCGGCCGGCGGCTCGTGCTCCACGTCTCGCCGCGAGCGCGCGCGCGCCTGGCCGAGCGCGGCTTCGACGCCAAGCTCGGCGCGCGGCCGCTGCGCCGGCTGATCGAGGAGATCGTCGTCGCACCGCTGGCCGTGCGCATGGCCGCAGACCCGGACCTCCGCGATCGCCCGATCGGCATCGTCACCGCCGACGACGCCTCGACCTCGCCCGACGACATCATGGTGTAGGTCCTCGGTCCGACCGCGGTTCGCAGACCGCCGCGCCGGCCCGCGCGTTTCGATCCCCATGCCTCGCATCTCGCTCCGGGTGGTCGCCGCGACCGCCGCGCTCCTGACGCCGCTCGCTCCGATGCTGCCCGCGGTCGCCGCCCCGCCGATGCCGACCGGCGATCCGATGGTCGTCGCGCCCGCGCCCTACGAGTCGATCGTCGCCTCGGTCGCCGAGATGGTGAGCGACGGCGACACCGTCGAGATGGTCCACGGCAAGGGCCTCGATCTGGTCAACGTCATGTGGGAGGACACCGGCCGCTACGAGGACAGCGCGGTCGGGCCCAACATCAGCGACGTCACGATCGAGGTGCAGGGCGGCGGCGCCGGGTCCGGCCGACGCACCTACCTGATGCCGGTGATGCGCAACGCCAACTTCGCCGACAAGACCGCCGACGTGAAGCTCGACAAGATCTTCCTGCCGGTCGGCAACCAGCGCGGCGCGAAGCTCAAGACCATCACGCTGCGGCAGTTCCTCGCCGATCCGGGCGCGTACCTGTCGCTGCCGCGCAAGGGCCGCATCCGCGGCGGCTCGCTGCTCGCGCGCCGCGATAGCCACGCGCTGGTGTCGGCGCAGCACGCGTTCCTGCCGGTGCCCGCCGATGGCCAGGCGACCTTCTGGCCGGTGATCTTCAACTACGCGTCGTCGGCGAAGAACCCGGGCGTGCTCACCGTGCTGGTCACGCGCCAGGGCGCGAGCGCGACGATCATCGACAACACCCGCGACACCGTCGGCGATGGCAGCTGGGGCCAGCGGCTCTACTTCAACAAGGACGGGCAGCGCGCGCCGCTCATCGCCGAGCGCCTGAAGGACGTGCAGCACAAGGGCACGACCGCCAACGGCGAGGCCGCGGCCTCGCTCGGCGAGGACGCGAACCTGCTCATGCTGATCCAGATCCCGCTCAAGCAGCCCGAGCGCGTGCGGGTCGCGTCGCCGGGCTACGCCGAGGGCGCGGCGCTGGACGACGGCGACATGGCGCCGGCGCCGATGGCGTCGGGCGCGAGCGCGGGCGGCGGCATGGTGGCGCGCGATCGCCGCTCCGATGTCGACACCGCGGTGCTCGGCAACGGCCCGACCGAGGGCGCGTACACCGAGCTCGATGGCCTGACCATCGAACGCGATCCGCGCTTCCCGGTGCGCGTCACCGTGCAGTTCTACCAGGCGACCTCGAACGGCGTCGTGTCCCAGGCCGACGTCGACCGGATGGCCGCGCAGATCGCCAAGGTCTACGCCGCCGGCGACTACGTCGGCTCGCTGGTCGTGCCGGGCCCGACCGCGGCGAAGCGGCCGACCTCGTGGACTGGCGCTGGCCCCGCGCCGCGCCACCTCAGCTGGCAGGACTTCCCCGGGCTGGTCGAGCGCGCGCAGCGCTACCTGCCGTTCCCGACCGGCCTCATCCCGCGGTCCTGACGACTCGCCGAGCGCGGCGATCGGGTGACTACAGGAACTTCACGATCAGCGAGACCTTGCTGATCGTGTCGAGGCGGTCGTTGAGGTGGACGTTGCCATCGGCGAACGGCAGCCCGCCGACCGGCCCGAGCGGCGTGCGGAACTGGTTGAACTTGGCGGCGAACGAGACCGACAGCGAGATCTTGCTCGACAGGCTCGTGGTCAGCGCGGTGTTGGCGTTGACGCGGGTCGCGCCGAGCGCATCCGCGTTCTGGCCGGCGATCGCGAGCGAGTTGAGGTTGAACAGGCCCTCGAGCGACGCCTCCAGGGCGGTGGCCGCCGTCAGCTTGCCCTTGTAACCGGCGAACGCGCGCGCCGAGTGGATCGTGGTCTCGCCGCCCGCGGTCAGGTTGAGATAGCTGAGGTCGTAGCCGACCTCGGCGAGGACCTCGTGGTTCTCGGTCTTGACCAGGCCGCGGCTGTAGCCCAGCTGCACGCCGCCCTGGAAGTCCTTGCCGGCGGGCGTGTCGATCGCGCCGAGCGCGGTCAGGTAGAGCGAGTTCTTCTCGGAGAGGAATCGATCGTAGCGGGCCTGCGCCGAGGCGTTGCGGGCCGAGGTCGCGGTCGACTCGGTCAGCTCGCCCATGTCGATCAGCTTGTTGCCGTTCGCGTCGTTGACCAGGCGCGTGGTCGCGCGCGCGTAGTTGCCAGTGACCACGAGCGCGAGCTTGTTGTCCTTGTCCTTGCGCTCGCCGCTGGCGCTGCCGGTGAGGGTCGTCGAGCGCGAGTTGCCCGACGTGATGATGAGACCGCCCTCCGCCTTGGCGGTCCAGGTGACGTCCTTCACGTCCTTGACGTCGTCCTGCTTGCCGTAGGCGAACTTCGGATCGGGTTGCGCGTGCGCGACGGCGGCGGACGCGGCGACGAGGCCGGTGGCGAGGGACGCGAGGAGGCGCGAGCGGGTCGTGGTCATGGGCTGCTCCTGGAGGTGCGCCGAAGCGCGAGCCGGTTGTAGACCGGTCGGACGCAGCTCGCCAGCGTGAGCGCGGGTCGCGGCCGGGCGTGCCTCGGGTAGCCGCCGCGGCGACGATCTCGGCGGCCGAGGCTAGTGCAGGATCGGAATCGCTCGGAGGCGGTAGCCGAAGCGATGGCGCGACTCGATGAGGTCGCCGATCTCCGACTTGATCAGCGCGCGCCGCACGCGGCGGACCAGCTGCTTGACGTGGTTGTCGCCGGGCTCGCGGGTGTCCCACGACAGGTTGCCGACCAGCTCCGACGAGCGGACGAAGCCGCGGACCAGCTCGGGCTGGTGCGACTCGTCGACCATGCGCTGGCACAAGAGCTTGAAGAACTCGAACTGCGTGGTCGTGAGCTGGACCCGTCGATCGGCGACCTCGACCACGCCGCCGCCGCCGCCGGTCGGCTCGTGCATGCGGATGTCGAAGGTCGGCAGGCCGACGTCGGTGTGCTCTTCCTCGGCCGCGGCGAAGTCGCCGGTCGGCTCGGGGATCGGGCGGGTGATCGGAGGCGGCATCGTCACCCGCTCGTGCGGGCGCAGGGTCGCGCTCGCGGTCGAGTCGAGGTGGACCGGCGGCAGGCCCTCGGCGTGCTGGATGAAGTAGAAGCCGACGTGACCGATGCCGATGCGATCGCCGTGGCGGATCGTGATCGAGTCGGTCACCGGCTGCTCGTTGACGGTCGTGCCGTTGGCCGAGCCCAGGTCGCGCAGGGTCCAGGACTTGCGCGCCGGGTCGATCGCGAGGTGCGCGTGGTGGCGCGAGATCGAGCCTTCGAGCACCGACATCCCGATGCCATCGAGGTGGCGACCGATCAGCGTGCGCGCGTCGAGGAGGTGCGGTCGTCCCCACAGGTCCACCAGCGCGGCCGTGGTCGGCTTGGCGTTGGTCGTGATGACCTGCTCGGGCGTGATGTGAACCGGACCGGACAGCTCGTCGCGACAGTCCTCACACAGGAGGCCCACCTCGCTCGGGCGCTGGCCGCAGACCGCGCATTGCATACCCCAAGCATACCCGAGCGGCCCGACGAGCGGCGCGCCGGCGACCGGTTCTCGCAGGGTTCCGCGTCGGGCGGCGATCGCGCGCCGCCGGCGCGCAGCCTACCGGAACGGGACGAGCAGCCCGAGGGTGGCCTCGAGTCCGTGGGCCCGCTCACCGGCGTCGGAGCGGCTGATGTCGTCGCGGAGGTCGAGGCGGAGGGTGAGGCCGCTGTCGGTGGTGAACGTGCCGGCGGCGCCGAGATCGACGAGCATCGCGTTGTCGGACGCCGACCGGCCGCTCGCGAGCAGCGCGTCGGCCCCGAGCCCGAGCAGCAGCCGGCCGCCGAGGTGCCGGCCCTGGCGCCGGACGACGAGGTTGGCGCGGACGCTGGCGAGCTCGGCCGCGCCATCGATGCCGGCGTAGCGGCCGGCGATCGCCGCCAGCTCGACCTCGCCGCCGATCGCCGCCGTCGGGAAGTAGCCCAGGCGGACGCCGGCGAGCGGGCCCGCCGCCAGCTCGGTCGCCGCGGACGCGGGCGCGCCCAGCGCGTTGCCGGGCGCGAACGTGCGCACGCCGGCGAAGCCGCCGAGCTCGAGCACCGGGCTGCGCGGCGCGGGGGCGTCGGGGCGCGGCGACGGTGTGGCGGCGGCCGGCGCGGCGATCGCGAGATCGACCGCCGCGACCTCGATCGGCGGCTCGCCCGACGCGACCACGCGCAGGCGCCCGGTCGCGCCCGCGGTCGGCCCGGCCTGCAGGTCGACCGCGAGGCCCCCGGCGATCGGGCGGACCGCGACGACCGTGACGCCCTCGGACGCGACCGCAAGGAAGTGCGGGCCGAGGGGCGCCGCGCTCGACAGCGCGAGCTCGACGGTCGTGATCCGATCGCGCGCGATCGTCGTCGCGGCGGTCGCGCTCGCGGCGGCGACCGTGACCGCGACCACCTGGACCGGCGCGGGCGCGAGCGCGGCGCCCGCGGCGTCGCGGCAGCGCAGGGCGGTGTCCGCGGTGCTGGCGATCGGATCGCACGTGAGGCCGTCGGCGCGCACGTGGGTGCCGACCGCGACCAGCGGCGCGGCCACCGGCGCGGTCAGATCGGCGCCGGCCTCGGGGTCGGCGACCGGCGGCGGCGCGGCGGCGAGCGGCTCGGTCGCGCCGGCCGGGATCACCGCGGCGTCGATGACCTCGAACGCGAAGTCGGGCGAGCGGATGCCCTCGAAGTCGTCGGCGTCGATCGTGGCGACCCGCGCGCGGTAGTGCCCGGCGGGCAGGCCGTGGAGCTCGAACCCCGTCGCGGTCGCCGGCGCGACCACCGCGGTCACGTCGACGTCGCCGTCGGCGAGCACGGTGACGCGGTAGCGCGCGGCGACCGGCACCGCGACCCAGCGCGCGGCGACCGTGGCGCCCGCGCCGCCGAGCGACACGAACCGATCGGGCGCATCGGCGACCCACGCCGGCGCGGGCGGGAGCTTGCGCGGCGGCTCGGGCAGCTTGCCGGGGCGGACCTTGCTGCCCATGCCGACCGCCACCGCGACCGCGGCGCCGCGCGGGCGCTGGCGCGCGTCGAGGCCGCGGACCACCGCGGGCTGGCCGCCGTGGTTGGCGACCACGCTCACGCCGCCGCCGTCGACGGCGATCAGCGCCTCGCCCAGCGCGAGATCGGCGAGCGCCGATGGCGTGTGCACGCGCAAGGTCGGCCGGGCGCCGTCGTGCGCGGCGAGCCGCGACTCGAGCGCGCCCGACTCGAGCGTCGCCTCGACCGCGGCGACCTGCGCGCGCGCCGCGCCCGGGCCGTAGATCACGACGATCGTGTCCTCGCGCATGTACAGGCGCGAGGTGTCGCGGAACGTGATCTCCGCGCTCGAGCGCGTGCGCGAGTTGACGCGCCACGCCCGGAACAGCTCCATGCCGCGCTCCGCGGCGTCCCAGATCGCGTCGGTCGGGCGCCGGACCTTGACCGCGCCGCGCG
>JAIOQA010000288.1 GCA_021413675.1 Deltaproteobacteria bacterium | reverse complement strand
CTCGACGAGCTGCGCGAGGTCCAGCTCGCGCACCTGCGTCAGGAGGAGGAGCTGGTGTTCCCGTGGCTGCGCTCGCTCAGCCGTGCGAGCGCCGGCGTGCTGATCAACGTGCTCGGCCGCGACCACGCGGACATCGCCCGGCTGCTGCGCGAGGTCCGCGAGCTGGTCGCGCCGATCGCGGGCGCGGCGGCGCTGGTGGCGGCGGTCGATGGGCTCGCGAGCGCGTTCCGCGCGCACCTCGCCCTCGAGAACGGCGTGCTGTTCCCGCGCGCGCTGGCGTTCGAGCCCGGTGATCCGGAGAGCGTGTGAGCCACCGGTGGAACGGCCGATGCACCAGCGCGGCGCGGAGGTAGCCGATGCACTCGATCTCGACCGCTGTTCTCCTCGCCCTCGCGCTCGTCGCCTGCAGCAAGAAGGACGCGCCCGCGCCCGCGCCCGCGCCTGCGTCCACCGCCGCGGCCGACCTGCCCACGCCGGGCACCACCGCGCCGCCCGCGGATCCCCACAACATCGTCAACATCGCGATCGGCTCCAAGGACCACTCCACGCTGGTCGCCGCGCTGAAGGCCGCGAACTACGTCACCGCGGTCGCCAACCCCGGGCCGCTCACGGTGTTCGCGCCGACCAACGCGGCGTTCGAGAAGCTGCCGCCGGGCACCGTGGAGGGGCTGCTCAAGCCCGAGAAGCTCGACGACCTCAAGAACGTCCTCAAGTACCACGTGACCACCTCGTCCTGGGACCTCGCCTCGCTCAAGGACGGCATGGAGATGGGCATGTCCAACGGCGGCAAGGCGATCATCCACATCGTCGACGGCAAGGTCATGATCAACGACGCGACGATCATCGGGTCGATCAAGGCCTCGAACGGCATGGTCCACGTCATCGACACGGTGCTGCTGCCCAGGTAGCCCCGGGGCGTGCGGATCGCCACGAACCGCGGGCGAGGGCGGTGCTATGTTCGCTCGACGATGCGGGTGACGATCATGGGGACCGCGCTGGCGCTCGCGCTGGCTGGATGTGGCTCGAGCGCGGCCACGCGGCCTGACGCCGAGATCTTCGGCGAGCAGTGCCAGCCGGGCGGCACGTTCGCCCTCGACGGCCGGGCGGCGGTGCTGGGCACGCTCAACGTGCACGTCAACGCCTCGGGCCTGGTCGAGGTCGACACCACCGCCGAGCTCCTCATCGCCATGGACGTCGTGCAGACCGGCACCGACGTGAAGGTCGTCGCCGAGGCCTGCGGCATCCAGATCCCGGACGTCCCGATCCAGGGCCAGGAGAAGCCGATCCACTTCGTCGTGCCCGACGCGACGATCCAGTCGGTGTCCGGGGTCGCGGGCAACGCGGTGCTGTCGTCGGCGACCGCCACCTGCTCGACCTTCAAGTCGGACACGTTCACGATCGTGCTCGGCGCGCGCTTCGACCCGACCGAGATCCGTTCGGCGCCGCTGCCCGAGGCCGATGCGAACGGCACGTTCCGGTTCTGTCCGCCCTCGGCCGACACCGCGTGCGCGCTGGCGATCGGCAACGGCTGTGCGTGTGATCAGGAGGGCGACGGCAAGGTCGGCGCGACCCTGCAGGCGTTCAACGTGCCCGCGGTCGATCTCGACGAGGTCTACGTCACCCTGCGCACCTCGTTCTCGCTCGACGGGCAGGTGTTCTCGTCGGACGCGGTGGTCGGCGACATCGACGCCACGATCGCGCAGGGCATCCTCGGCTGTCACAAGTCGGCGGGCGGGCCGTGCAACGCGTCGGAGGTCGGCGCGGTCAAGAACCTGAACCCGATGATCACCCAGCAGCCCGGCAACCCGTCGCGGTTCCGGTCGGCGCGGGTACCGACGACGGCGACCTGCGCCGACATCGTCGCGATGAAGGACACGCTCTTTCCCCGCTAGGAAGATCTCGCGTACGGATGCGCACGCAAGTTCTCGGCGGCGAGGCTCTCACCCTCGCCGGGTGTGCGCCGCGACGGCGCGACGGCGACGGCGCGCGCCGAGCTGGCGTATGATGTCGTCACCGCGTGCACGCCGGTGAGGTGATAGACGGGCGGTTCGTCATCGAGCGCTTCATCGCGCGCGGCGGCATGGGGGCGGTCTATCGCGCGCTCGATCGGCAGACCGACAAGCCGGTCGCGCTCAAGCTGATGGCCGACGACGACGAGCAGCACGAGGAGCGCTTCGTGCGCGAGGCGCGCGCGCTCTGCGAGCTCGATCATCCGGCGATCGTCCGCTACGTCGCGCACGGCGAGACCGCGAGCGTGGGGCTGTACCTGGCGATGGAGTGGCTCGAGGGCGTGACGCTCGCGGCCTGGCTGCGGCAGCACACGCTGTCGCTCGATCAGACGCTGCGGCTCGCGATCCGCGTGGCCGACGCGCTCGGCGCCGCGCACGCGCGCCGGATGATCCACCGCGACGTGAAGCCCGGGAACCTGTTCCTCGTCGATCGCCGGGTCGAGTCGACCAAGGTGCTCGACTTCGGCCTGGTCCGGAACCCGTGGCACCACATCACCGCGACCGGCGCGGGCCTCGGCACGCCCGAGTTCATGTCGCCGGAGCAGGCGCGCGGCGATCGCGATGTCGGGCCGGCGTCCGACGTGTTCGCGCTGGGCGGCGTGCTCTATCGCTGCATCACCGGTCAGCGCGCGTTCGCGGGCGAGCACGTGCAGGAGGTGCTGCTCAAGATCGCGATGTTCGAGCGGCCGCCGCGGATCGCCGAGCTGCGGCCCGACGTGCCGCCGGCGATCGACGCGCTGGTCGCGGCGATGATGGCGCAGGATCCCGACGCGCGACCGGCTGACGGCACCGCGGCGGCGGCGCTCCTGCGCGCGGCGCGCGAGGGCCTGACCGCCGCCGATCGCAAGGCGCGCCCGGCCGAGGGCGCGTCGCTGACGACCAGCGAGCAGGCGCCGGCGGCGGTGCTGTTCCTCGATCTCGAGCAGCCCGAGCGCTACCGGCCGCTGGTCGAGCCCAGCTCCGATGCCGGCACGGTGTTCGTCGCGCCGACGGCGATGCGGCAGGCCGAGCGCGAGGCCATGGTCCAGCAGATCCGCGAGATCGCCGGCGGGGTCGGCGGACGGCTGGTGCCGCTCGCGACCGGCTCGCTGGTCGTGACGATCAGCGGCGCGTCGGCGGTGTCGGAGCTGGCGGTGCGCGGCGCGCGCTGCGCGCTCGCGATCCAGGCCGCGCTGCCGTCGGTGTTCATCTCGCTCGCGACCCGCCAGGTCCAGGTCGACGAGGGCCACGGCGCCACGCCGATGGTCGACGGCGCCGGCGCGATGCGGCGCTCGCACCGCATCCGCATCGATCACCGGACACGCGAGCTGTTGCCCGATCGCTTCGAGGTCGTGCGCGACGACGCCGGCGGGCACTTCCTGATCGCCGAGCGCGCGCTGGTCGGCGAGGCCCGGCTCTTGCTCGGCAAGGCGATGCCGTGCGTCGGGCGCGCGTCGGTGCTGCGCGAGCTGGCCGCGGTCGCCGATGGCGTGATCGAGGATCGCGCGGCGCGCGCGCTGGTCGTGATCGGCGACGCTGGCGTCGGCAAGTCGCGCGTGCGCGACGCGCACCTCGCCGAGCTGCACGCGCGCGAGGTCACGGTGATCGCGTCGGGCGGCGAGCCGCTGCGCGCGGGCGTGCCCGGCGGCCTCATCAGCCGCGCGATCCGCGCCGCGCTCGGCGCGATCGAGGACGCCGGCGCGAGCCTGCGCGCGCGGGTCGAGGCCGCGGTGCCCGAGGCCGCCCGCGACCGCGTGACCGAGTTCCTCGGCGAGCTGGCCGGCGTACCCGTGGCCGACCCGGGGCCGGCGCTGCGCGCGGCGCGCCAGGATCCGCGGTTCATGGCCGAGCAGCAGCGGCGCGCGGTCGAGGACTGGATCGCCGGCGAGTGCGCGACCCGGCCGGTCGCGCTGATCCTCGACGATCTGCAGTGGGCCGACACCCAGTCGGTGGAGCTGATCGAGGCGGTGCTGCGCCGCTGTCGCGATCTGCCGCTGTTCGTGCTCGCGTTCGCGCGGCCCGAGGTCCAGCAGCGCTTCCCGGCGCTCGACACCGCGTGGAACCGCAGCGAGATCCGGCTCGAGCCGCTGCGCGCCGCGGCCGCCGAGCAGCTGGTGCGCGCGGCGCTCGGCGCCGAGGCCGCGCCATCGCTCGTGTCGCGGCTGGTCGCGCACAGCGGCGGCAACCCGTTCTATCTCGAGGAGCTCGTCCGCGCGGCGGCGACCGCCGAGCCGGCGAGCCTCCCCGGCTCGATGCTGGCCAGCCTGCAGCTGCGCATCGGCAGCCGGCCGGCGCGCGCGCGCCTGGTGCTGCGCGCGGCGTCGGTGTTCGGCCGCGTGTTCTGGGCCAGCGGCGTGCTCGCGCTGGTCACGCCGGAGATGGACGCCAGCGAGCTGGCCGAGTGGCTCGTGGTGCTGACCCACGACGAGTTCATCGACGCGCGCGGACCATCGCGCGCGTTCCCGGGCGAGGCCGAGTACCAGTTCCACCACGATCTGCTGCGCGACGCCTCGTACGACATGCTGACCGCGATCGATCGGATGTCGGGCCACCGCCTCGCGGGCGCGTGGCTGGTCGCGCACGGCGAGGTCGACGCCGCGGTGCTGGCCGAGCACTTCGCCGGCGGCGGCGCGACCGAGCAGGCGGTGACCTGGTTCCAGCGCGCGGCCGAGCTCGCGCTCGAGGGCGGCGCCGCCGACGTCTCCGCGCTGCGCCAGGCCGCGGGCCACTACCGGCGCGCCGGCGAGACCTGCGCCGCGGCCCACGCCAACGAGGCCGCGATCGCGCACCTCGAGCGCGCGACCGCGCTGTGGTCGCCGATCGATCCGGTCGAGGCCGCGCGCACCCGGCTCGAGCTCGCGCGGGTCCGCGAGATCGCGGGCGACGCCGACGGCGCGCTCGCCGACCTGCGCGCCGCCGAGGCCGACGTGATCGCGCTCGACGACGCGATCGCCCTGCGGGTCGAGATCCTCCTCGAGCGCGCCTACGTCGAGGGCCGGTCGGGCGCCGATGGCGCGCTCGAGCGCGCGCTCGAGACCGGCGAGCTGGCGCTGGAGCTGGCGCCGCGGGCGGCCTCGCCCGATCTCGAGGCCCGCGCGATGACCGGCCTCGCCGGCGCGCTGCAGCGCACCGGCACGGTGGCGGCGGTGGCGCGCGCGACCGAGCTGGCCCGCAACGCGCTGGGCCGCGCCGAGGATCGCGGTCACCTCGCGGCCGCGCTGTGGCGGCTCGGCAACGCGTTCCTGACCGGCAACCGGCTCGAGCCCGCGGCCCGGCTCTACGGCGACGCGCTCGCCGCCGCCGAGGCGCGCGGCGACGAGCTCCTGATCGCGCACTGCCTCGGCAACATGGGCATGCTCGCGTTCCGCAGCTGGCGCCTCGACGACGCGATCGAGCACACCCAGCGCGCGCTCGAGCGCTACGAGCGCATCGGCTACCAGACCCGCATCCTCGAGGTCACGCTCAACCTCGGCATGTTCCTGCACCTGCGCGGCGATCTGGCGCGCGGCCGCGAGCTCCTGAGCAACGTGCTGGGCCTGGCCCGGCGCGACTGGGTGCTGTCGACCCTGGCGCAGGAGAGCCTGGCCGACGCCGATCGCCTAGCCGGCCGCGAGAACCGCGCCCAGGCCCGGCTGCGCGCGGCGGCGCGGACCTGCGAGCGCGTCGGCGCGTCGAGCCAGCTCGCGCTCTACCTCGGGATGCTCGCCGAATCGCTGTGGGCGACGGGCGAGGCCGGGCCGGCGCTGGCCGCGCTCGAGCAGGGCGCCGCCGCGGCCCGATCGCTGACCCTCAGCCACGCGATGGTGCTGCTGCAGATGGGGCAGTGGGATGTCGCGGCCGAGTGGTTCGAGCGCTTCGTGGAGGGCGAGCCCGATCCGCAGCGCCGCGTCTTCGCGCGCCTCGGCCTGGCGCGCGCGCACGCGTGGTCGGGGCGGCGCGCCGAGGCGATCGCGCAGTGCGATCTCGCGCTCGCCACGCTCGCACCGTCACCCGTGCCGCGGTTCGTGTTGCCGGTGCGGTGCCTGCGCGAGTCGCTGCTCGGGAACGGCGATGCCGCGCTCGACGCCCTCGGCCAGGTCCGCTACGCGTGCGCGCAGCACGAGCGGGCCGAGGCCGCGCTCGATGTCGGCACGGGGCTGCTCGAGCACGGCGCCAGCGCCGCGCAGGTCGAGCGCTACCTGCCGCTGTCGGAGGAGGTGGCGCAGCGCGGCGTGCGCTACCGGGTCGAGGAGCTACGCAGCGACCTGCGGCTCGCGATCGGTGATGTCGAAGGCGCGCGCGTCGCGCTCGGGCACGCGCGCGAGCAGCTGGCGTGGTTGCTGGAGCGGCTCGACGAGAGCTACCGCGGCCAGCTGCTGGAGCATCCCTGGGTGAAGGGCTTGCTCCGCGTCCGCGCCGTGCCCTGATCCAGCGGCGAGGTCCCGAGCGTCGCGGCAGCCCGATATCGGTGCTGTCGCGGAGCGTGGCAGTTCGCGGCGTGGATCCGCGGCAATCAGCCAGTCGGCGACGACGACGACTTGGGCTTGTTGATGATCACACCACCACCGCCAAACACGGCCTGGAGCTCGTTGCTCGACAGACCGAACAGGGTGCGCGCGGGCTTGGTGGGCTGCGAAACGACCTGGGCAGTGTGCTTCTTCATGCTTTCACCCTAGCCAGCCAAACCGCGGTCTGCCACAAAAAAGTCAACTATTTCCTGTACTTGTAAATGATGTAAGCATCAATCCTTCACTTGCAGGTGATGTGCGCGACGCGATGTCGCAGGCGAGCGGAGGTTCACCGAGATCGCGCGGATCCGACTCCTTGGTTGCGCGCAAGAGCGGGTGATTTGCGGTCGCACGCAACTCGCGTGCGTTCCAGTGATCGCGCTGATGGACGGGAGTCGATCAGTCGTCGTCGACCGCGCTGTCGTCCATGCCGGGCGCACCGCCGTCGAGCGTGCGCTTGATGAAGTCGGCGTTCGGCGTCAGGTCGACGTGGAAGTGGTCGCGATGATCCGCGTTGTAGTTCGGCGTCAGCACGATGTTCCAGACGCCATCGCCCTTGAGCTCGCAGATGAGCTGATGCAGCCACGCATCCTTGCCGGGCTCGGTGTCGGCAGTGCAGGTCTTGCCGTCGGGATCGATCACGAAGTCGGTCTTGACGGTGTAGGTCGTGCCGTCGCTGGTCGTGAACGCGGTCAGATCGATCGCCTTCGCGTACGCGTGCTGCGACATGCCCGACGGGCAGTTCGGCGGCGTGCCGGTGCCGCCGATGCAGCGATAGTTGTAGATGCCGTAGTCGGCGACCTCGACCACGTCGTGCGCCTTCCAGATCGGCACCGCCTCGGCGAGCGATCGCGCCAGCGTGCAGTCCATCAGCGTCTTGGTGCGCGGCGTGGTGCTGTCGTTGTAGCGGAACGGCATGCCGCTCAGCGGCATGGTCACCGTCACCGGATCGGCGATGCCCTCGCTGACCGGGCCGCGCACGTAGTCGAGGTGGTAGAGATCGAGCCACCCGTAGCAGTCGGCGACGGTCGGATCGACGACCGTGATCGCGACCTCGGCGGTGGCGACCGCGGCGCCCGCGGCGTCGTACGCGGTCGCGGTCAGGGTCGCCGGGCCCGCGGCGGGCAGCGCCGCGTCCAGCGCGTTGCCGGTGGCGTCGCCCAGCGCGAGGTCGCCGGTGGTGATCGCGACCCGGGCCACGTCGCCGCCGATCGCGAGGGTGACCGGCACATCGGCGACCAGCGCGCCGGTGGGCGCGAGGTGATCGCGGGTGAACGAGGCCGCGGGCGCCGGCGAGGTGAACGCGACCGACGGCGGGCCGGCGTCCGCGTCGTCGACGCCGGGCCCGGTGATGTCCCCGCTGCACGCACCCAGACCGATGGCCACGACCCCGGCGATCAAGCGCATGGGCAGCGTTAGACCAGATTGGCCGAACCAAAGTCAAGGTCCGACCAATAAGCGCCCGAGATCAGGGCGCTGGCGCCGGAGCGTACGCCGCGTGCCGTCCGCAGCGCGCGAGCTCGTCGAGCACCTCGTTGGCGGCGTCGCGCACCGCCGCGGGCGCGTGTCGGAAGTTGGGCGCGTGGGCGACGTCCTCGTTGAAGGCCTGCTCGGTGGCGGTCACGCACGCGGCGTCGCGGCAGGCGCACATCCGATCGCGCATGCCCATGATGCGCGCGCTGCCGGCGTCGAGCGCGGCGTCGCCCGAGGGCGGGATCGTCGTGCGCTTCGCGGCGATCGCGGCGATGGCCGTGCGCTCTTCGGCGCTGACCCCGAGGTTGCAGGTCGCGTCCTGCACCAGCATCTCGCCCAGGAGCTCGCCGCAGTTGGCCTGGCGCCCGCCGGTGATCGCGCCGAGCTGGCGCTGGGTGCCCTGCAGCGCCTCCGCGGCCTCCGGCGAGGGCGCGCAGGCGATGACGCGATCGAACGCGCGCGACAGCCCTGCGCGCCGCAGGCGGTGAGCAGGGTCAGGATCCACATGCGCGGCTTCATGCCGCGGAGCCTAAACCACCGGACGGACGGATCGCGTCGCGCGCCGCGACGATATCAGTGCGCGATCGCGGTGAGGTTGCCCGCGCCGCGCTTGAGCTCGATCGCCCGGTCGACCAGCTTCAGGAACTCGGCCCGATCGAGATCCGATCCCGCCGCGCCGTGCGCGATCGCCCGGATCTCCTCGAGCTTCCAGTCCCTGGCGTCGGCGCCGCCGCGCATGACGTCACCGAAGGCGGCGACCGCGAAGGCGAACCGCATGTCGTCGTTGGCGGCGCTGAACTGGCTGGCGAGGTTCGCGGGATCGAACTTGAACACCGCCTCGGTCGCGGTCGTGCCGCGCGGCGCCTTGTGGCGGACGCGCACGACCAGCGGCACGACGTTGGCCGGGGTCTTGTCGGCGGTGATGGTGTCCTTCCACTCGATCTCGTACAGCGCGGTGACCTGGTGGCCCGCGCCGATCTCGCCGGCGTCGACCTTGTCGTTGCGGAAGTCGTCGTCGGCGACGTTGCGGTTCTCGTAGCCGATGAGGCGGTAACGCGAGACCAGCTCCGGGTTGAAGTCGACCTGCAGCTTCACGTCCTGCGCCACGACCTCGAGCGTGGAGCCGAGCTGCTCCTGGAACACGCGCTTCGCCTGCGACAGGCCATCGATGTAGAAGGCGTTGCCGTTGCCCTTGTCGGCGAGCTGCTCCATCAGGCTGTCCTTGTAGTTGCCCATGCCGAAGCCGATCGTCGACAGGGTCACGCCCTCCTTCACCTTGCCCGCGATGGTCGCGAGGATCTGCTCGTGCGAGGTCCGGCCGACGTTGGCGTCGCCGTCGGTGAGCACCAGCACGCGGCTGGTCGCGCCGCCGGCCAGGCCCTTGGCCGCCTGGTCGTAGGCGAGGTCGATGCCCGAGGCCATCGCGGTCGAGCCACCGGCCTGCAGGTCCTCGATCGCGGCGAGGATCGCCTCCTTGTGCTCGAGGCTGGTCGCCGGCAGCACGACCCGCGTCGAGCCGGCGTAGGTGACCAGCGCGACGGTGTCGCCGTCCTTGAGGTTGTCGACCAGGATGCGCAGCGAGCGCTTGGCCAGATCGAGCTTGTCGGCCGACCGCATCGAGCCCGAGACGTCGACGAGGAACACCAGGTTGGCGGGCTTGCGCTCGCTGATGCCGATCGGCTTCGACGCGACGCCGACGCGGACGATCGTGCGGTTCTTCGCGAACGGCGAGGGCGCGGCGTCCATCGTCACCGAGAACGGGCGACCGGCCTCGGGCGCCGGGTACGTGTACTTGAAGTAGTTGACCAGCTCCTCGACGCGGACCGCGGCGGCCGGCGGCAGCGCGCCCTCGACGAGCTTGCGCCGCATGATCGTGTACGAGGCGGTGTCGACGTCGGCGGCGAAGGTCGAGAGGTGATCCTGCGCGGCGACGGTCCAGGCGTTCTGGCCGTAGTCCTTGTAGTCCTCGGACGACGTGGGATCGGGGGCGGCGATCGCGTTGCTCGCGACCATCCCGCCGCGCCCGCCACCGACGCCGTAGCCCTGGCCGGTGCCGGCGCCGTGGCCGATGGTGCCGTAGCGTCCGGTGCCGATCGTGCCCTGGCCGGTGCCGCCGCCGCCGGGACCGACCGTCGCCGACGACGGCGCGAGCACGCCGGCCGACTTGTACTGCGCGATGGCTTGCTCGCGGTCCTTGCGCCCCATCTTGCCCTCATCGAGCGCCATCGCGGTGCCGGTCGCGGCGCTGTCGGTCGAGGCGCTGTAGGTCGGCGGCGGCGGTACCGCGGCCGAGCCGCTGCCGGCCATCGCGCCGTTCGCGATCGGCGCGGTCATCGCGGGTTCCTGGCGCAGGTCGCCGGCGTGCTCCGCGGACGCCGCGCTGGATCCCGCGGCGGTGTCCGCCGCCTCGTGCTTGCCGCAGGCGGACGTGGTGACGAGTGCGAGCAACAGGAACTTCGCGAGGGTCTTGCGCATGGGGCCTCCAGATCGTTCGGTACCCAGCGCTAACGCTCCGGTTGCACCTCCGGCCTGAATAAGATCGTCTCCCGATCGTCATCGCGCGACGACAACGATTTCGGGAACCGACCGCCCGCACGGGTGTCGGAACCTCGTGCGGTTTCGGTGCGCTGCGCGATCGCGCGGCGCGCGTCGCGAAGCCGCCAAGGGGCGCGCGCGACCCGGTGTCCAACCGCGATCAGATGCGCGGCGCGCGGGACCGGTGACGGTGGCGGATGTCCTCGCCGTTGACCATGAACACCGCCAGCTCGGCGACGTTGGTGGCGTGGTCGGCGATCCGCTCGAGGTACTTGGCGACCGAGGTCAGGCGGGTCGCGCGGTAGATCGCCGCCGGCTGCGCCATCATGTCGGCGAACAGCTCGCCGAGCAGCTGCGCGAAGTAGCTGTCGACCAGGTCGTCGCGGGTGAGCACCTGCTCGGCGAGCCCGGCGTCGCCGGTGACGAACGCCTCGATCGCGTCGAGCACCATCGCCTCGACCGCCGCCGCCATCAGCGGCAGGCTACCCGCCGGCGTCTGGGGCGCGGCCGCGGCCAGCTCGATCACGCGCTCGCACAGGCTGCCGCACAGGTCGCCCATGCGCTCGAGATCGGTGACCAGCTTGAGCGTCGCCGCGATCAGCCGCAGGTCCGAGGCCACCGGCTGACGCCGCGCCAGGACCCGCAGGCACTGCTCGTCGAGCTCGACCTCGAGGCGATCGATCTCCTCGTCGCGATCGATCACCGCCTGCGCGCGCACGGTGTCGCCGTCGACCAGCGCGCGGACGCCGCCGACCAGCATCTCGCGGACGATCGCGCCCATCGCCCGCACGCGCTGCCGCAAGAGCGCGAGCTCCGCCTCGTATTCGCGATCGGTGTGGGGCGCACGCATGGTCGACATCTCAGCCGAAGCGCCCGGTGATGTAGTCCTCGGTCTTGGGATTCGAGGGCTGCGTGAACATGCGGTCGGTGGGCGCGTGCTCGATGAGCTCGCCCATGTAGAAGAACGCCGTGTAGTGCGAGACGCGCGCGGCCTGCTGCATGTTGTGGGTGACGATCACGATCGTGTAGCGCTGGCCGATCTCGTGGATCAGCTCCTCGATGCGCGCGGTCGCGATCGGATCGAGCGCCGAGCACGGCTCGTCCATGAGCAGCACCTCGGGCTCGAGCGCGAGCGCGCGCGCGATGCACAGGCGCTGCTGCTGGCCGCCCGACAGGCTGGTGCCGGCGCGGTCGAGGCGATCCTTGACCTCGTCCCACAGCGCCACCTGGCGCAGCGAGGTCTCGACCAGCGCGGCGGCGTCGGCCGGGCGACGGCCGTTGAGCCGCAGGCCGGCGAGCACGTTCTCGCGGATCGACATCGTCGGGAACGGGTTGGGCTTCTGGAACACCATGCCGACCCGGCGGCGGACCAGCACCGGGTCGGTGCCGGCGCCGTAGATGTCGGCGCCATCGAGCGTGACCGTGCCGGTCGCGTGCGCGCCGGGCACGACCTCGTGCATGCGGTTCAGGCAGCGCACGAACGTCGACTTGCCGCAGCCCGACGGGCCGATGATCGCGGTGACCTGGTTCTCGGCGAGCGGCAGGTCGATGCCCTTCAGGGCCTGGCTCTTGCCGAACCAGGCCTTGAGGCCCTTCGCCTCCATCTTGATGCCGGGCGCGACGGCGGCGCGCGGCGGCGTGACGGGGATGGGTTGGGACTCGGACTTGGACTGGGCCATCATCATGCTCATGGTCAGTGCCTCCACTAGCCGCGGCGGCGGATGAACACCCGCGCGCCGATGTTGAGGACCAGGATCAGGATCACCAGCACCAGCGCCCCGGCGGCGGCCTGGCGATGCCACTCGGCGTCGGCAGAGGTCGAGTGGGTGAAGATCATCTGCGGCAGCGAGCCGATCGGCTTGGTCAAGGACGTCGACACCGCGTCGTTGCCGAACGCCGTGAAGAGCAGCGGCGCGGTCTCGCCGGCGATGCGCGCGACCGCCAGCATCACGCCGGTCGCGATGCCGGGCAGCGCGGTCCGCACGACGATCGACGAGATCGCCTTCCAGCGGGGCACGCCCAGCGCCAGCGCGGCCTCGCGCAGCGCGTCGGGCACCAGCTTCAGCATCTCCTCGGTGGTGCGGATCACCGTCGGCAGCATGATGATCGCCAGGGACACCGAGCCGGCCATCGCCGAGTAGCCCCAGTGCAGGACGATCGCGGTGTAGACGAACACGCCGATGACGATCGATGGCACGCCGCCGAGGATGTCGGCGGAGAACCGCACGGCCTGCGCGAACTTGCTGTAGCGGCCGAGCTCGGCCAGGTAGATGCCGGTGATCACGCCGATCGGGATGCCGATCAGCGAGGCGATGCCGACCAGCAAGAGCGTGCCGATGATCGCGTTCTTGATGCCGCCGCCGACCTCGCCCATCGGCGCCGGGGTGTTGGTCAGGAAGTCGAGCGACAGCGAGCCGATGCCCTTGGCGGCGACGTAGATCAGGACCGCGACCAGCGGCACGATCGCGAGCACGGTGGCCGCGACGCACGCGCCGCGCGCGAGCTTGTCGACGAACGCGCGCCGGCGATCGACGCCGGTCGCCTGCCGCGGGAGCGCGCTGCTCGGCGCCACCGGCGGTGCCTCCGGGGCGCTCACGCCGACCTCCCGCCGCCGGGCATGCGCCCGGTGCGCCACACCAGGATGCGGGCGCCGACGTTGAACAGGAGCGTCACCGCGAACAGCACCAGCGCGATCTCGGTCAGCGCGGCGAGCTGCATGTCGGAGGCCTCCGAGTACTGGTTGGCGATCTGGCTCGCCATCGTCGAGGACTTCTCGAACAGCGAGGCCGAGATGTCGACCTTGTTGCCGATCACCATCGTGATCGCCATGGTCTCGCCGAGCGCGCGGCCGAGGCCGAGCAGCACCGCGCCGACCAGGCCGCTGCGCACGTTGGGCAGCACCGCGTAGCGGATCGCCTCCCAGCGGGTCGCGCCGAGCGCCAGCGCGCCCTCGCGCAGGGTCGGCGGCGCGGCGCGCAGCACGTCGCGGCTGATCGACGCGATCGTCGGCAGGATCATGATCGACAGGATCAGGGCGCCGGTCAGCATGCCGAGGCCGTCGTACGGGCCCTGGAACAGCGGCAGCCAGCCGAGCGTGCTCTTCAGCACCGGCCCGACGTACTCGGCCATGAACGGCTTGAGCACGAAGATGCCCCAGAGGCCGTAGACCACCGAGGGGATCGCGGCGAGCAGCTCGATCGTGAAGCCGACCGGGCCGCGCAGCCACGACGGTGCGAGCTCCGACAGGAAGATCGCGACGCCGAACGCGACCGGCACCGCGATGATGAGCGCGCCGATCGACGAGACCACGGTGCCGTACAGGAACGGCAGCGCGCCGTAGTCGTCCTTGACCGGGTCCCACTTGCTCGAGAACAGGAAGCCGAGGCCGAACTTGCTGAACGCCGGCGTCGAGGCCTGGATCATCTGCAGCACGAGCGCCGCGAGGATCACGACCACGATGCCGGCGATCAGCGCGCCGCCGCTCTGGGCCAGGCGGTCGCCGAGGTTGACGTCACCGAACAGCGGCCGTCGGGCCGGTCGGATCGCAACCTCGGTGTCGTGGGCAGAGGGACGCTTCATCGGGGACCTCGCAGGCCGGGCCAGGCCCGGCGGAGTTGCGCGCGCTTCACGCGCCGGCGGGGATCACGCCTTGGGCAGGGCGGGCTGACCGGCGGCGGTCAGGGTGCGCAGCGTGGCCTCGAGCTTGGTCACCAGCTCGGCGGGCAGCGGCGCGTAGTCGAGCGGGGCGCACAGCTTCTGGCCGTCGTGCAGCGCCCACCAGACGTACTGCGCGATCGCCTTGCCCTTCGCGGCGTCGTCGACGTTCTGGTAGAGCAGCAGGTAGGTGAACGACGAGATCGGGTAGGCGCCGGCGCCCGGCGCGTTGACGATCGAGGTGCGGTAGTCGGCGGGCATCGACGCCAGCGAGCCAGCCGCGGCCGCGGTCACCGACTCGGTCGACGGGGTCACGAAGTCGCCGTTGGCGTTCTTGACCTGCGCGAAGGCGATGCCGTTCTGCTTGGCGTAGGCGAGCTCGACGTAGCCGAGCGCGCCCGGCGTGGTCTTGATGACGCCCGAGACGCCCTCGTTGCCCTTGGCGCCGCTGCCGGCCGGGAACGCGACGCTCTTGCCGGCGCCGACCTTCTCCTTCCAGGTCGGCGAGATCGCCGAGAGGTAGTTCGTGAAGACGCCGGTGGTGCCGCTGCCGTCGGCGCGGAACGCGACGCTGATCGGGTCGGCGGGCAGCGTGACGCCCGGGTTTGACTCGGCGATCTTGGCGTCGTTCCAGGTCTTGATGTCGCCCAGGTAGATGCCGGCGATCGCGTCAGGCGTGAGCTTGAGCGGCTCCTTCACCGACGGCAGGTTGTAGGCGATCACGACCGCGCCGAGGGTGGTCGGGATGTGCAGGATGGGGGCGCCGGCCTTGCCGAGCTCCTCGTCGCTCATCGGCACGTCCGAGGCGCCGAAGTCGACGGTCTTGGGTCGCCTTCTGGTACTCGGCGATCCACTTGCCGTAGAGCGGGTAGGGGAAGGTCGCGCCAGCGCCGGTCAGGCCGACGGCGCCGCCGCCCGCGGCAGGGGCCGCGCCAGTGTCCGAGCCGCCCGCGGCGGGCTTGTCCGACTTGTCCGACTTGCCGCAGCCTGCAACGAGCGCCAGGCAAGTGATCGTAGAGACGAAGGTGGTGCGCATCGATTCTCCTCGAGCACCTGAGTAGTAGCCGTGTGTGACGGCCTGGTGACGGCCCCATGGCGGTCCTGCAGTTTCGCTGCGGCGCGGCTGTTACCCACATGGCCGTGGCAATCCGACGCAGGGCGCGCTGCGCAGGACTGCGGAATTGTTGGCGCCTGAGGCGCCCTCGGGAGTGCCGGGATCAGCTGCTGGCGATCGTGTCGGATGATTTCAGCGCGGCCGGACTGCCGCCCAGCTCGACCCAGAACCGCGACCCGTGGGGCTCGTTGCCGGCCACGCCGACCGAGCCGCCCATGCTCTCCACGAGGTGCTTGACGATCGCCAGGCCGAGGCCGGTGCCGCCGACCTCGCGCGAGCGCCCGGGATCGACCCGGTAGAAGCGCTCGAAGATCCGCTCGCGGTGGCGCGGCGCGATCCCGGGCCCGTCATCGGTCACCTCGATCACGACCCGATCCTTGGCGGCGCGCGCGGTCAGCCAGACGTGGCCGCCCGCGGGCGTGTACTTCACCGCGTTCTCGAGCAGGTTGACCAGCACCTGGTCGAGCGCCTTGGGATCGCCCTGCGCGAACAGGTCGTCGCTCACGTCCGCGCTGATCGCGATCGACTTGGCCTGGGCCTCGGGCTCGACCGCGAGCGCGGCCTGGGCCGCGACCTTCGCGATGTCCATCGGCGACAGCTCGATGCGGTAGTGGCCGGCATCGAGGCGCGACAGATCGAGCAGGTCGGTCAGGATGCGCGCGAGGCGCTCGGCGTTGCGGTGCAGGCCGTCGACCAGCTTGTGCGAGAAGCGCGGGTCGTCCATCGCGCCGCCCTTGAGGGTCTCGGCGTTGGCGCGGATGATCGAGACCGGCGTGCGCAGCTCGTGCGAGACGTTGGCGACGAAGTCCTTGCGCATCGTCTCGAGCCGCCGGACGGTCGTGACGTCGTCGAGCACCAGCAGCGCGCCGCGGCGATCGCTGCCGGTGGCGGCGACCCCGTCGAGCGGCGCGATGCGCGCGGTCAGGCGGGTGCCGTTGGGCAGATCGACGTCGCCCGCGTTGCGGGTGTACGGCGTCTGCACGAGCGCGACCAGCGCGGGCGCGCGCACGCGATCGAGGAAGCCGTCGCCGATGCCCCCCGACGGCACGTCGAGCAGGCGGCGGGCGGCGTCGTTGAGCGCGGTGATGCGGCGCTCGGCGTCGAGCACGACCACGCCCTGCGCGAGCGTCGCCAGCACCGAGGCGACCAGCGCGCGCTCGCCGGCGAGCGCGGACGAGAGCGAGGTCGAGCGCTCGCGCAGCGTGTCGATCGTGATCGCGACCTCGCCGAGATCGTCGTCGGCGGTGTGGACGCGCGCGCCCTCGCCGCGGGCGGCGGCGCTGGCCGCCTCGACCAGCCGGCGCGCGGCTCGCGCCGAGCGCCACCAGCCGAGCCAGGCCGCGGCGATCGCGAGCGCGAGGCCGAACGCGCCGCCGAAGCCGACCTCGGTGACCAGGCGCTCGACCGCGGGATCATCGGAGGCGAGCGGCGCCGACAGCCGCAGGATGCCCTGGGGCGTCGCGAAGGCGACCGCGGCGCTGACGCCATCGCTGGTGGACCCGAGCGCCTCGGGATCCCGGCGCACCGCCGCGACCTCGGGGCGACCGGCGAGATCGACGGCGCTCGGCCCGGCGCTGTCGAGCGTCGTCCGGCCGCTGGCGTCGAGGAGCTGCACGCGATCGCCGGTGGCCGCGGCGATCACCGCGAGCGCGCGCCCATCGATCGGGCCGCGCGCCGCGATCTCGCGGGCGAGCCCGGCGTGGCTCGTCAGCGCGCGCTCGCTGCGATCATCGATCGCGCCGCGCAGCTCGGCGCGCAGATAGAGCGTCGCGATCGCGGCGGCGATCGCGAGCACCGCGACCGTCGGCGGGAACCACCGGGCGCGCGCCGAGCTCATCGGGAGCGCCGACACGTCGTTCGCCTCAGGCCTCTTCGGGCTGATCGCGGAACCGATAGCCGACGCCGCGCAGGGTCTCGATGTACGCGCCGGCCTCGCCGAGCTTCTCGCGCAGGCGCTTGACGTGCGTGTCGACGGTGCGGGTCGTGACGTCGGCCTCGATGCCCCAGACGTCGCTCAGCAGCGTGTCGCGGGTCTGGACGCGGCCCTTGCGCGCCATGAACGCGGCCAGCAGGCGGAACTCGAGCGCGGTCAGGCCGAGCTCGGTCTCGTCGACCCACACCCGGTGGGCCTCGCGATCGATCCGCAGCCGGCCGAAGCGCAGGACCTCGGGCTCGGACTCGACGCGCTGGGCGCGGCGGAGGATCGCGCGGATGCGCAGCAGCAGCTCGCGCACGCTGAACGGCTTGACCACGTAGTCGTCGGCGCCGACCTCGAAGCCGACGACGCGATCGATCTCGCCGCCCTTGGCGGTGCACATCAGCACCGGCACGTCACGGGTGCGCTCGTGCTCGCGCAGCCGGCGGCAGACCTCGGTGCCCGGGATGTCCGGCAGCATCAGGTCGAGGACGATCGCGTCGGGCACCGGATCCTTCAGCGCGGCGTCGAGGCCGCCCTGCCCGGTGTGGGCGACGCGGGTCTGGTATCCCTCACGCTCGAGGTTGTACTCGAGGGTGGTGGCGAGATCGACCTCGTCTTCGATGACCAGGATGAGACCGAGCATGGTGAAGGGGTAGCACGCGCCGGGTGACGGGTCGGTGACGCGAGGATGGCGGCACGAGCATATCAGCAGCGCGGTTGGCACATTCGGCGGCGGCGACGCGCTCCACGGCGCGCTCGGCCTCGGAACCAACGTGCGGATCGGCGAACCCGCGTACGATGTGGCGTCATGTGGGTTCGAGCGCATGACTTTCGCGGCCAACGCTGGCACCCGCGACCGCAACGGGTGCAGTCGGCGTTCGCTGGCGCGATACTGGGCCGCATGAAGTACGCGGTCGCGATCGTGATGACCTTGCTCGTGGCCTGCGGCTCGAAGGGCGGCGGCGGCTCGCCCGATGCCAACCCGCTGGCTGGCGTGACCTCGATCGCGGTCACGCCGGCGGATCAGACGCTGACGATCGCGTCGAGTGCGCCGGCGTCGAGCACGTACGTCGCGACGGCGACGTTCGCCGATGGCCACAGCGCGGACGTCACCGCGATCGCCACGTTCGCGATCGACGACCCCTCGCTCGGCACGTTCGGCGGCCCGCTCTTGAAGACCACCGACAGCCATGGTGGCCAGACCCAGGTCACCGCGACCGTCGGGACCATCACCGGCGCGACCCGGGTGACCATCAAGCTCGCGCAGAGCTGGAACGATCCAGCCTCGACCGGGTTGCCGACCAACCCGGCCGGCCTGTTCGGTGGCGCGACCGACGCGGCGCGCGCCCCAGGCCTGGTCTACCCGAATGATGGCGTCGTGGTGCCGCCCAACCTCGGACGCCTCGAGCTGCACTTCTATCCGGGCACGAACAACACGCTGTTCGAGCTGCGCTTCGCGAGCGCGGTGCTCGACGTGAAGGTCTACCTGCGCTGCACCACCCCGCTCAACAACGGCTGCGTCTATCAGCCCGACGCGACGCTGTGGGGCTGGCTGGCGCGTTCCGCCGCAGGCGGCGAGCCGGTGACGTGGTCGCTGCGCGGCACTGACGACGCGGGCACGGCGGTCGGCACGAGCGGCACCGCGGCGATGCGCTTCGCGCCCGATGGCCTCGACGGCGGCATCTACTACTGGACGACCTCGAACGGCACCGGCGTGATGCGCTACGACTTCGGGTCGACGACCCAGACGGCGCCCGAGAAGTACCTCGGCACCGAGCTGACCGGCGACACGTGCGTCGGCTGCCACGCGCTGTCGCGCGATGGCACCAAGCTGGTCGCCGAGGCGGGTGGGCAGAACGACGGGCGCGTGCTGCTGCTCGACGTCGGCACGAAGCAGCCCAAGGTGCCGTTCGCCTCGACCGCCAAGAGCAACTTCGAGGCGTGGGCGCCCGACGGCAACGCGTTCGTCGGGGTCTACGCCGACAGCGGCGCGGATGACTACAACCTGATGACCTTCGACGGCTCCACCGGCGCCAAGACCGGCACCATCGACGTGGGCGGCAGCGCGACGCATCCGATCGATCATCCCGACTGGTCGCCGACCGGAGATCGCATCGCGTTCGTGAAGGTCGGCCAGGCGCAGACGCTGCAGCGCATGTTCAACGGCGGCATCGCGACGGTCGCCCAGGCCGGCGGCACCTGGGGCGCCGCCACCGATCTCGTGCCGGCGGCCTCGGGCAAGAATCGCTACTACCCGGCGTTCTCGCCCGATGGCGCGCAGGTCGTGTTCGACGAGTCGACGTGCAACACCGGCAACACCGGCGACGAGTGCGACGCCGACACGGATCCCACCGCGACGCTGTGGAGCGTGCCGGTGGCGGGTGGTGCGCCGGTCGCGCTCGCACGCGCCAACGCGCCGGGCGTCGCCGACGGCGCGACCACCGCGCTCACCAACTCGTTCCCCAAGTGGAACCCGTTCGTGGGCAAGCGCGACGCCAGCGGCGGTCGGCTGGCGTGGATCACGTTCTCGTCGACGCGGCGCTACGGGCTGCGCCAGCCGCCGGGCTCGGGCACGCTGCTGTGGATGGCGGCGATCGATCTCGACGCGCCCGCCGGGACCGATCCGAGCGCGGCCGCGTTCGCGCTGCCGTTCCAGGATGTCAGCACGTCGAACCACATCGCGCAGTGGACGACCAAGATCGTGGTCGTCAACTGAGCGTTAGAATGGAGCCCATGGTGCGCTCCCAGTTCCTCGCCGTCGCGTTGCTCGCCTCCCTCGCCCGGATTCCTGCGGCGCACGCCGATGACGCGCCGCCGCCCACGACACAGAAGCTGCCGGGCGGGCTGGTGCTGAGCATCGACAACTACAAGCTGTTCGTCAGCAAGGGCAAGGTGCGCGCGCCGATCTCGCTGTCGAGCCGCATGGGCGACGACGACGCCTTCGAGGGCATCTCCAAGGCCGTGATCGACACCGCCGGGCGCAAGGTCGCGGTGACCTTGACCGAGCCGTGCCACGAGCTCGACCACACCTTCAACTTCGATCAGCTCGAGGCGCGCCTCGCCAACATCAAGGGCCTCACCGCGCATCGCAAGAAGGACTACGCGGGCGCGGCGACCGCGTTCGCGGCGGCGGTGAAGCTCGATCCGACCTTCAACCTCGCCGCCGAGAACCTCGCGTCGGCGCTGGCGCTGGGCGGCAAGCCCGACGAGGCGGTCGCCGCGCTCGCGCCGTGGATCGCCTCGGACCCCGTCTGGGTCTACGAGCGGGTCGCGGCGGATCCGGAGCTCGCGTCCTTGCGCAAGCACGCGACCATCACCGCGCTGGCCGCGAAGAAGAAGGGCACCGCCCTGCTGAAGGACGACGCGGTGGTCGGCGACGTCGCGTACAGCGAGGCGCGCAACGAGCTCGCGGTCGTGCGCGTGGAGTCGAGCTGGGGCGCGGGCGGCTGGGTGTCCGAGGTCGAGATCTTCGACGCGAAGACCGGCGCGCTGCGCACGGTGCTGCCGCTGGTCGGCTGGGGCGACACCGCCGAGATGTGCGACGACGACGGCACCTGCCTCGAGCCGGGTCGCGCGCGGCTGGTGAAGAAGCGCGTCGCCACGCTGCAGGGCGTGCTGCGGGACTTCGGCTTCTCGCCGGTGAAGTCCGAGAAGGGCGGCGGGGTCAAGCACCCGCACGAGAACGACGACACCCAGACGATCTCGTTCGCTCGCGGCAAGGTCGGCATCGCGAGCAACGGCGGCTCGGTCAACGTGCTGCGCGGCAACACCGTGCTCGCGTCCGGCACCGCCGACGACCGACTCGAGCGCGCCTCGCTCGTCGCGGCGCCGAAGGCCGTCGTGATCTGGTCGGGGCGGACCGGGCGTGAGGGCTGCGAGGGCACGGACCCGACCGAGGTGACCGTCATTCCACTGCCGTGATCGCGGCACGAGGTCGCGAGCCCAGGACGACTTTGCCGGGCACCGCCAC
>JAIOQA010000287.1 GCA_021413675.1 Deltaproteobacteria bacterium | reverse complement strand
GCCGGCGCGACGCCGCGTGAGCGCTGGCCACCTCCGCGATGCGCCGACCGCGCGCGTGCCCGCTGCCGTCGTCCCACGCGCTCGCGATCGCGCGTCGACGCCCGGCCGCCAGGTGCGGCGCGAGCGGCACGACGTCCGCATCGATCGACGAGTCGGTTGGTGGGCGAGCGGTCAACGGAATCCCCCGGAGCAGTGAGCGCGCTGCACGCATCGCGACGAGGCAGGCGCGAACGACCGCATCGGACGCGAGGTCGACATCGGTCGACCCGTGGCGTCCGTCGCGCGGTGCGTGTCCCCCCGAAACGTGAGTGACGACGAGCTGAGTTCGAAAACGGCGGCGTGAGTGAGTGGGCGCTGCTGGTGGCTCGTGATGGGGAGCCTGAGATCAGCAGCTCGTTCAAATCCCCGACTAAGAAACTTCTTGCTTCGCAGGTCGCGTACCGCGACATCCCCTCGCGAAGTGTTGTGACTGTATTCGCGTGAATGTAATCGGTCAACAATACCCGAGCCGAAATAGTCAAGTTTACAACTGGCACTCCGTTCAGGTGCTCGACGCCGACAGCACGAGCGAGTAGCGTCGCTGCATGTCGTCGACGGAGCGTCGATTCCTCGTCGGTGCAGCAGTCGCGGCGAGCGCGATCGCGCTCGTCGCGTACGGCGCGCATCGCGCCGACGCGACGCTCGACGACACGGCGTTCACGTCCCGCGATCCGGGAGTGCGCATGCCACTCCCGCGCGGCTGGCGCGCGAGCGAGACCCCGGCCTACCCAGGTATCCTGCTCTGGCTCAATCGCACCAAGCCGCCCGGTCAGCTGCTGCTCACCGTCGAGGATATCGGCGCGGACGCGCGGCGCTGCTGGCCGAAGGACGCCAGCGACGGCGGCGTCGCGTGCCGCGACGAGGCGACCGCGAACGCGTTCCTGTGCGTGCTGCGCTTCCGGCTCGCGCGCGCCGGCTTCGCGCTCGGCCCGATCGAGGAGGGCCGCTGGTTCGACTTCGAGGACCGCGCGAGCCCGCGGCGCTACCTGCGCCAGGGCGTCGTGGTCGGCGGCGATCACGCGTTCAGCCTGATCCTCGCGGCGCCGACCACCGGCGATCGCGCGACCCACGGCCGCGCCTTCGAGCGCTCGCTGCGCGCGCTGCGCCCGACCGGCACGGCGGCCGAGGAGGCCGCGGCGGTCGTCGACGGCGGCGCGCCGATCGACGCCGGCGCGCCCGGCACGTCAGACGGCGACGGCGGCCTCCCCGACGCGAGCGCTGCCACGAGCGTCGTGCCCTGCGCGCGCTGAGCGCGGGCTGACGCGCTTTCGAGGCTAGCGCCCGACGACGAGCGGCGCGATCGCGGCCAGCGGCGCGAGGTCGCCCGGCGCGCGCGCGAGCGGCGCGGCGAGCTCGTCGTGGGCGCGCGCGTCGATGCAGCCCGCGCCGCGATCGCCGGCCGGGCACGCGATGCGCACGTGCATGTGATCGTCGTGCTTGGCCGAGTCGGTCGGCTGGTGCAGCCGCGCGCGCGCCAGCGCGACCAGCGCCTCGGGCTCGCCGATCGCGCGCGCGTGATCGAGCAGCCGCAGGATCAGCGGCTCGTACAGGAAGATGACCTCGACCTCGGCCTCGCGCGCCGTGATGAGGGCGCGCACGACCTGCCAGTTGCGCTTCTCGTCGAAGCGCAGGCGCGGGCCGCCGTCGGACGGATCGGCGGTGAAGCCATCGGCGCCGACGTGGCGCATCGCGGTGTTCTCGACCGGCTCGCCCCGCGGCGTGGTCATGAAGTAGAGGATGTCGACGTCGCGCCCGGTCTGGTGCGAGCGGTGGTGCTCCGAGGGGCCGCCGCCGCGCGGCGCGAGATCGCCGACGCCGAGCCGCGGCCCGCCGCGGACCTCGATCCGCCGCGCGACCCCGACGATCAGATCGACGATCTCGTCGGTGCCGTAGAGCGAGCCGCGCGCCTGCCAGCGCGGCGGCACCCAGTAGCCATCGCCGCTGACCGGCAAGCGGATGCCGTCGATCACCGCGCCGTCGTTGCCCTTGCCCCAGGCGATCGTCGAGCCATCGCCGACCACGCCGAGCTCGGCGCAGCCGCTCGCGAGCGCGAGCGCGAACGCGGCGAAGAGCGCGGACCTCATGCGGTCATTGTCGCGAAGCGCGGGCCCTCGCGCCAGTCCGTTGCGCGCGACCGGAAGGACCAGCGTTGCCTCGCGGCGGCGACGCGCGACGCGAGAGTTGCGTCCGATTGCAAACAATGCGCTCGGGACCGGCGGCGGGCGCCGCTACGATCGCGGCGTGGCTCGCGCCCTCGCGTTCGTCATCCTCGCCGCGTGCACCACCGGCGGTGATCCCATCCCGCGCCCCGAGCCGCTCGCGCCCCTGCCGCCGCCCGCGCCGGTCACCACCGATCGCTTTCGCGACGCCGAGGCGTGCGCGCAGTGCCATCAGGTCGCCGACGACACGGCGGCGCTCCACGACGCGACCGGCGCCAACATCTCGCCGGTGCGGCTGTGGCGCGCGTCGATGATGGCGCTGGCCGCGCGCGATCCGTACTACCTGGCGGTGTTCGCCGAGGAGCTGGCGCACGCGCCTGGCGATCGCGACGCGATCGAGACCCTGTGCACGCGCTGCCACGCGCCCGCCGGCTCCGAGGAGCGTCGCGCCGCGGGCGGACACCTCGGCTTCGATCAGCTGTTGTCCGGGACCGATGCCGCCGCGGTTCTCGGGCGCGGCGGCGTGACGTGCACCGCGTGTCACCAGATCGCGGCCGCGCGGCTGGGCGACGAGGTCTCGTTCTCGGGCGGCTTCGCGATCGGCTACGACCGCACGCTGTACGGCCGCTACGCCGATCCCAGCCGCATGCCCATGCAGCTGATCGTCAACTACACGCCCGCGTTCGGCGCGCAGATCGCGTCCGCGGCGCTGTGCGGCACCTGCCACACGGTCGTCCTGCCCACGCCGACCGGCGAGGTCGTGGAGCAGGCGACGTTTCTCGAGTGGCGCTCGTCGAGCTTCGCCGCCCAGGACCAGCCGTGCCAGTTCTGCCACGTGCCGACCACCGACGACGCGGGCGGCGCGATCACGACCGCGATCGCGGGCTACCCGAGCGGCCTGGCCGCGCGGACGCCCGTCGGGCGCCACGGGTTCGTCGGCGGCAACTCGTACGTGCTGTCGCTGCTGGCCGATGGCGTCGCGTGGGCCGGCACGAACGCGACCGCCGACGAGCTGATCGCGAGCGCCGCGCGCGACGACGCCCACCTCGCGACCGCCGCGCGGCTCGCGATCGTCGATGCCCGCCGCGACGCCGGCGCGGCGGTCATCACCGTGCGCGTCGAGAACCTGACCGGCCACAAGCTCCCCACCGGGTATCCCTCGCGTCGGATCTGGCTGCACGTGACCGCGCGCGCCGGCGGCCAGGTCGTGTTCGAGTCCGGCCGCGCCGACGCCGACGGCGCGATCGTCGATGATCGCGATCAACCGATCGCCGATCAGCCCCACCGCGACACCATCGACGCCAGCGATCAGGCGCAGATCTGGGAGGCCGTGCTCATCGACAGCGCCGGCCGCGCGACCCACCGCGCCCTCGACGCGCGCCGCTACGGCAAGGACGATCGCCTGCTGCCCGCGGGGTTCGCGCCGAGCGCGACCGATCGCGTCCGGACCGCCTCGGTCGGCGTCGATGGCGACCCCAGCTTCGCGCCCGGCAGCGATCAGGTCACCTACCGCATCGCCGGCGCGCCCGCCGACCTCACCCTCGACATCGAGCTCTGCTACGAAGCCATCCGCCCCGCCATCGTCGACGCGATCGACGCCAGCGCCACGCCCGCCGGCACCCGCTTCGTCGACCTCGCCCGCGCCCGCCCGGTCGCGCCGGTGGTGATGGCGCGGACCGCGCAGCAGGTCCCCTGACGCACGACGAGCTCGTCCCGAAAACACCGCGAGGGGCGCGACCTCGCGGCCTCGCCCCTCGCTTCGTCGCATCGCCCTCGAGGAGCGTGCGTCTCGTGCTTACGCCTTGTCTTCGAACTCGGCGTCGATCACGTCGTCGGCCTTGCCGCCGCCGCCGCCGCCGTCGTCGCTCGGGCCCGCGCCCTGCTCGCCCGGGCTCGCGTTCTTGTAGAGCGTCTCGGCGAGCTTGTGCGCCACGGTCTGCAGCGACTCGAACGCGGCCTTGAGCGCGTCGGGGTTCGCCGCGTCCTTGCCGTCCTCGAGCGCCTTGTCGGCGCGCTTGAGCTCTTCCTCGGCCATGAGCTTGTCGGCGTCCGACAGCTTGGCCTCGCTCTCCTTGACCAGCTTGCGGGTCGAGTAGGTGAGCGTGTCGAGCTGGTTGCGGGCCTCGATGGCCTCCTTGCGCGCCTTGTCCTCGGCCTCGTGCTGACCGGCCTCGTCGACCATCCGCTTGATGTCGGCCTCCGACAGACCCGACGACGCCTCGATGCGGATCGTCCGCTCGGTGCTGGTCGCCTTGTCCTTGGCCGCCACGTTGAGGATGCCGTTCGCGTCGATGTCGAACGTGACCTCGATCTGCGGCACGCCGCGCGGTGCGGGCGGGATGCCGGTGAGCTGGAACTTGCCGAGCGTCTTGTTGTCCTTCGACATCGGGCGCTCGCCCTGGGTCACGTGCACCTCGACCGAGGTCTGGTTGTCCGACGCGGTCGAGAAGGTCTCGGCCTTGCGCGTCGGGATCGTGGTGTTGCGCGGGATGAGCACCGTGGCCACGCCGCCGAGGGTCTCGATCGCGAGCGACAGCGGGGTCACGTCGAGGAGGAGGATGTCCTTGACGTCGCCGGTGAGGACGCCGCCCTGGACCGCCGCGCCGAGGCCGACGACCTCGTCGGCGTTCAGGCTCTTGTTCGGCTCCTTGCCGAAGAACTCCTTCACCTTCGCCTGCACCATCGGGATGCGGGTCGAGCCACCGACGAGGAGGACCTCGTGGATGTCGGTGATCTTCTTGCCGGCGTCGTTGAGCGCGCGCTTGCACGGCTCCATCGCGCGGGCAACGATGTCCTCGATCATCCGCTCGAACGACGCGCGCGACAGCTTCTTCAGCAGGTGCTTCGGGCCGGTCGCGTCCGCGGTGAGGTACGGCAGGTTGACCTCGGTCTCCTGCACGCTCGACAGATCGATCTTGGCCTTCTCGGCGGCTTCCTTGAGCCGCTGCAGGACCATCTTGTCCTTCGAGACGTCGATGCCGGTGTCCTTCTTGAACTCGGCGATCAGCCAGTCCATGACGCGGTTGTCGATGTCGTCGCCGCCGAGGTGGGTGTCGCCGTTGGTCGACACGACCTCGACGACCTTGTCGCCGACCTCGAGGATCGACACGTCGAACGTGCCGCCGCCCATGTCGAACACCGCGATGAGCTGCTCCTTGGTCTTGTCGAGACCGTAGGCGAGCGCGGCCGCGGTGGGCTCGTTGATGATGCGCTTGACGTCGAGGCCGGCGATCTTGCCGGCGTCCTTGGTCGCCTGGCGCTGCGAGTCGTTGAAGTACGCGGGCACCGTGATGACCGCCTCGGTCACCGGCTCGCCCAGATACTCCTCGGCGGCGCGCTTCAGCTTCATGAGGATGCGCGCCGAGATCTCGGGCGGCGAGTAGCGCTTGCCGCGGATCTCCACGCCGCAGTCGCCATTCGGCTGCGCGACGACCTTGTACGGGACCCGCTTGACCTCTTCCTGGGTCGCCGGGTCGCTGAACTTGCGGCCGATGAGCCGCTTGACGGAGAACACCGTGTTCTCCGGGTTGGTGATGGCCTGACGCCGGGCGATCTGGCCGACCAGGACCTCGCCGCGGTCATCGAAGCCGACCACCGACGGAGTGAGGCGGTGCCCCTCCTCGTTGGTGATGACCTTGGGCTCCTTGCCATCCATGATGGCGACGACCGAGTTGGTCGTGCCCAGGTCGATGCCGATGATCTTTCCCATGATGTTTTTCCCTTACCGCTTTCGTGTGGTCCGCAACCTAAGCACCACGCAATAGCCCGTCAAGATGAGGGAGTCGATCAGGCGCCGCCGCTTGCATTGGAGATCCTCGACGAGCCGCGCAGTCGCTCCGAAAATGCCGCGCGCCGCCCCGGTCGGGGCGGCGCATCGGGCGTTCGAACGCCCGTCGATCCTCACGTAGGCGCGAGGGTCGACGATCGCAAGTGGGTCAGGTCGCCGCGGCGTTCGCGGCGATGTCGGCCTTGGCCGCGTTGGCCATGTCGATGATGCCCTGGGGCGGGTTGACCAGCGCGAGCGCCAGCACCTCGTCCATGCGCTTGACCGGGAAGATCTCGATCTCCTTCTTCACCTCGTCAGGCACGTCGATCAGGTCCTTCACGTTCCGGTCAGGAATGATGACCCGCTTGATGCCGGCGCGGTGGGCGGCCAGGAGCTTCTCCTTGAGGCCACCGATCTGCAGCACGTTGCCGCGCAGCGTGATCTCGCCGGTCATCGCGACGTCGGGCCGGACCGGCGTACCGGTCAGGAGCGACACCAGCGCGGTGTACATCGTGACGCCCGCCGACGGCCCATCCTTCGGGGTGGCGCCGGCCGGCACGTGGACGTGCAGGTCGACGTTCTCGAGGAAGTTGCCGGGGTCGAGGCCGAGCTGGGCCGCGCGACCGCGGACCACCGACAGCGCCGCGGTCACCGACTCCTTCATCACGTCGCCGAGCTGACCGGTGAGGGTCAGCTTGCCCTTGCCGGGCATCTTGGTCGCTTCGATGAAGAGGATGTCGCCGCCGACCGCGGTCCAGGCCAGGCCGGTCGCGACGCCGGGCTCGCTGGTGCGATCCGCGACCTCGCTGACGTACTTGTTCGGGCCGAGGATGTCCTGGACCTCCTGCGAGCCGATCACTTCCTGATCCTTGGCCTGGCCCTCGGCCACCTTCACGGCGACCGCGCGGCACAGCGAGCCGACCTCGCGCTCGAGGTTGCGGACGCCGGCCTCGCGCGTGTAGCTGTCGATCACCTCGAAGACGGCCTCGTCGGTGATGTCGCAGCGCTCCTTCGTGAGGCCGTGCTCGTCGAGCTGCTTCGGCACCAGGAAGGCGCGGGCGATCTGCTTCTTCTCCTGCCGGGTGTAGCCGGGCAGCTCGATGATCTCGAGGCGATCGCGCAGGGCCCACGGGATCGGGTCGAGCTGGTTCGCGGTCGCGATGAACAGCACCTTCGAGAGATCGAAGGTGACCTCAAGGTAGTGATCGCTGAAGCTCGAGTTCTGCTCGGGATCGAGCACCTCGAGCAGCGCCGACGCCGGGTCGCCCCGGAAGTCGTGGCCGAGCTTGTCGATCTCGTCGAGCACGAACACCGGGTTGTTGGTCCCGGCCTTCTTGATGCCCTGGATCACGCGCCCGGGCAGCGAGCCGACGTATGTGCGCCGGTGGCCGCGGATCTCCGCCTCGTCGCGCACGCCGCCGAGCGAGATGCGGCCGAACTTCCGGCCGATCGCGCGCGCCACCGAGCGACCGAGCGAGGTCTTGCCGACGCCAGGGGGCCCCGCCAGGCAGAGGATCGGTCCCTTCTTGTCGTTCTTGAGCTTGCGGACCGCCATGTACTCGACGATGCGCTTCTTGACCTTGTCGAGATCGTAGTGGTCCTCGTCGAGGCAGCGGCGCACTTCCGGCAGCTCGATCTTGTCGTCGGTCGAGATCGACCACGGCAGCTCGACCAGCCACTCGAGGTACGTGCGCGTGACCGTGTACTCGGCCGACGACGGCTGCATGCCCTTCAGGCGATCGAGCTGCTTCTTGGCGACCTTCTCGGCCTCCTCGGGCATCTTCGCCTTGGTGATCTTCTCGCCGAACTCGTCGAGGTCACCACCGGAGTCATCGAGCTCGCCGAGCTCCTCCTTGATGGCCTTGAGCTGCTGCCGCAGCACGTACTCGCGCTGGTTGCGGCCCATCTCCTCCTGCACCTGCGTGTTGATGCGCTCGCGGACCTTGAGGACCTCGAGCTGACGCGACAGGAACTGCAGCACCTTGCGGGTGCGGTTCTTGAGATCGAACGTCTCGAGCACGTCCTGCTTCTCGCCGACCTCGAGCTCGAGGTTCGACGTGATCAGGTCGGCGAGGTGACCAGCCTCGGTGACGCTGTCGACGAGGGCGCCGGCTTCCTTGGGGAGCTCGGGCATGAGCTTGACGACGCGCTTGGCGATGTCCTTGAGGTTCATCACCAGCGCGTCGAGCTCGACGTCGGTCGCCGCCGGATCCGGCACCGACTTCACCTTCGCGGCGAGAAACGGCTCGGTGCCGTCGAAGCCGGTGACCTCGAAGCGGGCGACGCCCTGGAGGATCACCGAGAAGTTGTCCTTCGCGAGCTTGATCACCTTGAGGATGCGCGCGGCGCAGCCGGTGGTGTAGAGGTCGCCGGACTGCGGATCCTCGGTGCGCGCGTCCTTCTGGGTCAGGATGCCGATGACCGGGCGCTCCTTCGCGATCGCGTCCTCGACCAGGCGAACTGACTTCCGACGGCCGACGTCAATAGGAATGATCGAACCCGGGAACAGCACCGAGTTGCGCAGCGGTAGGATCGGGAGGACGTCGGGGATGTCGACCGGCTGGTCGACCCCCGCCTTGCCTTTGGTCATGGGCGAAAGCTACTCACCGCCTTCTCGGTGCGTCAAGCCAACCTGCCTTCTCTGACGGGGGGTTATCGCGCAGAGCCGGCCGATCGACCGGGCACCGTGAGAGCCGCGCTCTTTCAGGCCGGGAGCGCGATCGAGCGGCGTTCGGACTTGACGTTCAGGCCGGGACGGGATCGGGCAAACCGTCCTTGAGTTGGATGTCGGTTTGCGCTTGATTCATGTGGGGCATGGACGTAGTCTGGTCTTACCAACTGGTAAGACCAAATGACCACATCGAGCCTCACCTCCGCCGCCCACGAAGCTCCACCTCTCGGCGCGACGGCGATCGAGACCGTGTTCGAAGCGCTGCTGCAGGACATCGTGCGTGGCACGTATCCCGCCGGCGCGCGTCTCCCAGCCGAGCGTGAGCTCGCGCGCATCCTCGGCGCCAGCCGCCCCACCCTGCGCGAGGCGCTGCGGCGCCTCGGCGAGTGGCAGCTCGTCGAGCCGCGCCGCGGCTCCGGCGTGGTCGTGCGGCCGCTGCGCGACTGGTCGATCGAGGTGCTGCCGGCGTACCTGCGCTACGGCAAGCCGGCGCCCGGCGCGCCCTCGGTCGCACGCATGCTGCTCGATCTGCTCGAGCTGCGCCGCGCGTTCTTCTCCGATGTCATCCGGCTGGTCGCGCCGCGCATGAAGGCGGCGCACACGTCGACGATGCCGGCGCGCGCGGCGCTCGCGCGCGCCTGGGCCGCGCGCCACAACCCGGCTCTGTTCCCGCGCGAGGACTTCGCGGTCATCCGCGCGATCGTCGAGACCGCGCAGTTCGTGCCGGCGATCTGGATGCTGAACCGGCTGTCGCGCGTGTACCTCGAGATCGCCGAGACCGTCGCGGGCTCGGCCAAGATCCCCGAGGACTACCTCGACGCGCACTCGCGGCTGCTCGACGCGCTCGATCGGGGCGACGGCGACACCGCGGTCACCATCATCAGCGACTACATGGAGCGCCACGATCGCGGCTTCGTGCAGACCCTGGAGGCGTTCGCGTGACCTACCAGCACCCGCGCCACGTGCGCCGGATCCTCGAGAGCCTCGTCGGCGTGATCTGTCCGCCCGAGGCGACCGAGCTCGGCCTCGAGCGCGCCATCGTCGACCACGCCGAGCTGACGATGGCCGCGCTCCCCACCCTGTTCCGCACCGGCCTGGTCGTCGGGCTCACCGGCTACGACGCCGCCGCGATGCTGTGGCCGCCGGCGCGCGGTCGCCGCTCGCACGCGCTGTCGCTCGAGCTGCGCACCCGCTGGTTCGCGCGCTGGCTCGACGGCGGCATCACGCCCGCCGAGCGCGAGCTCGCCAAGGGCATCAAGCAGATCCTCGCGCTCAGCCACTACGAGCAGCCCGAGATCCAGGCGCGCATGGGCTACACGCCCGACGCGTGGATCGACAAGGTCAAGCGCCGCCGGCTCGAGGTCTACTCGAACGACATCGCCAAGCACCACGCCAGCATCACCGCCCCCGATCCGCTGCCCCGTCGCCGGGTGGGCGAGGAGAAGCACTGATGGTCGCCGCACGCATGGCGCCCGCTCCGGCGGCGCGTCCCCAGAACCTGTTCACCCGCGATGACGTCTTCGGCGATCTCGTGCTCGACGCCGACGTCGTCATCATCGGCTCCGGCGCCGGCGGCGCCACGCTCGCCGCCGAGCTCGCCGAGGGCGGGCTCGATGTCGTCGTGCTCGAGGAGGGCGGCTACCACACCACCTCCGAGTTCAACGGCAACGCCTCGGCCGCGGTCCGCAAGCTCTACCGCGACGGCGGCGCGACGATGGCCTTCGGCGATCCGCCGGTCCTCTATCAGGAGGGCCGCGCGGTCGGCGGCTCGACCGTCATCAACGGCGGCATGTCGTGGCGCACGCCCGAGAAGATCCTCGATCGCTGGTACCGCGAGGCCAACCTCGACGGCATCCGCGCCAAGGACATGGAGCCGTGGTTCGAGCGCGTCGAGCGCCGGCTGCACGTGCGCCACCAGGATCCGGAATCGATCGGCAAGGACAACGAGCTGCTCAAGCTCGGCGCCGATCGCATGGGCTGGAAGGTCATCCCGAACCTGCGCAACCAGGTCCACTGCCCCGGCTCGAACAACTGCGCGTTCGGCTGCCCGACCGGCGCCAAGCAGTCGGCGCTGGTCAGCTACGTGCCGCGCGCGCTGCACTTCGGCGCGCGGCTCTACGCCGATGTCCGTGTCGAGCGCATCACCCGCCACGGCAAGCGCGCGACCGGCGTGATCGGTCACGTGCTCGGCGCCGACGGCCGCCGCCACCGCGTCGCGGTGCGCGCCAAGCTGGTCGCCTCGGCGTGCGGCGCGATCCACACGCCCGCGCTCCTGTCGCGGTCGGGCATCGTGTCGCCGTCGGGCCAGCTCGGCGGCAACCTGTCGCTGCACCCGAACACCAAGGTGGTCGCGGTGTTCGATCAGGACGTCCGCGGCTGGGAGGGCGTGCACCAGGCCTTCCAGGTGCGCGAGTTCCAGGACGAGGGCTTCCTGTTCGCGGCGGTCAACATCCCGCCCAGCATCATCGCGATGACGACGCGCCACTGGGGCGCGGAGCTCGGCGAGCTGATGCACGACTACGACAAGATGGTCGTCGCCGGCATGCTGGTCGAGGACACCAACATGGGCCGCGTGCGCACGATCAACGGCCGGCCGCAGGCGTTCTACCAGCTGTCGGACTTCGACGCCGACAAGCTCAAGCGCGGCGTCGCGCTCCTGTCGGAGCTCCTGTTCGCCGCGGGCGCGAAGAAGGTGCTCCTGCCGTTCGAGGGCGTCGGCGATCTGCACGGCCCCGACGACGTCCGGCGGATCTTCGCGTCGACGATCCCCAAGCGCACGATGGAGGTCGTGACCGTGCACATGATGGGCACCGCCCGCATGGGCCGGGATCGCGATCGCGCGGTCACCGACGACTACGGCTTCGTGCACGACGCCGCCGGCCTGATGGTCGCCGACGCCAGCCTGTTCCCGACGCCGATCGGCGTGAACCCGATGGAGACGATCCAGGCGCTCGCGACCCGCGCGGCCGCCCACATCCTCGACACCCCCGCGAGGCTCCGATGAACCCGGTCACGCCCCTGCCCGTCGCTCCGAAGCCCGCGCCCGCGCCGACGGCTGCGCCGGTCCGCGATCTCGGCCCCAACCGCATCGGCGAGCGCGCCGCGGCGCTCGAGCGCATGAGCAACGCCGAGCTCGAGATCGTCTTCATGCGCGCGGTCACGCCCGATCCCGCCAAGCTCGTCGGCTGGGAGTTCCGCGGCACCAACGTGCCGCCGTGGATGCGGCTCATCCGCAACAAGAAGTTCGTCAAGGGCATGGTCCGGGACGAGCGCGGCGACCTCTACGGCTACAACTGCCCGTGCGTGCAGAACGCGCTCGACGAGCCGTGGATCACCAAGCCCGATGATCGCGCGCCGACGCGCTTCGGGTTCTACCGGGTCGACGCGGTGGATCCTACCGCGCGCGACAACACGTACCTGCACGCGCTGCTCCTCGACTACGGCAAGGGCGGCAACAAGGCGCTCGACCCGACCGCGGGGCTGCGCGACTACCTGGTGCAGGTCGACGCGCAGAACGACGATCTGTACCTGGGCAAGGCCTACTACGCGGTCGGCCCGGCGCGGGTGTTCACGAACTTCTTCGTGCTCGAGCGCCTGCGCCCGGGCATCACCGAGCTGGTCCGGCGCTAGCGTCGTCGGCGGCGGGCGATCGCCAGCAGGCGGTGATCACCCGCGCGCCAGTTGGCGTGCTCGCGGTCGCGGTGCCGGCCAGCGGCTCGTAGCCGAGCCCGGCGCGCGCGAACAGCGCGTCGGCGTGAAGGTCAGCGTCCTCGGCGCGCAGCGTGATCCGACAGCACGGTCGCCGGCATGCGACCGCGCTCGCGTCGAGCGCGATGCCGAGGTGACCGAGCCGATCGATCACCGCGCGGGACCGGGCCTGCGCCGCGGGATCCTCGGGGCGGCTGGTCCACCAGGTGTCATCGGGGCTCATCGCGAGATCGCCCCGGGTCAGCCGCGCCATGGTCGCGCGATCGCCGGTCGCCGCGACCGCCCGCTCGAGCATCGCGAGCTCGGCTTCGAGCCGATCGATCTGCGCGAGCTGCGCGGCGTCGTCGGGTGGTGCCTCGCCCGCGCTGTCGGCCGCGGCCTCGGTCGGGCACGCGCGCGGGCCGAGCGCCACGAACCCTGCGGCGGTGACGGCGGCGCCGAGCACCGCGCCGACCAGCGCGCCGATCACCCGGTCGCGCAGATTCAGGTCCCGCCCTCGATCTTCGCGTCGATCGGCAGCGTCACCCGGCGGACCTCGCTCGCGTTCATGAGATCCGAGTCGGCGCCCGCCTCGATCTTCTCGGCGAGGACCACGACATCGGCGGCCTGGTGCGTGGCGTGGAACCGCACGCTGGTGCCATCAGCGGCGGTGCAGGCGTACGCGGTGAGATCGTGCTCGGCGAGCGCGGCCGCGCCGCAGGTGCCGGTCGCCTCCGACACCGGGTAGCTGGTCGCGCTACCGGTCTCGTCGGTGGCGACCAGGTAGACCTTCACCTTCTCGGGCGCGTTGCGGTTGATCGGACCGCTGTCCCAGGTCAGCACGACGCGCTTGATGAGCGGCGCCGGACCGCCGGAGCCGGTCGAGGACGGAGACTTGTGACCGCACGCGGCGGCGAGCACGAGCGTGGCGAGGACGACTGCGCGAGCCATGCCTACGACGGTAGCGCGGCGCGGTCGACAGCGGCAATCGGCGATGGCGCGGCGAATCACGGCAACCCCGTGATCGCCACGCGCGGCGCGCGCGGGGTACGATGTCGCCACCATGGCGCTCGCTCGCCTCGTCGTGATCGATGGACCCGACCTGGGCCGCGCCTTCGACGTGCCGATGCGCGGCGGCTGGATCGGCCGCGGCGAGGGCGCGGTCGTGCAGCTGTCGGATCCGGCGGTGTCGCGCCAGCACTCCACGATCGAGCTGCGCGACGGCGCGCTGTGCCTGGTCGACGACGGCAGCAAGAACCGCACGCTGGTCAACGGCCAGCCGGTCACGGTCCACCGCCTGGTCGCGGGCGACGAGATCATGGTCGGCAAGACCCGGCTCGCGTTCGTGCCCGCCGACGGCGGCGTCGCGGTCACGCGCCAGGCGGCGAAGGTCACGATGGAGGTCGGCTCCGACGAGCTGCTCTCGCTCGCGGCGATCCCGACCTCGGGCAGCGAGGCCCGGGCCCGCCGCCACCTCGCGTCGATCGCCGGGCTCGGCGATCGGCTGCGCGCCGAGCAGACCAGCGGCGCGGCGGCGGTCGCGGCCGCGGCGGGGCCGGCCGGCGCCCACCCGCGCGGCGCCGCGCGCGCGTTCGTGCTGATGGCCAACCCCGGCGCGCCGCTCGCGCCGATCGGCGCCCACGTCGCGCCCGGCGATCCGCTCGGCAACCAGCTCGACGTCTCGGGCGAGCTGATCGAGCGGGTGCTGCGCAAGGGCAAGTCCTTGACCTCTGATCTGGGCACGGCGAGCGCGCCGCGCGCGGCCGCCGCGGTCCCGCTCGGCAGCGGGGCGACCACCGGCCTCCTCTGGGTCGAGCGCCGCGGCGCGGCCTGGGATCAGCTCGATCTGATGGCGCTCGCGTGCATCGCGCACGTCGTGGCCGCCGCGCTGGCCGGCGCCGACGCCCGCGATCAGCTCGCGCGCGGCCAGGCCGCCCTCGAGGAGCGCCTCGGCGACGGCGACTTCGTCGGGCAGTCGCCGGCGGCGCGCGCGCTGATGGGCTTCGTCGCGCGGGTCGGGCCGACCGACGCGACGGTGCTGCTCACCGGCGAGTCGGGCTCGGGCAAGGAGATGGTCGCGCGCGCGATCCACCGCGCCTCGAAGCGGCGCGCGGGCCCGTGCGTCGCGGTCAACTGCGCCGCGCTCACCGAGTCGCTGGTCGAGAGCGAGCTGTTCGGCCACGAGAAGGGCGCGTTCACCGGCGCGACCGAGCGCAAGCTCGGCCGGTTCGAGCTCGCCGACAAGGGCACGCTGTTCCTCGACGAGGTCGGCGAGCTGCCGCTGGCGCTGCAGACCAAGTTCCTGCGCGTGCTCGAGGAGCAGACCTTCGATCGGGTCGGCGGCACGCGGCCGATCACCGTCGACGTGCGGGTCGTGGCCGCGACCAACCGCGATCTCTCCGACATGGTCCGGCGCGGCGCGTTCCGCGAGGATCTGTTCTACCGGCTGTCGGTCATCCACACCCAGGTGCCGCCGTTGCGCGAGCGCCCCGAGGACATCGCGCTGCTCGCCGATCACTTCCTCGCGCGGTTCCGCGCGTCGGCGGGGCGCAAGATCGTCGGCTTCACGACCGACGCCAAGGCCCGGCTCGCCGCGCACCCGTGGCCGGGCAACGTGCGCGAGCTGCGCAACGCGATCGAGCGCGCGGTCGTGCTCGGCGATGGCGAGTGGGTGAAGGCCGATGACCTGCCGCCGCAGCTCGCGCCGCGGATCGCGCGCCGGGTGTCGACGCCGACGCCGCCGCTCGGCTCGATGGCGATCATCGATCCAGGGCCGGCGCGGAGCTCGCCGGCGATCCCGGTGGCGGCGTCGATGGCGGCGGCCGCCGCGGCGATGAGCGCGATCGCGCCACCGCCATCGGCGACGCCTCCGGCTGACGCGCCGGCGCGCTCGCTGCGCGAGCTCGAGAAGGACGGCATCGTCGCCGCGCTCGCCGCGACCGGCGGCAACAAGGCGCAGGCGGCGGTGATCCTCGAGATCGATCGCTCGACGCTCTACAAGAAGCTGAAGGAGTACGGCCTCGACAAGTAGGCGCGCGAACGGATGACCGCATCCCAGGCGCGATAGAGTGCGCCCGATGCCCGCCGCGAAGAAGAAGCCCCCCGCGAAGAAGGCCGCTGCCCCGAAGCAGGTCGCCACCAAGGCCGCGGCGAAGCCCGCCGCGAAGAAGCCGCCGGTGAAGAAGCTCGGCCGGAAGAAGGTCGCGGCGAACCCCGCGCTCGGCGATATCCTCACCACGCTGGTCGATGGCGCGATCGCGCTGATCGACGAGAACCTCGACGACAAGCCGGCGGCGCTGCTCAAGCCGCCGACCTGGAAGGCGTCCTACGGCCTGCGCGGCCGCTTCACCGACAGCGTCCAGAACATCTTCGTCGGCGCGATCGACGAGAAGGAGGCGCGCCGCATGCTTTCGACCGACTTCGCGCCGTTCGTCGATGGGCCGGGCCTCGCGATGGCGCTCCAGCACCTCGGCGCCAAGGACGATCTCACCGTGCACCTGGCCGATCAGTTCGCGCTCCGCGCCGCCGATGATCTGGCCCGAGCGCTGCTCGCGCTGGCGCTCCTGAAGCCCGAGGCCGTGCCCGCGACCTGCGCGGCGTTCATCCCGGCGCTCGCGCCGCACGTCGCGAAGGTCCGCGACCTGCTCGCGTAGCCGCGCTACGGGTTCTTGCGCGGGCGGCCGCGCTTCTTCGGCGCGTCCGAGCGCTCGAAGTCGAGGTCGTCGGAGAACCGCTCCTCGAGCATGTCGTCGACCGAGGTATGGAGCGAATCGAGCTTCCGCAGCTCATCGCGCTCGAACTCGGCAAATGAACCGTAAACTCTTGGAAAAGCAGCCATAATCGAGTCCTTCCTGGGGACATGTCCATACATGTCCTACATCTGGATACCAACCTACGGCAGGACTCTCCCGGGCCCAAGTTTTTTTCATTCCGCGCACGGTGACCGGTCGTGAACAGCGTCCGCGTCAGAGTCCCGTGCTACCCCGGCAGCGAGATGGCTCGTATCGTCGCGGTGGCAAACCAGAAAGGCGGCGTCGGCAAGACGACGACGGCGATCAACCTCGCCGCCTCGGTCGCCAGCCGCGGCCACCGGGTCTTGCTCGTCGACTTCGACCCGCAGGGCAACGCGTCGTCGGGCGTCGGTTATCCGCGCTCGAAGGTCGAGCTCTCGGTCTACGACGCGCTGTGCGGCGACGTCTCGTTCGAGGACATCATCCGCCCGACCGAGATCACGACCCTGTTCGTCGCGCCCGCGACGACCGATCTGGTCGGCGCCGAGATCGAGCTGATCGGCACCGCCGATCGCCAGCGGGTCCTCGCCGACGCGCTGGCCAGCGTCGTCGATCGCTTCGACTACATCGTCATCGACTGCCCGCCGTCGCTGGGGCTGCTCACGCTGAATGCGCTGTGCGCCGCCGATGGCGTGGTCGTGCCGATGCAGGCCGAATACTTCGCGCTCGAGGGCCTGTCCGCGCTGACCGCCACGATCGAGAAGGTGAAGGCGGCGTTCAACCCGCGCCTCACGATCGACGGCGTGCTGTTCACCATGTACGACGCGCGCACCAACCTCGCCGGCCAGGTCCGCGTCGAGGTCGAGCAACACTTCGGCGACAAGGTGTTCGACACCTCGGTGCCGCGCAACGTGCGCCTGTCCGAGGCGCCGTCGCACGGCAAGCCCGTGCTGCTCTACGACTTCCGCTGCCCTGGCACCAAGAGCTACCTCGCGGTCGCCGACGAGCTGATCGCGCGCCTGGCCGCGGTGGCTTGAACTCGTCGACCGGGATGCGATGATGATCGAAGCGACCGAAGCCGACCCGATGTCCGATCACAAGAAGCTGGCCGACAAGAAGCGCGGGCTGGGCCGCGGCCTCGATGCGCTGTTGCCGAGCGTGCCGGTGGCGCGCCCCGCCGCCCCGGTCGCGCCGCCGCCGCCGCGCACCTACTTCGCGGCCGCGATCGAGGATGTCTACCCGAGCCCCGACCAGCCGCGCCGGCGCTTCGCCGACACCGAGCTCGACGAGCTGGCCCAGTCGATCCGCGCCCACGGCGTGATCATGGCGCTGGTCGTCCGGCCGCGCGCCGAGGGCGGCTACCACCTGATCGCCGGCGAGCGGCGCTGGCGGGCGGCGCAGCGCGCCGGCCTGCGCGACGTGCCGGTGGTGGTCCAGGACGTCGATCCGCGCGAGGCCTTCGAGCGCGCGCTGGTCGAGAACCTGCAGCGCGCCGACCTCAACCCGATCGAGGAGGCCCAGGCCTTCCACCGGCTCCACGACGAGTTCGGCCTGACCCAGGAGCAGGTCGCCGAGCGGGTCGGCAAGGATCGCAGCACGGTCGCCAACGCGATCCGCCTGCTCAAGCTGCCGCCGACGGTGCGCCAGCTGGTCGAGGATCAGCGGCTGTCGATGGGCCACGCCCGCGCGCTGCTCGGCTTCGACACCGTCGACGCGATCGAGACCGCGGCCCGGACCGTGGTCGCCAAGGGCCTGTCGGTGCGCGCCACCGAGGCGCTGGCCAAGAAGTCCCACGCCCCTGCGAAGCCGGCGAAGGCCGAGGCGGCGCCCGCGCGCAAGTCGCCGGCGGTGCGCGACGTCGAGGAGCGCCTGGCCAAGGCGCTCGGCGGCCCGGTGACGCTGACCGAGGATGCGCCAGGCAAGGGCGGCACGATCGAGATCCGCTACATGGATCTCGATCACCTCGACCGCCTGCTCGACAAGATGCTCTGACGAACGTTTCGGGGTTGGGGCGCATACGCGTTGCAAGGCCGCAGGCAATGCGTCGCGGATCGCGATGTACGCGACGAAAATCCCACTCTTACGCCGCGGCCCGCTGAAACCGCTCCCGGCATGGGCGATACTCGCGAGCGAATGTCCGAGCGCGAGTTCCCGCGCGTGCCCTACGCGGTCGAGGTCGAGTTCCGGACGGCCTCGTCGTTCCTGATCGCGTACTCGGTGAACCTGTCGCGCGGCGGCCTGTTCCTCGAGACCGATCACGATCTGCCGATCGGGGCCGACATCGGGCTGCGCTTCGCCGTGCCGGGCGCGGGCTCGCTCGAGCTCGCCGGGCGGGTCGCGTGGAAGCGCGGCCGCGAGAGCCCCGACGGGCCGCCCGGCATCGGCATCGAGTTCGACGACGTCGTCGCCAACCTCGGCGGCACGATCGATCGCCTGGTGAGCGCGTACGAGGGTCTGTCGGTGCTGTTGCTCTCGGCGGACAAGACCGATCGCAACTCGCTCACCCGGCTCATCCGCTCGATCCTCGCGACCGCCGATGTCGTCAGCGCCAGCGACGCGCGGGTCGCCGAGACCTTGCTCACCGGTGACATCGATCTCGCGGTCATCGACGTCGACGCCGAGCCCGAGGGCGCGCTCGGCGCGCTGCGCGCCGCGAAGCTCGTGCACCCGCCGATCCCGACGCTCGCGCTGGCGTCGTCGAAGAAGCTGCGCGAGCACGCGCGCGCCGCGGGCGCCGACGAGGTCGCCTCGAATCCGCCGCCGTTCTCGGAGCTGCAGATGCTGCTGGTACGCGCGCTCGGCCGACCGCTCGCGGTCCGCTGACGGCATTCACGACCCGCGCCGCAGGCGCTACGCTTGGGCGCCGTGCTGCCGCGCCACGCCCTCCACCTCGACGCCCGCGCCGGCGCGTCGCCGCACGCGGCCCACGCCCACGTGCTGCTGATCGGCGTCGACGGCGAGGTCGCGGTCGAGACCGCCGCCGGCGAGACCCGCGGGCGCGCGGTGCTGGTCGCGCCCGATGTGGTGCATCGCTCGCGGTCGCGCGGCCCGAGCCTCGCGCTCCTGCTCGACGCCGAGCGCGCGCGGCCCCACGCGAGCCAGCGCGGCGCGACCGCGCTCGCCGCCGGCC
>JAIOQA010000238.1 GCA_021413675.1 Deltaproteobacteria bacterium | reverse complement strand
CACCCGCTGTTCATCGCCGAGCTCGCGCGCCACGCCGCGGTGCACGGCTCGGCCGCGATCGGCGTCGCGCGGCTCGAGGACGCGCTCGGCGATCGCATCGCGCGGCTGGAGCCATCGACCCGGCGGTTGCTCGAGATCGTGGCGCTGGCCGGCGCGCCGGTCGAGCAGGAGGCGGCGGCCCGGGCGGCGGGGCTCGAGCCGAGCGCGCTCGGGCGCCACGCCCAGGTGCTGCGCGTCGAACATCTCGCGCGGACCAGCGGCCCGCGCGGCGTCGACGTGATCGAGCCGTTCCACGATCGCATCCGCGACACCGTGCTGGCCAGCGTCGACGCCGCGGTCGCGCCGACCTTGCACCTGCGGCTGGCGCGCGCGCTGGAGGCGACGTCGCGGGCTGACCCGGCCGCCCTGGCGCGCCACCTCCGCGCGGCCGGCGAACCGGAGCGCGCGGCCCACTACGCGGGGCTCGGTGCGGAGCAGGCCACGCGCGCGCTGGCCTTCGACCGGGCGGCCGACCTGTACCGGCTCGCGCTCGCGCTCTGGCCCGCCGACGATCCGCGGGCCACGGCGCACCGGATCGCCCTGGCCGACGTCCTGATGTTCGGCGGGCGGGGCGCGGCCGCCGCCGCCGAGTACCGCGCGGCCGCGCGCCGCGCGAGCCCGGAGCTGGCGATCGATCTGCACCGCCGCGCCGCGCAGCAGCTCCTCCTCGCCGGGCACCTCGACGACGGCCTCGCGGCGCTGCGCGACGTGCTCGCGGCCCACGATCTGCCGTTCCCCGGGACCGCGGCCCGCGCCGGCCTGGCGATCGCCGGCGATCGGCTGCGCCTGCGCCTGCGCGGGCTGGGCTTCGCCGCGCGACCCGAGCGCGAGCTCCCGGCGCGCACCCTGGCCCGCGTCGACGTCTGCTACCACGCCAGCGCGGCGCTCGGCAGCGTCGACGTGATGCGCGGCGGCGCGTTCGCGGTCCGCGGGCTGCGCCTCGCGCTCGCTGCGGGCGAGCCGTACCGCGTGGCCCGCGCGCTCGCGATCTACGCGGCGATGCGCGCGGTCGAGGGCGGCCCGGCGGCGCCCACGGTGACGCGCTTGCTCGCGCGCTGCGCGCCGGTCAACGAGGCCGCGGCGCATCCGCACGCCCACGCGATCCTGGTCGGCGCGCGCGGCCAGGCGGCGTTCCTCGCCGGGCGCTACCGCGAGGCGCTCGACGCCTGTACCGAGGCCGAGGCGCTGTTCCGCGATCACTGCCCGGGCGCGACCCGCGAGGTCAACACCGTGCGGCTGTGGTGCGCGCGCTCGCTGATGCAGCTCGGCGAGCTGCAGGAGCTGGCCCGGCGCACGCCCGCGCTCCTGCGCGAGTGCCGCGACCGCGGCGATCGCTACGGCGACGTGAGCCTGCGCGCCGCGGCGTACCCGCTGGTGCTGCTGTGCGCCGACGACCCGGGCCAGGCGCGCGCCGAGGTGGCGGCGGCCGAGGCCGGCTGGACGTCGGTCGGCTACCACGTGCAGCACTACTACGCGCTCGCCACCCGCGTCGCGATCGCGCTCTACGTCGGCGACGCGGCGCACGCGCGGGTGATCGCGCAGGCCAACGCCCGGCAGGTGCGGAGCTCGCTGCTGTCGCGCATCCAGGTGGTGCGGCTCGCCAGCCTCGAGCTCGTGGGGCGCGCCGCGCTGGCGGTCGCGGTGCGGCAGCCGGGGCCGGCGGTGCTGCGCGACGTGGATCGCGCGGCCGCGCGGATCGCGGGCGAGCGCATGGCGTGGGCCGATCCGCTGGCCGCGGCGCTGCGCGCGGGCGCCGCCGTGGTCCGCGGGCGCGCAGATGTCGCCGCGGCGCAGCTCGCCGAGGCGATCGCCGGCTTCGAGCGCGCGGACATGGCGCTGCACGCGCACGTGGCCCGGTGGCGGCGCGCGGCGCTGGTGGGCGGCGCCGACGGCGAGCGCGCGATCGCCGTCGCGGCGAGCGCGATGCGGGCGCAGGGCGTGCAGCAGCCAGCGCGGATGGCCGCGCTGTACCTGCCGTGGCCGGACGGCGCGCGCGCGCTCGGCGCGGGGACCTGAGCGCGGCGCTCGGTTCAGGATCGGCGCAACCTCGGTGCGATCGTCCGCTCGGCCGACCTGCTCGCCCTGACACGCGCTGCCGGATCTTGCCCGGCCGTGCGCGCGTCGGCACTGCTACGTGGAGCGCGTGCGTCCTCACGCTGTCGCCGTCATCGCGCTGATCGTGATCGGCGTCAGCGCCACCGCCCGCGCCGACGTCCGCGGGCTGGTGGTCGACGCGCGCACCGGCACGGCGGTCGCGGGCGCCACGATCTCGGGCGACGACGGAACCTCGGTTGCGAGCGACGGCCTTGGCGGCTTCGCGCTGGCCGCGGCGACGACCTCGGTGACCGTGGTCGCGGACGGGTACACGCCCGCGCTGGTCGCGGCCACCGCGGAGCCGATGCGGATCGCGCTCGAGCGCGACAGCGAGGGCGAGGTGGTCGAGGTCAGCGGCAAGGCGCCGGACACCGCGACCCCGACCGCGTACCGGCTCGATCGCGATCAGGTGCGCGCGCTGCCCGGCGGCGGCAACGACGTGATGCGCGCGATCCAGACGCTGCCCGGCGTCGGTCGCGTGGCGTACGGGCTCGGCGGGATCGTGCTGCGCGGCGCCGGGCTCGGGCTCAACGGCGTCTACCTCGACGGGATCGCGGTGCCGATGGCGTTCCACTTCGGCGGCCTGACCGCGGTCTATCCGTCGGAGTTGCTCGACGGGCTCGAGGTGTCGCCGGGCGGCGCGGACGTCGGCTATGGCGGACACGTCGGCGGCCTGGTCGAGCTCCACAGCCGCGCGCCGCGCGGCGATCGCTGGCGAGTCGGCGGCCAGGTCGGCGTCTTCGACGCGGGCCTGACGATCGAGGGCCCGGCGCCCGGCGGCGGGGCGTTCGTCGCCGGTGTCCGGCGCTCGTACGCCGACGCCTACCTGCCCGCGCTCTTGCCGGCGGATCGCCCGGTCGTGCCGCGCTACTACGACGGCCAGCTGCGCTGGGAGCGGGGCGCGGTCGCCGCGATGGCGTTCTTCTCGGACGACCGCATCACCAGCTGGGGCGGCACCGACTACCGACAGCAGTTCGCGCGCCTCGGCGTCCGCGTGCGGGCGCGTCGCGGCGCCACCACCGTCACGGTGATCCCGTGGCTCGGCGCCGATCATGCGCGGCTCGATGTCGTCGACACCGACACCAACGCGCAGCGCAACGAGCATCACCGCTGGCAGGGCGGCGTGCGCGCCGACGCGGTGCGCACGACCCGGTGGGGCGAGCTGACCGCCGGCGCCGAGCTCCGCCAGGAGCACATGGACACGCTCTCGACGCATACCGTGACGCCCGAGCTCGACCTGTTCACCCGCGGCTGGGTGACCGACGTCGGCGCGTGGGCCGAGGCGCGCTGGCGCATCGACGATGGCGCGCTCACCCTCAAGCCGGGCGTGCGCGTCGACCACTTCGGCGGCGCGTCGCGCTGGTTCGTCGATCCGCGCATGGTGACGACGCACGAGCTGGCGCCGTGGTTCACGCTGCGCGAGGAGCTGGGCGTCTATCACCAGTGGCCCGGCGTGGGCGAGTACAACGGCGAGCACGCCCCGGGCGAGTCCGCGGTGCACGCGTCGATCGGAGTGCGCACGGAGCTGCCCGCCGACGTCGTGGCCTCGGTCACGGGCTATCACGTCGCCGCCGTGGGCGAGACGGTCAGCCCTGACACGTCGGTGCTGGAGCTGCCGTCCGGCCTCGGCATCCTGTTCGACAACCTGATCGGCCAGCAGTTCGGCGGCGTCGAGCTGGGCCGGCGGCGCGGCATGGGCGCGGAGCTCGCGGTCCAGCGCCGCACCGAACGCTGGGTGCTGTGGCTGGCGTACACCCTCGCGCGCAGCGAGGTGACCTGGGGCGCGGCCTCGGCCGAAGGCTGGCACCCCGATCGGTTCGATCAGCGCCACAATCTGAACGCCGTCGCGTCGGTGCAGCTCGGCGCGTGGCAGCTCGGCGGACGGCTGCGCTGGACGTCGGGGACGGTGTACACGCCGCTCGAGCCGGGGACCGGTGGGTTCGGCGTCGCCGAGGTCTGGGGGCCGACCAACTCGGCGCGCCTGCCGGACTTCGTCAGCCTGGATCTCCGCGTCGATCGGGGCTGGCGCCGCGCGTGGGGCACGATCCACGCGTTCCTCGACGTCCAGAACGTGACCAACGCCGACAACCCCGAGAGCATCGGCTGGGATGAGGGTGTGCCCCACACCCGGCGCGGCCTGCCGATCCTGCCGCTGCTCGGCGTGAGCTTCGAGCCGCCGTCGTAGCCAGGACTCTCAGTTCACGAGCCACGCGTCGAGCGCGACCACCGGCGGCGGCGCGAGCGCGTGCGGATCGACGCGATAGAAGTCGCGCAGCAGCGCGAACAGCGCGGGGTGCTCCGCGTCGAGCGCCGCCGGGCGCGTGAAGAAGGTCTCGGTGGCGACCGCGAAGAACTCGGCCTCGTTGGTCGCGCCGTAGGCGTCGATCGCGGTCGGCCAGCCGGCCTCGGTTTCGGTGCGATGCCGGGCGTACGCCGCGGCGCAGACCGCGGCCCAGCGCCGGCGCTCGTGGCGGCTGGCCAGCGGCGGCGCGCCGTCGATGCGCCCGGTCGCCATGTCGAGCTTGTGGGCGAGCTCGTGCAGGACGACGTTGCCGGGCATCTCCTCGCGGCCGCCGGCGAGCACCGCGTCCCACGCCAGCACCACCGGCCCGCCCAGCATCGCCTCGCCGCGCAGGAGCGTGCCGTGGCTCACCGGCGCGCGCGGCTGCTCGAACACGCCGAGGCGGCGCGGCGGCGTGATCACCGTCGACGGGTAGACCAGGATCGAGGCGACATCCGCGTACAGCCGATCGTCGCGCCCGAGCACCAGGATGCCGGCCTGCGCGGCGATCGTGACCTGGATCTCCTCGGTCAGCTCGAGCCCACCGCAGCCCTCCCAGTGGCGCTCGGCGATGAACACCTGGATGAACGCGCGCAGCGCCTGGCGCTGGTCCGGATCGAGGCGCCGCGCCATCGCGACGTTCTGGTCCAGGTAGCGGTCCCAGGCTGCGGGGAAGGGCGCCGCGAGGATCCGTCGGCGCCGGCGCGCGCGCAGCCAGTCGAACATGCGGCCAACGTAAGGCGGCGCGATCGGCGCGCGACTCGCCGATCGGGCAGGGCGCGATCCGGTCCGGGACCGACCGGACTGTGCCGGTCGTCGCCCGCACCCCGGTGCTACGCCTCTGCCATGGACGTCGCGATCATCGCCTTCGATGGCTTCACCGACATCGACGTGTTCCTGCCCTGGGACCTGCTCAACCGGGTCGACGTGCGGCCGTGGAAGGTCGCGATCCTCGCGCGCACGCCGCAGGTGACCTCGGTGGCCGGCCTCACGATCCCGACCCACGGAGGCCTCGCGCTCGCCGCGGAGGCGCGCGCGGTGCTTGTCGCCAGCGGCGTGGGGCTGCGCGCGGCCCTCCAGGATCCGGCCTTCATCGACGCGCTGCCGCTCGATCCGGCGCGCCAGCTGATCGGATCGATGTGCTCGGGCGCGCTCGCGCTCGCGCACAAGGGTCTGCTCGCCGGCAAGCGCGCGACGACCTACCCGACGCAGCGCGCGCGGCTCGCGGCGATGGGCGTCGAGGTCGTCGAGGAGCCGTTCGTGCGCGAGGGCAACATCGCCACCGCCGCCGGCTGCCTCGCCGCGCTCGACCTCTGCGGCTGGATGATCGAGGCGCTGGCCGGCGCCGCGCAGCGCGAGATGGTGCTGCGCTCGGTGCAGCCGGTCGGGCGGGGCCTGGCGTTCGACGACACCCAGGCGCTGCCGGCGCGCATCTACGCGCCCGCGACCTGACGCGCCCGCGAGGTCCTAGCTGAAGATCTCCTCCATGCACGCGCCGAGCGCCACGGCCGCGACCGGCTTGTGCAGCACCTTGCGGATGCCGATGCGGCGCGCCTCCTCGGTGGCCTCCTCGTCCGCGTGGCCCGAGATCAGCACGATCGGCAGGCCGGGGCGCACCGCGAGCGCGCGCGTCGCGAGCTCCAGGCCCGACATGCCCGGCATGCTCAGGTCGGTCACGAGCAGATCGACGCGGTCGGGCGCCGCGAGGATGGCGTCGAGCGCGGTCTCCGCCGAGGTGTGGCTGATCACGTCGTAGCCGAGGCGCGTGAGCGTGCGCGCGACCACCCGGCTGAGCGCGACCTCGTCGTCGACGTGCAGGATCCGCTCGCCGCGGCCCGGACCGGTCACGCGCAACATCTTGGCGGTGGTCTCGCCGGGCGTCTCGGCCGCCGGGAAGTAGACCCGGAAGGTCGTGCCCTGGCCGGGCTGGCTGGTCACGCGGATCGCGCCGCCGTGGGCCAGGACGATCCCGTGGACCACGGAGAGCCCGAGGCCGGTGCCCTCGCCGGCGGGCTTGGTCGTGAAGAACGGCTCGAACATCCGCTCGAGCGTCGCGGCCTCCATGCCCTTGCCGGTGTCGCGCACCGACAGGCACACCAGCGGATCGGCCGGGAGGCCGGCGAGCTCGGCGGCGTCGAGCATCGCGGGGCCGCGCAGCTCGACCGTGATCCGCCCGGCGCCGCCGAGCGCGTGCCAGGCGTTGGTGCAGAGGTTCACCAGCACCTGGTGCATCTGCGTGGTGTCGGCGAGCACGCGCGGCGCCAGCGGATCGATCGTGCGCACCAGCTCGATCGCCGCGGGCAGCGTGGCGCGCATGAACTTCACCGCCTCCTGCACCACCGCCCCCAGCGCGACGGTCTTCTTCTCGGTCGGCTGCCGCCGGCTGAACATGAGGATCTGGCGGACCAGCGCGCTGGCGCGATCGCAGGCCTGCTGGACCTCCGCGAGGCTGTCGAGCGCGGCGTGGCCGGGCTCGAGGTCGATCTGCGCGAGGCCGACGTTGCCGACGATCGCGCCGAGGATGTTGTTGAAGTCGTGCGCGATGCCGCCCGACAGCGTGCCGAGCGCCTCCATCTTGTGGCTCTGGCGGAGCTGGGCTTCGAGCTCGCGGCGCTCGGTGACGTCCTCGATGACGCCGGCGATGCGCTGCACGACCCCGTCGGTGTCGCGCACGGGGAAGCCGCGGGCGTGGATCCAGCGCATCGCACCGTCGGGCCGGATCGCGCGGTAGATCTGATCGAACGGCTCGTCGATGCGGCGGCCGTCGAACCCGGCGCGGACGCGCGCCTGATCGTCGGGGTGGATGAACCCCCACACCGCCTCCGTCGAGGACGAGAAGGTGGCGGCGTCGACGCCGAAGATGCGCGCGAACACCGGGCTGATGTAGAGCACCGTCGCCATCGACGCGTCGGTCATCCACACGCCCTCGTGGATGGTGTCGACCAGCTGCTGGAAGCGCTCCTCGCTGTCGCGGATCGCGTCCGCGGCGGTGCGCCGCTCGGTGATGTCCTGGCAGGTGCCGCCCAGGCCGATCACGGCGCCGTCGGGGCCGCGCACCGCGCGCACCCGGGCCTGCATCCAGCGCAGGCGACCGTCGGGCAGCGTGACGCGGTAGTCGTGGGCGAACGGCGCGTGGGTGCCGAGGGCGGCGGTGAGGGTCTCGACCACGCGCGGCCGATCGACCGGGTGCATCGACTCGACGTACGAGGCGAAGGTCGGCTCGAAGGTCGCGCGATCGCGGCCGTAGATCCGGTAGAGCTCGTCGGACCACGTCACCTTCTCGGTGCGGGTGTCCCAGAAGAAGCTGCCGATCTGCGCGATCGCCTGGGCCTCGCGGAGGCGGGCCTCGCTGTCGCGCAGCGCCTGATCGGCGCGGTCGCGCTCGATCATGAACGCCAGCTGGGTCGCGACGGTCTGCGCCGCGCCGAGCTCGTCGTCGCCGAGCACCCGCGGGCGCGCGTGGCCGAGCAGGAGGTGGCCGAGCAGGCCGCTGGCCCCGACCAGCGGGATGTACGCGAGCGCGGCGATGTCCTCGAGCGCCAGCCACGCGCGGCGATCGGCGACCGCGGGATCGCGCGTGACGTCGGCGATCTGCACCGGGCGCGGATCGATCGCCGCGCGCGGCCACGGCGATGGGGCGAGGTCGCGCGAGCTCGCGGACAGGCCGACGGTGGCCTCGACCCGCGCGACGCCGTCGGCGTCGAACACGACCACCGCGGCGCGATCGATGCGGAGCGCGCCGGCGACGCCGTCGAGCGCGAGCCGGTAGAGCTCGGCGCTGGAGCGCGCGCGGGACAACGCGACGGTCAGCCGGACGATCGCCTGCAACGCGGCGTACGAGACGCCGGTGGACCCATGGTCGTCGGGGCTGCGGGCTGCACTCATGCGTGTCTCTCGGTTCGCCCGCGCGGCGGCGCGTTCGAGCCACGAGGCCGCCGCACGCTATCACCCCGCAGGGGTGAGGCGCACGCCTTCGCTGCCGCGACGGGCCTCGGCGATTCTCGCAGACGCGGGCGCGCCTGGCCGGCGCTAGCCGAGGCTGAGCTTGGCCAGGAACGAGGTCTTGAGCAGCTTCTCGCCGTGGCCGGGGAAGAACGCCAGCGCCGAGTCCCCGACGATGCGCACGACCTCGCCGTCACCCCAGGTCGCGTGGCGGACGAGATCGCCCTTGCCGAGCGATCCCGGGCTGGTGGTCCGGCGCGAGCGCTCGATCTTGAGCGCGCGCGGCCGCGCGAGCCGGGCCTGGCGCCGGGCCATCGCCTCCTCGAGCAGCGCGCGGCGGTGGCCGGCGCTGTCGTCGGCGGCGATCGGCGCCATCGGCTTGCGCGGCACCGGCTGGGCGATCGGCACGCCGTGCGCCGAGGCGTGCGCGCGGGCCTGGGCCGCGGCGCGGGTGCAGTTGTCGCACGCGCCGCACGGCTCGCTGTCGGTGTAGCCGAAGTAGGTGACCAGCAGCCGGTTGCGGCACAGCTGGCTGGTGGCGTAGCGCAGGATCGCGGCGAGCCGCGCGCGGTCCTGGGCGCGCTTCTGCTCGTAGCGCACGGTCGCCCGCTGCAGCTCCTCGATGCTCGGCGGCTCGCTGGTCAGCGGCGCGAACCGCGCGCCCGGCGCCTCCGACGCGAAGCCGACCTCCTTGAGGAACGACAGCACGACCCGCGCCTTCTTGGCCGGCGCCATCGCGCGATCGGCGATGTCCTTGATGCCGGCGAAGCCACCCTCGTCGAGCTCCGCGAGGGTTCGTCCGGGCGTCGGACGATAGACCGCGATCAGCGCCTCGGCGACCGCGCGGGTCTGCTCGGGCGTCGGGTAGCGTCCGCCCAGGAAGAAGCTCTGGATGCGCTTGTCCTCGGGCTGGTACAGCAGGATGCAGTTGGCGGGGCGCCCGTCGCGGCCGGCGCGGCCCGCCTCCTGGTAGTAGCTCTCGAGCGACCCCGGGAAGTTGTAGTGGATGACGAAGCGGATGTCCTGCTTGTCGACGCCGAGGCCGAACGCGTTGGTCGCGACCATGATCCGCGGCCGACCGTGATCCATGAACGCCGACTGCACGCGCTCGCGCTCCTTGGCGCGCATCCGGCCGTGGTAGCGGCCGCACTCGATCCCGCTCGCGGCGAGGAAGTCGGCGAGCGAGTCGACGGCCTTGACCGTCGCCGCGTAGATGATCCCGCAGCCGGCGTGGGCGGTGTGGCGCTCGAGCAGGCGCAGCAGCAGCGCCTGCTTCTTGCGCTCGGTCTGGGCCTTGATGACGTGGTAGCGCAGGTTCGGGCGATCGAGCCCGATGTCGATCACCGACGCGTCGGCGATGCCGAGCTGCGCGAGGATGTCGTCCTTGACCTTGATCGGCGCGGTCGCGGTCAGCGCCAGCACCGGCGGGCGCCCGAGCGCGCGCACCGCGTCGCCGAGGCCGAGATAGGCCGGGCGGAAGTCGTGGCCCCACTGCGAGATGCAGTGGGCCTCGTCGACGACGAACAGCGCGACGCGCACGCCGCGCAGGCGCTCGCGGAAGCGCGGCTCGCCGAGCCGTTCGGGCGTGACGTAGGCGATGCACGGCCGCCCCGACGACAGGCGCGCGAGCGCGATCTGCTCGTCGCGCGGCGTGAGCGTCGAGTCGAGGCGCAGCACCTCGATGCCGAGCAGATCGAGCTTGTCGTGCTGATCCTTCATCAGCGCGATCAGCGGCGACACGACGAGCGTGACGCCGTCGAGCTCGAGCGCCGGCAGCTGGTAGCACAGCGACTTGCCCGCGCCCGTCGGCATGATCGCGAGCGTGTCGATGCCGGCGACGACGTTGCGGATCGCGAGCGCCTGGCCCGGGCGGAACGCGCGGATGCCGAAGCGCAGCTGGCCGAGCGCGAGCAGGCGCGCGTCGACCGCGGCGGCGCTGGCGTCGTCATCGACGACCAGCTCGGTCTCGGCGAGCTCGGGGCCGCTGCCGAGATCCTCGTCGAGGATCGCGGTGATCGCGCCGGTGCCGTTGGCGAGTCGGTTGATCCGCGCGGGGGCCAGGTCGACCACCGGCCCGGCGACGACACCATCAGCGGTCGCGCTCCCGTCCATACGTCGCCCGGCCATAACGGCGACGTTCGCCTAGCTCTCGGGCCGCATGCAAGAGGGACCTTCTGAACATCCGCAGACAGGTCGGGTGATCCGCGTGAGGTCGTGTGCGCGCGCGGCCAGCAACACGCGCGGCGAGTGCGAGCGCGCTGACTATTCTCGCGAGGGTCGATCGCGCGAGGCGCGTGGCCTCGACGAGAACGCGCGCTGGCAGACGCTGGCAGCGGTCTCCTCTGGTGAGATCGCTTCGCGTCGTGCAACCAGCGGCGCGAACCTCGCGCGATGCGCAACGCGCGGCCGCGACTCGGGCGATCGGGCCCGCGCCGCGGTAGCCTTCGCCGGATGCGTCGCTTGCTCGGTCTCGCGCTGATCGCCGGGTGCGCCCCGAGCGGGCCCGACACCGGCGCGCGCGCCGCCGCGATCGTCGGCGGCAGCGACGACCTCGGCGACCCCGCGGTGGCGCGCCTCGAGCTGGTCGGCGGCGCGTGCACGGGCGCGCTGATCGCGCCGACGGTGATCCTCACCGCCGCGCACTGCGCCGCGCCCGCGGTCGGCGCGGCGGCGCCCGGCACCGCATCGTTCGGGCCGGGCGGCGCGACGGGCTTCACCGAGTCGATCCCGATCACCACCGTGTGGATCGCGCGCGACTGGCCGCGCGCCGATGCCGATGTCGCGCTGGTCCGGCTCGCGCACGCGGCGGCGGCCGCGCCGGTGCGATGGCAGCTGACCGCGCTGCCGGCGATGACCGGCGCGACCGTCCGCGTCGTCGGCTTCGGCGAGACCGCGGGCGGCGCGCTCGCGACCGCCGGGACCAAGCGCACGGTCGCGCTCACGGTGCGCACCGACGGCGCGATGCTGGTCACCGGCGATGCCACGCACAACACCTGCCAGGGCGACTCGGGCGGCCCGGTGTTCGCCGATCTCGGCGATGGCGAGATCGTGGTCGCGGTGGTCGCGAACGGCGATCCGGGCTGCGCCGGCGACGCGCGGTTCGCGCGGCTCGATCGCCAGCGCCTGGTCGACGTGGCGCTCGCCGCGTGGGACGGGCCGTGCGCCGCCGATGGCGCGTGCGCGAGCGGCTGCGCGACGATCGATCCCGACTGCGATGCGTGTGGCTTCGGCGGCGTGTGCGCGAGCGCCTGCCCGGCGATCGATCTCGACTGTCCGCTCGGCGCGGGCCCGGGCGACGACTGCGCGGCGGCGCCGGCGTGCGAGAGCCGCGTCTGCGTGACCGCGCCCGACGACGCGACGGTGCACCTGTGCTCGGCGCCGTGCGATCCGGCGAACGCCGGCGCCGATTGCCCGGCGCCGCTCGGCGCGTGCGTCCTTGGCGCGTGCGTCTACGCCGGCGCGACCCCGGGCGTGCTCGGCGCGGCGTGCGAGGCCCCGGGCGACTGCCGCGGCGGGCTCTGCGACACGCGGCAGCACGTGTGCGCCGTGCCGTGCGGCCCGGACGCGACGTGCCCCGACGGCTTCGCGTGCGGGCCGGTCGAGAACGGTCAGGCGTGCACGCTGCCCGAGGGCAGCTGCCAGGCCGGCGGCGCGACCTCGTGGCCGCTGGCGCTCGCGCTGCTCGCGCTCGCGCGGCGGCGCCGGCGGTAGCGCCTCAGCTCGCGGTCGCGTCGCTGCGATCGCCGCCGGCGGGCGCGCGCCAGAGGTGCGGCCGCAGGTGGCCGCGCAGCGCGGCCGGGACCTGCGCCACCTCCGTCGGATCCGGATCGACGATCAGGCCGCGGCAGGTCGGCGCGCCGCAGCCGCAGGGCTCGGCGGCCTCGCCGACGAACGCGTAGTCGTAGGTCAGCTCGTCGCCCGGCGCGATGTCGCGGACCGCGATCCACCACGCCTCGAGCGTGCGGGTCGAGGGATCCCACGACGACTCGACGATCGTGTTGGGCTCGCACGAGTGGTTGATCCACCGGGTCTGGTCGGCGAGGTCGAGGAACAGCTGCCCGGCGCGCGGGTCGTTGTCGTCGGCCGGCACGACCAGCGCGTAGGTGTCGTCGAACTCGTCGTCGTCGTTGTAGAGCACGCCGTCGGCGCGCACCACCATCTCGCCCGCGCGGAACGCGCGCGTGGCGTAGACGCCATAGCCGTGGATGCTGGAGTGGTTGACCCGGAGCCCTTCAAGCCGTGGCATCGCCGCTTTGTCACCGATCTAGGCGCGCGTGTAAAGCCGATCCCGAAGCAGGTCGCCACGCACTGACGCGTCGCGCGGCCCGCGTCGCCCAGGCTCGGGTGAATCGGCGTCCCTCCTGACCACCGCTGGCGTCGTCGAAATCGCGGCGCAATGCGCAGCGCACGCGCGCGGTCCTGGGCGATACTGCGCGCGATGGGCAAGCGAATTGGCATCCTCACTGGCGGTGGTGACTGTCCCGGCCTCAACGCCGTCATCCGCGCCGCGACGCTCACCGCGCGCGGCTCGTACGGCTGGGACGTGGTCGGGATCCACAACGGCTTCGAAGGGCTGTACGAGGAGGAGTACGTCGATCTGACCGAGGCCTCGGTCTCGCAGTTGCTGTCGCGCGGCGGCACCGTGCTCGGCTCGTCGAACCGCGCCAACCCGTTCGCGTACCCGCTGCGCCTGCCCGACGGCCGCACCGAGATCCACGACGTCTCGGCGAAGTGCATGAAGAACCTCGCCAAGCTCGGGCTCGAGGGCCTGATCGTCGTCGGCGGTGACGGCACGATGTCGTTCGGCCAGAAGTTCCTGGCCCAGGGCGCGCGGATCGTCGGCGTGCCCAAGACGATCGACAACGATCTCGAGGCCACCGACTACACCGTCGGGTTCCAGACCGCGGTCGAGGTCGTGGTCGAGGCGCTCGAGCGCCTGCAGACCACCGCCGAGAGCCACGAGCGCATCATGATCGTCGAGGTCATGGGCCGCTACGCCGGCTGGATCGCGCTGACCGCCGGCCTCGCGGGCGGCGCGCACGTCGTGCTCCTGCCCGAGATCGACTACGACATCGATCGCGTGGTCGAGGCGTTCCACCGCCGCCACGGCCGCGGCGTCTCGTACAGCATCGTCGTCGTCGCCGAGGGCGCCAAGCCCAAGGGCGGCACGCTCGCGGTGCTCGCGGCCGGCGACGCGACCAAGCAGGAGAAGCTCGGCGGCGCCGGCCAGCGCCTCGCCGATCAGATCATCGCGCGCACCGAGTACGAGGTGCGGACCACCGTGCTCGGCCACATCCAGCGCGGCGGCTCGCCGTGCGCGTTCGATCGCGAGCTCGGCACGCGCTTCGGCGCGATGGCGGTCGACATGGTCGCGCTCGGGCAGTTCGGCCACGTCGCCGCGATCGAGAGCGGCAAGCTGGTCGCGAAGCCGATCGAGAAGGCCGTGAAGAAGCTGAAGCTGGTCGATCCGAACGGCGAGCTCGCGCGTACGGCGCGCTCGGTCGGCATCGAGCTCGGCGCCTGAGCGCGTCGCTGATCGCGCCGCGCTGATCGAGCGGGCGCGCGCCGGTGTGGCGCCAGCGCTCACCGTCCGAGAGCGGCGGCGGCGCAACGGCCCTGCGAGCGTGGCGGTGGCGCTGGCCGCCTTCTTGCTCTGCATGGGGCCATGACCGCGCGCGTCGAGCTGTCCCGGTTTCCATCGACGTCCCCCACGTCCGAGCTCGCGATGCTCACGTCCGAGCCAGTGCTCGCGCCGGGCACCGCGGTCGGCAACTACCGCATCGAGCGGGTGGTCGGGGAGGGCGGCATGGCCGTGGTCTACGAGGCCTGCCACCGCGTGCTGCCCCGGCGCGTCGCGATCAAGGTGATGCGCGCGGCGCTCGTGGCCGACGCCGCCCGCGAGCGGCTGCTGCGCGAGGCGTGCGTGCTGGCCGAGCTCGAGCACCCCGCGATCGTGGACGTCTACGACGCCGGCGTGCTGGCCGATGGCCGCGCCTGGCTCGCGATGGAGCTGGTCGCCGGCCTGCCGCTCTCCGAGCGCCTGACCCACGGCAAGGTCGCGGTCGAGGCCGCGCGCCGCTGGCTCGCGCTGATCGCCGACGCGATCGCCGTGGCCCACGCGGCGGGCGTGATCCATCGCGATCTCAAGCCCGACAACGTGCTGCTGGTCGACGATCCGGCGTGCCCGGTGCGCGTGATCGACTGGGGCATCGCGCTCGACGAGGCCTGCTTCGGCGGCCGGCTCACGCTCGATGGCGCGGTCACCGGCACGCCGCACTACATGGCGCCCGAGCAGGCGCGCGGGCTCGACGTCGACGGGCGCTGCGACGTCTACGCGCTGGGCGTGGTCGCCTACGAGATGCTGACCGGGGTGCCACCGTTCGATGGCACGCGCGCGCTCGCGATCCTCGCGCACCACCTCACGACCCCGGCGCCGTCGGTGCTCGACCGCGCGCCCGGGACGCCGGCGTGGTTCGCGACGCTTGTCGCCGCGATGCTGGGCAAAGATCCCGCGCAGCGGCCGTCGATGGCCGCGGTCGCGGCCGAGCTCCTCGCGCACGATGGCGACGCCGTGGCGACCGGCGGCGACGACGACTACGAGGTCGAGGTCTCGGGCGCGCCCGCGCCCGAGGGCGGGCCGGTCGCGATCGAGCTGGTCGCCGACATGCTCGAGGACGAGCTCGCCGCGGACGTCGACGCGGTGATCGCGGCGATCGCGCCCGCGCGGGTGCGATCGCGCCTGGCGCAGGGCTCGTCGCCAGCGGTGTTCGGCGGGCTCGCCGGCGTCGTGTGGGGCGAGATCCTCGTCCCGTGACGAGCGACCTGCGCGTCCTCGCGCGCACCGTGGCGCCAGCGCGCACCCCGCGACGCCAACCCGGATGGTTGCGCTGGCACCGCGCTTGCTGTGACTCCACCCATGCCGAACCCGATCGACCCGCGTCTATCCTCGAACGGTGACCCCGCGCGACGCGCCGACGCCGACGTTCGCGCCATCGCGGCGGCGCGCGCGCACGAGCTGATCAGCGATCGGCGCGATGCCCGCGACGGCGTCGACCCGTCGGACACGTTGCCGGCCGATCCGGACGCCGTCGGTGGCACGCCGCCGGCGACCCGCCGACACCGCGCGCGCCGCCGCAACCAGCGGCGCTGACGCCCTCCGCCGCGTCACTGGGGCGGAGCGGCCGCGTACTGCGCGACCACGTCGCCGCCCTGATCGCGGATGCACACGCCGCGGCCCGAGGCCCGCGCGAGCGTCGCGGCCCGCTGCTCGGCGTCCTGCAGCTTGAGGAACACCGGCTCGTTGGGGCTCGCCGGGTCGTGGATGCGCCAGCCCGCGCCGTCGAAGGTGACCTCGATCGCCGTGGCGCCATCGGCATCGGCCGCGTCGGCAACGGCCGCGTCGGCGTCGACCGCGGCGACCTCGCCCGCGTCCGTCGATGCGAACGCGACGAACGGTCCGGGCTCGGCGGCGACCGCGGCCTGCGCCGCCTCGGCGACCAGCTCCGGCTCGCTCGCGAACGCGGTCGCGGCGTCGTTGTAGGCGATCGCGGCGGCGACGTTGCCTTCGCCCTGGTTGGTGTCGGTCTCGATGGTCGGGTCCTGCGTCGATGGATCGGTCATGCGCGAAGCAAGAGCAACGCGCGTGCCACGCGATCGCGCGCCGCGATGACCGAGCCGACGACGTTCGAGACGGAGGTGGGCGGTCTGTCGTTGCCGTGAGGCAACGGCGCCGCCACGCGGCTCGCGCCTGCGGCGAGCAGCCCCCGCCCGCCTGGGACAACGGCAAGATCTGAGAGGAGCCAGACCATGAAGAACCGATCGATTCCGCAGCACACCCCGGTCATCACGGTCGGCGAGCGCACGCTCGGCGACGCGGAGCTCGCGGCGGTCGCCGGCGGCGACTACTGGAGCATGGCGGTCGCGTTCGCGAAGGGCATGCTCGACGGCATGCGCGCCAACGCGCCGGCGCGCGAGAGCGGCATCGTCGACATCCCCGACGGCACGCTCGCGTAGTCGTCACGCCCGTCAGAACCTGTGCGGCTTCGCCTCCAGGCTCTCAGCGCCGGCGCACGACCGCCGGCGTCTGGCCGGTCCAGCGCTTGAACGCGCGCGTGAAGTTCGCGGTGTCGGAGTAGCCCAGGCGATCGGCGACCTCGTCGAGCGTCAGCTCCGCGCGATCGAGCAGCACCAGCGCGCGGTCGCGGCGGAGATCGTCGAGCACGGCCTGGAAGGTCGTGCCGCTGGTCGCGAGCTGGCGCTTGAGCGTGCGCGGCGAGACGTGCAACGCCTTCGCGACCTCGACGACCGAGCGGAAGCCGGCGTCGTGATCGTGGGGCAGGGCCCGCCGCACCCGCGCGACCACGCCGCCGAGATCGCCGAGCCGATCGAGCTCGCGCTCGCACTGCGCGCGCGCGAGCTGCGCCGCCGCCGGATCGGCGTCGACCAGCGGCCAGTCGAGCAGCTCGGCGGGGAACACCAGCCGGTTCGACGGCCGCTCGAACCGCACCTCGCCGGGGATCAGGTGCGCGAACCGCGGGAAGTACGCCGGCTCGGCGAACGTCACGTCGGCGCCGCCGCGCACCGCGCGCCCGGTGATCGCCGCGCCGATCTGCGCCAGCCCCACGAACAGCGCGGTGACGACGTACTCGCGCAGGTCGCCGAGGGGCTCGCGCTCCTCGAGCGTCAGCGAGACGGTGTCGCCGACCACCTCCGGGCGCAGCGCGAGCGCCGGGATGCGGGTCGCCGCGAACCGCTCGGCCAGCGCCAGCGCCTCGCGCACCGTGCCCGAGGTCATCGCCGCGAAGCCGAGGAAGCCGTGCGACGCCAGCCGCATCTGCATGCCCATGCAGCAGCCCAGGCCGGGCTCGCCGGTGCGCGCGACCGCGCGCTGGAACAATGTCCGGAACCCGGACACCGACAGCCGGGTCGCGGGCTCGGCGAGCGCGGCCACGGTCACGCCCAGGCCGTCGAGCAGCGCCTCCGCGGGCACGTGCCAGCGCGCGGCAAGGCGCACGACCTCGAGCGCGTAGCTACCGGGGATCCCGGCGCGCGCGTCGCGAGCGTCGCCACCGTCGGGCGCGGATACGGCTGGCCCCATGTGACAAGACCTCGGCCCATCCTGACCTGCCGACGGTCGTGTCGGCAAGCCATGCTCCGATCATCGGCGCCCCTCGCGCCGGGAGGAACCATGAGCTCGTTCGCGCCCGCTCGCTCGCCCGTTGCGGATCCCGCGGTCCCGATCCGTCCGCTGGTCTTCGATCTGGAGGCCGCCCACGTGCCGCCCGACTGGTACGCCGGGGATCGGACGCTGTCGTTGTTCTGGACCGCGCTGTCCCTGCTGTTCCCCGAGGGTGAGCGGTTCTTCGTCGAGAGCGTGAAGCACTACCGCGACCAGATCTCCGATCCGGTGCTGCAGGAACAGATCGCGGGCTTCATGGCGCAGGAGGCGATGCACGGCAAGGGGCACCGCGCGCTCAACGCGCTGTGCGCCGATCAGGGCATCGGCATCCAGCCCGCGCTCGAGCGCCAGCTGCGCGGCCTGCTCATCGGCGCGCGCCGCGTCCTGTCGCCGAAGTCCCGGCTCGCGGTGACCTGCGCGCTCGAGCACATGACCGCGCTCATGGCCGAGCAGCTGCTCGGCGATCCCCGCCACCACGGCGCGATCGATCCCAGCCTGCGCGGGCTGTGGCTGTGGCACGCCCTCGAGGAGGCCGAGCACAAGGCGGTGGCCTTCGACGTGTATCGCGCGGTCGGCGGCGGCTATGCTCGGCGCACGGCGATCATGCTGCTGGCGACCGCGATCTTCGTGCTCGAGGTGATGAACGTGTGGATCCGGCTGGTCCGCGCCGATGGCGCCCGGCCCGGCGTGCGCGGCTGGGCGCGCGCGGTCGGCTTCCTGTTCGGCAAGCCCGGCCTGGTCCGGCGCCAGCTGCCCGGTTACCTCGCGTACTTCCGGCCGGGCTTCCACCCCGATCGCCGCGACACCGGCGCGCTGGTCGAGATCTGGCGCGCGCGACTGTTCGGCGAGGGCGGCCTGTTGACCGCGGCGCTGGCGGCGCGCGCGCGATCATGAGGCGACCATCATGAGGCGCTCGTGAGCCGGCACGTCGCCGTCGCGATCATCGGCTCGGGCTTCGCCGGGGTCGCGATGGCGATCGCGCTGCGCAAGGCGGGCATCACGGACTTCGTGATCCTCGAGCGCGATGGCGCGATCGGCGGCACCTGGCGCGACAACACCTATCCGGGCGTCGCGTGCGATGTGGAGTCGCACCTCTACTCGTACTCGTTCGCGCCCAACCCCGGCTGGTCGCGGGCCTACGCGCCCGGCCCGGAGATCAACGCGTACCTCCAGCGGGTCGCGCGCGAGCACGGCGTGCTGCCGCACGTCGAGCTGTCGGCCGAGGTCGCGTCGGTGGTCCGCGACGACGCGCGCCGGCTTTGGCAGATCACGACCACCGCGGGCGTGCGCTACACCGCGGACATCGTGGTCGCGGCCACCGGCGGGCTGTGCAACCCGGCCTGGCCCGACGTGCCGGGCATGGCGCAGTTCCGGGGCACGAGCCTGCACTCGGCGCAGTGGCGCGCCGACGCGCCCCTCGACGGCGCGCGGGTCGCGGTCATCGGCACCGGCGCGAGCGCGATCCAGATCGTGCCGGCGCTGGCGCCGCGGGTCGCGCAGCTCACGGTCTACCAGCGCACGCCGCCGTGGATCATCCCGCGCCGCGATCGCGCGTTCGGATCGGTCGCGCGGGCCGCGTTCGCCAAGGTGCCGGGGCTGCGCCGCGCGTATCGCGCCTCGCTCTACTGGCGGCACGAGCTGCGCGCGATCGCGTTCACGCGCGATCGCCGCCTCTTGAAGCTCGGCGAGCGGATGGCGCGCGCGCACCTCGCGCGCCAGGTCGCGGATCCGGCGCTGCGCGCGACCCTGACGCCGAGCTACGCGCTCGGCTGCAAGCGCGTGCTCATCTCCAACGACTACTACCCGGCGCTGTGCCGGCCGAACGTCGAGCTCGTCCCTGGCGCGGTGCGCGCGGTGACGGCGACCGGCGTGGTCGGTGGCGACGGCGCCCTTCGCCCGCACGACGCGATCGTCTACGCGACCGGCTTCGCGGTCCACGAGTACGTCTCGCGCATCCAGCTGGTCGGGCGCGGCGGCGTGACGATCGCCGCGGCGTGGCAGGACGGCGCGGCGGCGTACCTCGGCGCGAGCGTGCCGGCGTTCCCGAACCTGTTCCTGCTGGTCGGGCCCAACACCGGCCTCGGCCACAACTCGATGCTGCTCATGATCGAGGCCCAGGTCGCCTACGTCACCGGCGCGATCCAGTTCCTGCGCACCGGGGTCGCGCGCACCGTCGAGGTCCGGGCCGACACGGTCGCGCGCTACGACGCCGAGCTGCAGGCGCGGCTGGCGACCACGGTCTGGGATCAGGGCGGCTGCCGCAGCTGGTACCTCGATCCGGGCGGTCGCAACTCGATCCTCTGGCCAGGGTTCGTGCACGAGTTCGTGCGGCGCACGCGGCGCTTCGATCCGTCGGCGTACGTGCTCGATGCCGATGCGCCGCGCGCGAGCGCGCCGCGCGCGGCGATCAGGTGAGCCAGTACGCGACGTACAGCGGCACGAACGCGAGCGCGTGCAGCGCGAGCGCGCGCTCGGCCCGGGTCACGGCGCGCGGGTTCCGCAGCGCGATGCGGCCGATCGCCGCGTTGCCGGCGAGGAGCTCGACCTCGCCGCGGGCCCGCGCCGCGGCGTAGGCCGCGCTGTGCTCGAGGCCCGGCCCGGCCAGCGCCACCAGCGCGCGCCGGCCGAGGAGCAGCACCGGCGTCAGCGCGAGCAGGGTCGGCGCCAGCACGAGGCTCAAGGCCTGCGGCACGACCGGCGCGAGCGCGAGCATCACGCACCACGCCCACGCCGCGTCGCCGCGCAGGTCCCAGACGAGCGCGATCACGGCGAGCTGCATCACGATCCACGCCAGCTTCACCCCGAGCAGCGGCAGCGCGTGCCGCTCGACGTCGATGCGCCGCCCCAGCGCGCGGTCGAGGCGCGGGCTGAGCGCGAGCGCCGCGGCGAGCGCCGCCATCGCGGTCGCGGCGATCATGACCGCGCGGCCGAGGCCGGTCAGCGCCGCGAGCTCGCCGAGGCGACCGTCGCCGGTGATCGCGCGGACGATCCACCACTGCGACAGCGCGATCGCGATCGCGACGCGCGGCAGCAGGTAGGTGCCGAACGCGCCGGCCAGGGTCGCGCGGATCGCGCGACGGTGCGCCGGCGTGATCGCGGGCTCGTCGCGCAGCGCGCGGTACGCCCAGGCGCTGGCGTACGCCTCCTCGACGAGCGGGTACCAGCCGAGCACGGCGTGCAGCACCAGCACCGCGAGCGCGACCGTCGTGACGCCGGGCAGGCCGAAGAGCGCGTTGCCGAGCGCGAGCGCGGCGCCCACCCGGACCAGCGCCAGGCGCGGCACCTGGGTCGCGAACAGCACGGCGACGACCCCGGGGTAGCGCCGGCGAAACTGGGCGTGGCCGAGCTCGTGCGCGGCGACCGCCCACGCCGTCGGATCGGCCTTGTAGGCGACCTCGGCGGTCAGCTGGATCGTGTGGGTGCGCGGGTAGAACGCGTTCTGCGAGGTCTTCGCGCGATCGTCGGTGACGACGATCTCGACGCCGAGCGCCGCCGCGCGATCGCGGAGCCATTCGCGGGCGGTCTGCGGCAGCACGTCGGGGTTCGCCCAGTCGTGGCGATCGCGGGTGCGCCGATACCAGGTCGAGGCCAGCGGCAGGCTAGCGATCCGGACCAGCAGGACCGCGCAGAGCGGCCACCAGAGCGGGACGAAGAACGGCATCCCACCGGGAATTGCACGGCATGTGCCGCGCGGGATCACCGCTGGCGTCAGCTCCGATCCGCCGCAAGTCCGCGCAAGGCGTGGCGCGCGCGCATCCAGTGATGCGCCGCGCGCATCAGGCGCCGCGCTGGATTGCGGCGCGCCGCAACCGGTTAAGGCGTGGCGATCGGCGTGGTCGTCATCATCGACGGGGTCACCGCGCCGAGCAGCACCTGGCCGCCGCGCACGTACGCCGAGCCGACCACGGCCTTCGCCTGCTGCTTGCCGGCGGCCGCGGCGGTGGCGAGCTCCGAGAACGAGTTGACCGCGCGCAGCTCGACCGCCGCGATCGACACGCTCATGATCGGGAACTTGCGGAGCACGCCGAAGCGGTCCTTGGTCTCGATGAAGCCGCGCGCGCGATCGTCGCGGTTGTAGTACAGCGGGATCAGCCGATCGAACTGCGCGCAGATCGCGCGGCACACCTGATCGCCGTGCGCCGTGTCGGTGACGAACACGAAGTCGTCGCCGGCGATGTGGCCGATGAAGTCGCCGGCGGTGCCGAGCCGCGCGACCACGTCGCGGATCAGATCGCCGGTCTGGCGGATCACGCCGTCGGCCTTCGCGTAGCCGTAGTAGTCGTTGTAGGCCTTGAGGTTGTCGAGATCGAGGTAGCAGCAGAGCGCGTCGCGATCGCCCGCGCCGAGGCGCCGATCGATCTCGGCCTCGATCGCATCCGCGCCGGGCAGCTGCGTGGTCGGCGACGCGCCCAGCTCGCGGGCCTGGCGCTCGAGCGCCTTGCCGACCCGCGCGACCAGCTCGGCGGTGTCGAAGGGCTTCACCATGTAGTCCTCGGCGCCCGATCGGAACGCGCGGACCTTGTCGGCGGTGTCGGCCTTGGCGGACAGGAAGATGATCGGCGCGAGGCCGCAGGTCGCGTCGGCGCGCAGCCGCTCGGCGGTGCGGAAGCCGTCGACGATCGGCATCATCACGTCGAGCAGCACGAGGTCGGGGCGGAAGCGCCGGGCCTCGAGCACCGCGCCATCGGAGCTGCCGACCTCGCGCACGGTGTAGCCGGCGTGCTCGAGCACCTCGCGGCAGATCGCGCGGATCGAGTCGTCGTCGTCGACGACCAGCACCCGCGGCGCCTCGCGCCGGCCGGCCTCGGTGAGCAGGCGCTGGCAGGTGTCGCCGAGCGCGTACGGCTGGAGCGGCAGCTCGACGACCTCCTCGGCGCCGGCCGCGACCAGCTCGCGCGAACGGCCGGGCTCGGCGAGGGCGAGCACCGCGGTCTTGCGGGTGTCGGGATCGTGCTCGAGGATCGCGAGCAGCGCGGTCGCGTTGGGCAGCGTGCCCGCGACCACGGCCAGGCTCGGCCGGTCGGCGCGGGCCTGGACCAGCGCGGCGTCGGCGTCGTCGGCGACCGAGACCGTGTGGCCATCGGCCATGAGCAGGCCCTTGAGCAGGTAGGCGCGGTGGCGATCGTTGTCGACGATCAGCACGCGCGCCGGATCGCCGGTCTGCGCGCGCATCGGCACCGTGCGGCGCTCGGCGGCGCGGGGCACCGGCGCCGCCGGCAGCGTGAAGACGAACTTGGTGCCGGTGGGGTTCGACTCGACCCAGATGTGGCCGCCGTGGGCCTCGATGATCGCGCGCGACGCCCCGAGCCCGAGGCCGGTGCCGCCGACGCGCCGGCCGGCGGTTGCGAACGGCTCGAAGATGCGCTCGCGCTCGTCCTGCGGGATCGGATCGCCGGCGTTGTAGACCGAGACGCCGACGGCATCCGCGACCACCGGCGGACCGAAGACCTCCACGTCGATCGTGCCGCCGATCGGCGCGAACTTGATCGAGTTCGACAGGAGGTTGCCGAGCACCTGCGCGATGCGCTCGGGGTCGCCCTGGATCGCCATCGACTCGGCGTCGACGTGGACCTGGATCGCGCACTTGCGGCTGGCCGCGACGTCGCGGTAGCGCCCGACGGTGTCGCGGGTCAGGCGGATCAGATCGATCGCGATGGTCGTCAGCGAGATCGTGCCGGCACGGGCGCGGCTGGCGTCGAGCAGCTCGTCGAGCAGCTCGTTCATGCGGGTCGCGGCGTGGCGCGCCATCGCGACGTAGCGCTCGAGCTTCTCGTTGAGCGGGCCGGCGTAGCCCGATAGCACGATGTCGAGCGCGCCCGCGATCGAGGTCAGCGGCGTGCGCAGCTCGTGGCTGATCATCTGCGCGACCTCGGCGCGGCGCCGGGCCTCGTCGCGCTCGGGCGGCGGCTCGCGCAGCACCACGACCGCGCCGATCGGCGCGCCGGCGTCGTCGATCATGGCCGACACCGCCGACGACAGCTGCCGTCCGCCCACGCGCACGTCCTCGCGCACCTCGCCACCGCCCGCCGCGACCAGATCGAACGGATAGAACCCAAGGCGCTCGCTCAGGAAGTTGGTCGTGATCGCGGCGTCGGGATCGAGCCCCAGCAGCCGCCGCGCCGCCGGGTTGACGAGCACCTGCCCGGTGCGGCGATCGGCGACGACCACGCCGTCGGACATCGCGGCGAACGCGAGCGCGACCCGGTCCGCGATCCCCACAGGCTCGCTGTCGCTCACGCGGCGAGCATACTCGATCCGCGCCACCGCCAGCGCCCGCGTCGCCTGCTTACGGGACCGCCTGGAAGACCTCGCCGTCGGGCAGGGCGATCGCGGTCAACGGTCCGCCGCGTCCGGCGCCGGTGTCGATGCCCCACAGCGGCCCACGTCGCCACGGCGTCCGGCGGCCCTCGTCGTCGGGCGGCAGCTCCTTGACGTGGGTATGTCCGAAAACGATCGGTTTGCCCTCGTACAGTTTGTAGAAGTCGGGCTCGCGCATCCACAGCAGCGGCTTCTGCGCGCCGTCGCGCGGATGGCGCCAGGTCGCGCCCTCGCCATCGAGCCCGGCGTGGACGTAGATCGCGTAGGCGTCCTCGTACCAGAGCGGAAGGCCCTGCATCCACGTGACGACCGCGCGCGGGATCCAGCTGGTCGGCTCGACGAACACCGGGAAGTCGGAGATGGCGAGGCCATCGGGGCCGAGCGTGCGATCGGTGAACGAGGCGAACGCGGCGTGGCAGCCGTTGCCGGGCGGCAGGAGGAAGCCGAGGTTGGGCTCGACCAGCGACTCGAGCCAGGCGTCCTCGTGGTTGCCGCGCAGGCACACGACCTTGCCGGCGGTCTCCTCGGGCAGGCGCAAGAGGCGCGCGATCACGCCGCGCGAGTCCGGACCGCGATCGAGGTAGTCGCCGATGAACAGGAGCGTGTCCTCGGGCCGGATGAACGGCAGCTGATCGAGGAGGCGCTCGAGCAGCACGCGCTCGCCGTGGATGTCGCCGATCGCGTAGGTGCGGCCCGCAGCGGGCGCGGTCGTGGTCATGCCTGGCCCCGGGCGCCGGTGACGCCGGCCGCCGCGAGCGCGACCGCGAGGCCGTCGTACTCGGCGAGGTGGTTGTAGAGGTGCGCGGAGATCCGGACGAGCGCCTGGCCGCGGGGGCCATCGATCACCGGCACCTCCCAGCCGGCCTCGAGGAGCTGGCGCTCGACGGCGATGCCGGTCGCGCCGGCGGGCAGCTGGACCGGGATGACCGCCATCGCGCCGTGCAGCGCGTCGGGCGCCATCGCGCCGGCGCCGAGGCGATCGGCGATGCGGGCGCGGCCGGCGGTGACCAGCGCGTGGTTGCGGGCGCGCACCGCGGCCCAGCGACCGCGCGTGCCATCGGCGGCGGTGTCGAGGATCGCGATCGCCTCGGGCAGCACCAGGTACGGCGACGGATCGTGGGTGCCGGTCCAGTCGTGCTCGGCCCAGAACCGGTTGGCGGGGCCGTACGAGGGCGCGAACCCGTGCGAGGTCACCAGCGGGTGCAGGCCGGCGCGGCGATCCGCCTTGGCCCACAGGAACGCGCCGCCCTTGGCGCCGCACAGCCACTTGTGGCCGTTGGCGACGTAGTAGGCGGCGCCCAGCGCGCCGATGTCGAGATCGAGCTGGCCCGGCGCGTGGGCGCCGTCGACGAGCGTGTCGATGCCCCGGGCGGCGAGCGCGGCGATGATCGCGGCGGCGTCGAGGACGAGCGCGGTCGCGCTGGTGATGTGATCGAGGAGCAGGAGCTTCGTGCGCGGGGTCGCGGCGCCGACGATCGCGGCGGTGACCGCGGCGGCGCTGGGCGCGGGCCACGGCAGCTCGGCGATCACGACCTTCGCGCCGGCGGTGGCGGCGACCCGATCGAGGGCGAGGCGACATGCGCGGTACGTGTGATCGGTCGCGAGCAGCTCGTCGCCGGGCGCGAGGCGCAGGCTGGCCAGCACGGTCGCGACCCCGGTCGTCGCGTTGGGCACGAACACCAGGCCGTCGGCGTCGGCGCGGACGAACGCGGCGACCGCGGCGCGCGCGGCGTCGAGCTCGCCCTGCCATTCGCGCACGAAGTAGCGCATCGTCGCGCCCTCGAGGCGGGCGCGGCGCTGGTCCTGGGCGCGCTGCACCGGCCGCAGGCACGCGCCGAACGAGCCGTGGTTCAGGTGGACGACCTCGGGGTCGAGCGAGAACAGCTCGGCGCCGGCGACCGGCGCATCGAGGAGGGAGCGATCGACCACGGATCGATGGTCGGCCGGGCGCCGCCCCGGCGCAAGGGGGCCGATCCCGGGGCGTGGATGCGTCGTCGAGGAACGCGGTTGGGTGTGTAGAGTCCGGGCATGGATGGCGCCGACGCGCGGATCGACCTGTGGAAGCGATCGCTACTCGATCTCTCGCTGCGCAACCGCTTGCTCGACGCGCGCGACAGCACGCGCGCGATCGCCGTCGGGGCCGTGGATCCGATCGCGGTCGCGGCCGCGCTGGGCGGCGGGCTCGCGCTCGAGCTGGTGGCAGGCGAGGGCACCCTCGCGGATCGCCGCCTGCCGCTGGTGATCGGGCCCGAGGAGCTCGAGCGGCGGCTGACGATCATGAGCCGGGCCCTGCGCGAGGGCCTGGCCGAGGGCGGCGTGCACACGCTGTGGCTCGGCCTCGGGATGCTGCGGTGGCGCGAATCGGATGAGATCGCGGAGCACCGCGCGCCGCTCGCGCTGTGGCCGGTGACGGTCAAGCGCAGCGGCAAGAAGTGGACGCTCGCCGCCGCCGGCGACGACGCGCGCCTGAACGACACGCTGATCGAGAAGCTGCGCGTCGATCTCGGCGTGACCGTCGCCGACGAGGACGAGGGCGATGGCGAGCTCGATCTCGCCGCGGTGATGGCGCGGTTCGAGGCCGCGATCGCCGGGCGCACCGGCTGGGCGATCGAGCCGGGCGCGGTGCTCGGGGTGTTCTCGTTCGCCAAGCTCGCGATGTGGACCGACCTCGGCGGCCGCGGCGACGCCGCCGAGTGGCTGCGCGGTTCGCCGGTGGTGGCGCACCTGACCTCGGGCACCGGCGGGCCGCTGCCCGAGACAAGGCCGCTGCCGGATGCGGCGCGCCTCGACGAGCGGCCGATCGCCGACTGCCTGATGCCGATGGACTGCGACTCGAGCCAGCTGGCCGCGGTGCTGGCCGGCGCCGACGGCGCGTCGTTCGTGCTGCAGGGGCCGCCGGGCACCGGCAAGTCGCAGACGATCACCAACCTGATCGCGGTCGCGCTCGCGCGCGGCAAGACCGTGCTGTTCGTCTCCGAGAAGATCGCCGCGCTCGAGGTCGTCGAGCGCCGGCTCGCGGCGATCGGCCTGGGCTCGTTCTGCCTCGAGCTCCACTCGCACAAGGCGGCCAAGCGCCGGGTCGTCGACGCGCTCGGCGCGGTGCTCGATCGCTCGTGGCGGCCGGCGATCGGCGCGGGTGGCGACGACGCGCGGCTCGCGGGGCTGCGGGCCGAGCTCGACGACTACGTCCTCGCGCTGCACCAGCCCGGGCCGCTGGGCCTGTCCGTGCACGACGCGCTGGCCCGGCTCGGCGAGCTGCGCGACGCCGCGCCGCTGGCGCTCGACGACGACGCCGCGCACATCGACGCCGCCGGCTTCACCGCCGGCAAGCGCGCGCTCGCCGACTACGCGCGCGCGGCCGCCGCGGTCGGCGCGGTCGTCGATCATCCGTGGCGGACCTCGACGCTCGAGGTCTGGACGCTGACCACCGCCGACACCGTCGCGGCGGCGGTCGCGGCGCTGGCCACCGCGACCGAGGCGATGACCGCGTGCGCCGCGGCGTGGGCCGAGGCGGTGCCCGGCATCACGGCGCGCACCGTCGCCGAGCAGGGCGCGCTCGGCCACCTCTGGCAGGTCGCCGCGCGCACGCCGCGGCCCGGCGCGGAGCTGATCGCGACCGCGAGCCGCGGCGCCGGCACGCGCCCCGAGCAGACCGCGGTGCCCGAGCGGCTGGCGCTGGCCCACGCGCGCGCGCAGACCCTCGCGATCGACAAGGCCGGCGCGCTGCGCGATCCCGAGCAGTGGCTCGCCGCTGCCCGCCTCGCCGACGATCTCGATCTCCGCCTCGCCGATCGCTGGACCGATGCGGTCGATGCGCTCGATCTCGAGGCGCTCGCGCCGCGCTTTCGCAAGTGGGCCGGGCGCTTCGGGCTGTGGCGCTGGTTCGCGCTGCGCGGGCCGCGCCGCCTGGTGCGCGGCGCGCGGGTCGGGACCTTGCCCGCCGACGAGATCGTCGCGGCGGATCTCGAGGCCGCGATCGAGCGTCGCCGGGTCCGCCGCGCGCTCGATCAGGCGAAGCCGCTCGCGGCCCGCTGGCTGGGCGCGCTCGCGCCGGTCGATGGCGCGGCGGATCTCGCGGCGATCGATCGCGCGATCGCCTGGGCCAGCGAGCTGCGCGCCGCGTTCGATGCGGTCGCGATCGGCGCGACGCCGGCGGATCGGGTCGGGCGCGAGGCGGCGTGGAAGGCGCTGGTCGCGCAGGTCGTGGCCGCGGTGCCGGCGGCCGATGACGTCCTGCTCGCGCGCTCGGCGCAGGCGTTCACCGCCTGGCAGGCCGCGGTCGCGCGCCTGGCCGAGGTCGCGGGCGTCGCGCTCGCCGGCCTCGACGCGCCGATCCTGGCCAGCGTGACCGACGCGATCGTCGCGTGGCGCGCGCGCGTCGGCGATCTCCGCGACTGGACCGCCTACGTCCGCGCGCGCCGGATCGCGCGCGAGGCCGGTGTCGCCGCGGCGTGCGCGGCGTGCGAGCGCGGCCAGGTGGCGCCCGAGGCCCTCGATCAGGCGTGGGAGCGCGCGGTGCTGCTGGGCTGGGCCGAGCGCGAGGTCGCGGCGCAGCCGGCGCTGGCGTCGTTCTCGGGCGCGACCCATCACGCCCGCGTCGCCGAGCACGCCGAGCTCGATCGCGGCGGTCTCGCGGTCGCGCGCGCCCGCATCATCCAGCGCCTGGTCGAGCGCGTGCCGCGCGTCGACGCCGATCCGTCGGGCGAGATCGCGATCCTCCTGCGCGAGCGCAAGAAGCAGCGCGGTCACCGGCCGCTGCGCCGGCTGTTCAAGGATGTCCCGGCGCTGCTCAACCGGCTCGCGCCGTGCCTGCTCATGAGCCCGCTGTCGGTGGCGCAGTACCTCGATCCATCGCTGCCGCGCTTCGATCTGGTGATCTTCGACGAGGCCTCGCAGATCCCGACCGCCGACGCGATCGGTGCCTTGGCTCGCGGCAAGGCCGCGATCGTCGTGGGCGACTCGCGCCAGCTGCCGCCGACGCGGTTCTTCGCGGCCGGGCAGGGCGCCGCCGAGGTCGACGACGACGACGATGCCGACGCGCCCCTCGACAGCGTGCTCGACGAGTGCGTGGCGCAGCGCCTGCCCGAGCTGCGCCTCACGTGGCACTACCGCAGCCGCCACGAGGACCTGATCGCGTTCTCCAACGCGCGCTACTACGGCGACACGCTGCGGGTGTTCCCGGCCGCGGCCGCGCGCACGCCCGACCTCGGCGTCGAGCACCGCGACACCGGCGGCGTCTACGATCGCGCGAACACGCGCACCAACCGCGTCGAGGCGGAGGCGGTCGTCGCCGAGATCGTGCGCCGGCTCGGCGATCCCGAGCTGCGCGATCGCTCGATCGGCGTGGTCACCTTCAGCCGGCCGCAGCAGGCGCTGATCGAGGATCTGCTCGACGACGCGCGCGCCGCGGATCCCGCCCTCGAGCGCTACTTCGGCGATGGCGAGCCCGGCGAGGCGGAGCTCGTGGCCGAGCCGGTGATCGTCAAGAACCTCGAGACGATCCAGGGCGACGAGCGCGACGTCATGCTGTTCTCGATCGGCTACGGCCCCGACGCCACCGGCGCGCTCGCGCTGCAGTTCGGGCCGCTCGGCCAGGCCGGCGGCGAGCGCCGCCTGAACGTCGCGACCACGCGCGCGCGTCAGAAGCTGATCGTGTTCTCGAGCCTCGGCCCGGCCCACGTCGCGCGGCTCGTCGAGGATTCCAGCGCGGTCGGCGTGCGCCACCTCGGCGAGCTGCTCGCGTATGCCCAGGCCGGCGGCGGGGCAGGGCGCCCGGCCGACGACGGCGCGGCGGTGAGCCCGGTCGCCGCCGCGGTCGCGCGCGGCCTCGCCGAGCGCGGCTGGATCGTGCGCCACCAGATCGGCTGCGCGGGCTACCGCATCGATCTCGCGATCGTCGATCCCGATGATCCGGGGCGCTACGTGCTCGGCCTCGAGACCGACGGAGAGGCCTACGCCTCGGCGACGGTCGCGCGCGATCGCGATCGGTTGCGCGGGCTGGTGCTCGGCGAGCTCGGCTGGCGCTTGCACCGGCTGTGGTCGCTCGACTGGTGGATGGATCCCGAGCGCGAGCTGCAGCGCGCGCACAACGCGGTGATCGCCGCGATCGCGGCGACCCGCGCCGCGCGCAAGAGCGGCGGCGTGCTGCGCCCGAACGTCGCGTCGGGCTCGGGCCGCACGCCGCGCGCGTCGACGGTGCCGCCGCTGGCCGCGCGGCCGCTGCTCGGTGCCAGCGCGGGCGCC
>JAIOQA010000237.1 GCA_021413675.1 Deltaproteobacteria bacterium | reverse complement strand
GCATCGCGACCGACGCCGCGACTGCCCGCTGCGACAGCTCGTCGAAGCGCACGCCGAGCTTGGCGATGAGCTCGGCGCCGCGCGCGAACCGCGCGTCGACCGGCGCCGCGACCCGCGTCATCGTGCGGGCGATCGCGCGCGCCGACTCGGCCAGCATGCGCAGCCCGCGCGGCGCGTCGGGGAACGCCTCCGGCATGCGCGACATCGTGAACGTGAGCCCGGCGCGCGGCCCGTCATCGTCGTCGGTGGCGGGCAGCCGCGGCAGGTAGCTGCCGATCAGCGACAGCGCGTGCATCGCGTCGATCGCGCCATCGACCAGCGCGCCGCGGATCGTGGCGTCGCCGATCGGGTGGCCGAACAGCCCGGCGAGCGCGCGCAGCATGAACGCGTAGATCGCGTTGCCGAGATCGAGCAGCGACGCGGCGGGCTCCCGCGTGATCCACACGCGACCCTCGGGATCGACCGGGCGCCGCATGACCGGGTTGCGCGCGGCGGCGTGGGCCGGCACGAAGTCGGGATTCTTCGCCATGAGCGCGGCGAGCTCGTGGCAGATCGCCTGGTAGCGCACGTAGTGCGAGCGCTCGTCGTGGCCGGGCGCGCCCTCGCCTTGCGTGACGATCGTGTCGAGCGCGCGCTGCGCCGACGCCAGATCGGTGATCGCGATGAGGCCGTCCATCGTCAGCACGTCGGCGCCGACCTGCACTCGCGGATCGCCGTTGAAGACCCGGGCCTCGCCCCAGGTCGCGACCAGATCCTCGACGCCGTGGCGGATGCCGCGGTACAGGTGCCCGACGGTGGCGTAGTCCTGCGCGGTCGGCACCAGCCGGCCCGACGTGTGGATGCGCTGGTACGGTCGCGCGTGGCGGAAGCCGTCGCCGTCGGGCAGCTCGATGCCCTCGGGCCGCTCGAGGAAGAGGAAGTGATCGAGCGTGGCGCGATCGAAGGGCGCCAGCGACACGACCACGCCGGCCGGGTGGTAGCCCGGCGACACCGGGAAGTTCTGGCGCTGCACGTGCGGGCCGGCGCCGGTCGCCGACATCAGGTTCCACACCAGCGCGAGGTGGACCATCTCGTCGCGCGCGATGTCGAGGATCGCGTCGCGCATGCGCCGCACGGCCTGTGCCTCGTCGGGCGACAGCCCGTCGGCCTCGCCGTCCTTCAGGCTGAAGGCGGCGTAGAGGTAGCAGCACATGAGGCCGTGCTCGATCTCGGCGGCCTCCGTGAGCAGGTAGTGCAGCTCGGCGCGGTGCTCGATCAGGATCGCGGGCTCTTCCACCCGCGCACGGTATCGGGCTTCGGTGACGCGCGCACCTCGTCAGATGGCTAGGCCGAGGGCCGCGCGCCCCCTCACTCCTTGTCGAGGTACGTGTACCCGATCATCCCCTGGCGGAACCGGTTGATGAGCGTGCGCGACTCCTCGATCGTGAGCAGCTTGCGGCGCAGCGCGCCCTCGACGTTGTTGCGCAGCCGGCCGAGCAGATCCGACGGCGAGTAGTCGACGAACGACAGCACCTCGCTGACCGTGTCGCCGGCGACGACGTCCTTGACGTCCCACTCGCCCTCGCTGTTCAGCATGACGTGCACCGTGTTGGTGTCGCCGAACAGGTTGTGCAGGTCGCCGAGGATCTCCTGGTACGCACCGACCAGGAAGATGCCGAGGTAGTAGTCCTGGCCCTCGGCCTTGCCGTGCAGCTCGAGCACGTGCTTCACGTCGCGCAGATCGATGAACGAGTCGATCTTGCCGTCGGAGTCGCAGGTGATGTCGGCGAGCGTGGCCCGGCGGGTCGGCTCCTCGTTGAGCCGGTGGATCGGCGCGATCGGGAACAGCTGATCGACCGCCCAGGCGTCGGGCAGCGACTGGAACATCGAGAAGTTGCAGAAGTACGTGTCGGAGAGCGCCTTCTCGAGACCCTCGAGCTCCTCGGGCACGTGCGGCTGGGTGCGCACGAGCATGAGGATCTTCTCGCAGGTCGCCCAGAACAGGCTCTCGCAGGTCACCCGGCTCTCGAGCGAGAGGTGGCCGAGGTTGAACAGCTGCAGGACCTGATCCTTGTACTCGAGGGCGTCGTGGTAGCTCTCGAGCAGGTTCTTCTGCGAGACGCCCTGGTAGGTCTCCCACATGTTGGCGACCAGCGGCGCCGCGGGGCGCGCGAGGGTCTCGGGCACGTGAGTCTCGAACTCGGTCACGCCGAGGACGTTCATCACCAGCACCGAGTGGTGCGCGGCGACCGCGCGGCCCGACTCGGACACGATGCTCGGGTGCGGCACGTTGTCGGCGTCGCAGATCTCCTTGACCGCGTAGACGACGTCGTTGGCGTACTCCTGCACCGTGTAGTTCATCGACGACGCGAAGTTGGTCTGCGAGCCGTCGTAGTCGACGCCGAGACCGCCGCCGACGTCCATGTACGACAGGCCCTTGGCGCCGAGCTTGTAGACCTCGACGAAGAACCGGCCGGCCTCGCGCAGCGCGTTCTTGATCGACTTGATCGCGCTGATCTGCGAGCCGAGGTGGAAGTGCAGGAGCTTGAGGGTGTCGACCTCGCCCCAGGCCTTGAGCTTGTTGACCGCCTCGACCATCTCGCCGGCGGCCAGGCCGAACTTCGAGAAGTCGCCGCCCGACTGCTCCCAGCGCCCGGCGCCGCGCGACGACAGGCGCGCGCGCATGCCGAGCTGCGGCTTGATGCCGAGGCGCTGCGACACGCGGTGGATGTGATCGAGCTCGCCCGGCTTCTCGACGACGAGGATGATGGTCTTGCCCATCTTCGACGCGAGCAGCGCGGTCTCGATGTACTCCTCGTCCTTGTAGCCGTTGCAGACGATCAGCGACTCGTCGTCCTGGTGGATCGCCATGACCGCGAGCAGCTCGGGCTTGGAGCCGGCCTCGAGCCCGTAGTGGAACGGGCGCCCGAACTCGATGATCTCCTCGACCACCGTGCGGTTCTGGTTGACCTTGATCGGGTACACGCCGCGGTACTGGCCCTGGTAGCCGTACTCCTTGATCGCGCCGTTGAACGCGCCGCAGATCAGCTCGATGCGCGCGCGCAGGATGTCCGAGAAGCGCAGCAGGATCGGCAGCTGGATGCCGCGACCGGTGAGCTCGTCGACGAGCTCCTTCATGTCGATCGTGCCGGCGCCCTCGCCGCGCGGCGTGACGACGAGGTTGCCCGCGTCGTTGATGCCGAAGTAGCCGCAGCCCCAGCGCGGAATATTGTAGGTATCGAGCGCGTCCGCGAGGGTCCAGCGACGGAGCGGATCATTGGCGAGGAGCAGCTTGGCGCGGGCCATCGGTGTGATCGAAGTAGGGCAAATCGGCCGGGGGTGCAATGGGAATCCGCGCGGTTTGCCAGCGGGTCTTGTCACGGTTCGGTGACGGCGCCCGGTGCGGCGGCTTCATCGGAATCTCCCGGACGCGCGGTGACGGTCGGGCTTGCCGCGGCGGCGCTTTTCGATAGAGTCGCCCACCGGCCATGGCCAACGAGGTTCCCAAGAACAGCCCCGCAGCGGCGCTCATCGGCGAAGAGGAGCGCCTCTACGGCCAGATCGCGGCGCGCGTCGCGGCCGGCGATGAAGAGGAGGCCGCGCCTGCGCTCGATGGCTCCGGCATCGACGCCGACCTGCTCTCGCTGCGCGACCAGATCTCCGAGGCGCGCGCCGAGGACCTGCCGCCGCTCATCGAGCAGATGACCCGGCTCGCCGCGCTCAAGTCGCGGGTCGGCGGTGGCAAGCAGCTGCCGGTCGATGTCGCGTCGCCGTACTTCGCGCACATGCGGCTGAAGGAGAGCGGCAAGCTGCGCGACGTCATGATCGGCAAGCGCGGCTTCATCGACCGCGCGTCGAACGTGCAGATCGTCGACTGGCGCAACGCGCCGGTGTCGCGGATCTACTACCGCTACGAAGAAGGCGACGACTACGAGGAAGAGATCGCCGGCCGCCGCGTCGACGGCATCGTCGAGGCGCGCCGCAACGTCTCGATCGGCCAGGGCCGGCTGCGCCGCATCGGCGCGCCCCAGGGCACCTACCTCAAGGACGCGCGCGGCACGTGGGTCCAGGCGGTCGGCCAGGCCACGCCCACCCTGCACGGCGGCATGGGCAAGGCCGCGCGCCCCGTCGCGCTGCCCGGCACCAAGGGCCGGCTCGGCGTCCACCACGGCGGCATCCACCGCGCCGACAAGGGCCTGCCCGAGATCGCCGCGCTTATCGACAAGGAGCAGTTCGAGCTGATCACCCAGCCCGAGAGCGGCTTCGTCGTGATCCAGGGCGGCGCCGGCTCGGGCAAGACCACCGTCGCGCTGCACCGCGTGGCCTACCTGTCGTTCGCCGATCCGCGGCGCTACCGCCCGCAGAACATGCTGTTCGTGGTGCCGTCGCAGGCGCTGGTCCGCTACGTCTCCGGCGTGCTGCCGTCGCTGGGCGTGTCCGGCGTGCCGGTCGTGACCTACGCCGGCTGGGCCCGCTCGATGCGGCTCAAGATGCTCCCGGACTCGTCGACCAAGTACAACGACGACCCGCCCGAGGCGGTGTCGCGGGTGAAGAAGCACCCGGTGATGCTGCGGATGCTCGCGGCCGTGGTCGAGCGCCAGGCCGACGCGATCCTGGTCGAGCTGCGCAGCCTCGCCGGCAGCGCGGCCGACATCGTGACCGCCGAGTGGAACGCGCGCGCGAAGTTCGCGGTCGGCGGCGGCGCGCCGCTGATCCCGCGGATCTCGTCGATGCGCGGCTGGCTCACCAAGGGCGACCTCGATCCGGCGGTGCGGACCGCGCTCGACAGCGCGCTGCGCCGGTGGCGCACCCGCGCCGACGACGTGCTCACCGACTGGGCCGAGTTGCTCACCGATCGCACCGCGCTCGAGCTCGGCTTCGCGGGCACCGAGGTGCCGGGCCGCGATCTCGATCGCACGGTGCGCTGGGTGAAGTCGCAGATCGCGCAGCCCGCGCCGCCGATCCTCGACGACGACGGCAACCCGATCGCGACCTCCGACGGCTCGCCGCTGACCACCAACGACGACGACGATCCCGCCGGCCGCATGGACGACGAGGACGATCCGATCCTGCTGCGCCTGGTGCAGCTCAAGCGCGGCGGCCTCATCCCGCCGGGCGGCGACGAGACCTTCTACGCCCACGTCGCGGTCGACGAGGCGCAGGATCGCTCGGCGCTCGAGATCAAGGTGCTGATCGAGGCGGCGCGGCTGCCCGACGCCGATCCGACGCACCGCTCGGTGACGATCGCCGGCGACACCGCGCAGCGGCTGGTGTTCGACAACGGCTTCACCGGCTGGGCCGATCTGCTCGCGCAGACCGGGCAGCCCGCGGTGGTGCGGCCGCTCAAGCTCAGCTATCGCTCCACGGCCGAGGTCATGCTGCTCGCGCGCGAGGTGCTCGGGCCCGATCTGGCGCCCGAGGAGACGCTCGCCGCCCGCTCGGGCGAGCCGGTCGAGCTCCACGAGCTCGGCGACATCGGCGAGGCGGTCGCGTTCCTCGCTGACTCGCTGCGCAACCTGATGCAGCGCGAGCCGACGGCGTCGTGCGCGGTGATCGCGCGCCACCCCGAGACCGCGGACGCCTACTACGACGGCCTGCGCCGCGCCGAGGTGCCCGCGCTCCGACGCGTGCGCCGCGACGAGTTCAACTTCCAGCCCGGCATCGATGTCACCGACGCCGCGCAGGTGAAGGGCCTCGAGTTCGACTACGTCGTCGTGGTCGACGCCAACGCCGCGAGCTACCCGGACCAGTCGTGGTCGCGCCACCTGCTGCACATCGCGGTCACCCGCGCCGCGCACCAGCTGTGGCTGGTCTCGACGGCCGAGCCCTCGCCGCTGGTGCCCGCCGCGCTGCGCGACGGTGGCCGCATGGGCATCGCGGTCGAGTCGGTCGCGTAGCCTGTCGCGATCTGCGCGGGTCGTGGCGCGCCATCGAGAAACGCCGGTTCGCGGCGACGCCGACCACGAATTTTCGAGGGTGACCGACGGAGCGTCGCGGGGTTCTCCGCGCGACCGCGCCGGGCACGTGGCTTGCGATGACCGCGGGCATGCGTTCAATCCGCTCGTTCCTCTCGTGTCTGGTCCCCTCCCTCGGTCTGGTCGCCGCGTGCACCACGACCGCCACCCCACTCCAGGTCCACCGCGATCAGCCCGACGTGGATGACACCCACTTCGACTGCACCGGCACCTGGCCGGGCGTCGCGAACCCCTGCGAAGCGCCGTGGAGCGCGGAGCCCTACGCCCTGGCGCTCGATGCCGGCGACGGCGCGATCGAGGTGTGGCTCGGTCGCGCGCCGATGACGGTCGATGGTGGCGAGACCAAGGTCCGGATCGACCTCGAGCTCGACGGCAACGGCGCGATCGCGAGCGCGACCGCGATCGCGACCACAACGCCACCCGCGCTCCTCGGCGACATCGAGACCACCGACGCCATCGGCGGCTCGATCACGCCGGTCGAGGTCTCGACCGCGCCCGGCGGCCGCAACGCAGGCACCTTCGAGCTCGAGTTCCCGTGGGGCACGATCTCCGGCAGCTACGACACCATCGTGCCGTGACCGCGGATCAGAGCCCGGTCGGCGCCACGCACTCGACGACGAGGTGCTCGTTGGAACCGACCAGGCCGGCGGAGGCGTGGGCGCCGAGGTGGCTGGGGGTGTAGTCGCAGTCGAGGTCGGGCTCGATCGCGACGCAGCTGCCGGGCGCGGCCGAGGTGCAGATCGGCAGCTCGACGCGGTTGCCGTCGGTCTTGCGGGCGTAGGCCCGGCAGGTCGGGCTCGCGGGCACGGGGCCGAGCAAGCAGCGCCGGCGGGTGAGCACGCCGGCGACGGTCAGGGTCATGTGCGCGAGCTGGTCGGGGCCGCCGAGATCGCAGATCGTCGAGAACGAGTAGCGCGAGCTGAACTGCGCGGCGAGCGCGGCGAGCCGGACCGGCGGGGTCGCCGAGCCGGCGGTGGCGGTCTCGCAGGTCACGCCCGGGACGCCGATGGTCGGGGTGTCCTGCTCGGTGACGATCTCGACCGGCTCGGTGTTGCCGGCGATCGTCGCCACCATGATCATCGACGGATCGGCCTTCAGGCCGCGCAGGAAGTCGGCGTACGTCGAGATCGGCACCACCGGCGTCGCGCCCTCGCGCGGCACGCATCCGTCGCGCGGCCCGGGCGTGTTCGGGTCGTCCACGCTGCACACGACGCCGGCGTTCCAGCAGCGCGCCTTGAGGGCGCCGTACGTGGGATCGGTGGGATCGAACAGCGTCCCACCGGCGGAGCAGTCATCCTCGTCGGTGACGAACACGACCAGGAGCATCGCCTCGGACCGCAGGAAGCCCGGGTTCAGCACGTGGTCGGGATCGAGCGCCGCTCGCATCGCCGCCAGCGGCTGCTCGAAGCCGCAGCCCGAGGTCCCGACGCTGGCGAGGCAGCCGAAGGCGTCGCCGATCTCGCCGGTGTAGTTGCGGAGGCGGCTGCCGTCGCTGCTGGCGACGTCGACGAGGTAGTGGCCGGTGACCATGTCGCAGGTCGAGCCGGGCGCGCCGGTGGCCAGCGCGCCGGCCTGCGGGGCATTGCAGTTGACGTGGTCGAACGTGCCCGCGCCCATGTCGGTGGTGATGACGCCGACGTGGAGGTCGGGCATCGTGCCGACCTGCGCCTCGAGCAGCGAGAAGACCTGTTCGCGCGCCGCGGCGGCGAGCGCCTGCTGCTTGGGCAGCATCGAGCCCGAGTTGTCGATCACGAACAGCACGTCGAGCGCGCCGATCGCCGTCGGCGAGACGTCGAGGACCGGGCGAAACTCGTGAGCGACCTCGGCGTCGCGCGTGCACGCCGTGGACGCGAGGGCGAGGACGAGGACGAGCGCGGCGCGAAGCCCGCAGCGAGCGAGATGCATGACGACCTCCAGGAAGGCGAAGAAGGGGCGCGCGGGACGCGTGCCCGCGGCGAACGCGCGGCGCGCTCAGGGAAGCGAGGGGCAGGCGCGGTCGACCGCGGCGCGCTGCGCGGAGTGCGGCCAGCGCGCGGCGAACCGGTAGCGCGCCGCGGCGGCGGCGGCCGGATCGGTCGCGCACAGGGCGCGGACGCGGATCGCGGCGGCCTCCTCCGCGAGCTGGCCGTCGGGGAAGGCGTGCTCGTAGACGTCGATCTCGTCGATCGCGGCGACCGCGTTGCCGGCGCGCAGCGCCGCGGCCGCGGTCCGCACCAGCGCGAGCTCGCGGGTCAGCGGATCGCGCAGATCGGCGGGCGGCTCGGCGGCGACGACGTCGCCGTTGACCGGGCGATCGGCGGTGCGCGGATCGGCGGGGGCGATGGGCGCGGCCTCGGCGACGAC
>JAIOQA010000236.1 GCA_021413675.1 Deltaproteobacteria bacterium | reverse complement strand
CGGCCAGTGCTGTGTCGCGGCCAAGCGGATCATCGTGGTCGACGCGCTGGCCGATCGCTTCCTCACCCGCTTCACCGCGGCCATGAGCGCGCTGCACGCTGGCGATCCGATGGAGAGCACGACCACCCTCGGGCCGCTGTCGACCGAGGCGGCGCTGGTCGCGCTGCTCGCCCAGATCAACGCTGCGGTCGCCGCCGGCGCGCGGATCCTGCTGGGCGGCGAGCGCATCGCGCGGCCCGGATCGTTCATGCAGCCGACGATCCTCACCGACATCGCGCCCGAGAACCCGGCGTACCGCGGCGAGCTGTTCGGCCCCGTCGCGCTGTTCTTCAGGGTCGCCGACGAGGGCGCCGCGATCGCCCTGGCCAACGACTCCGACTTCGGGCTCGGTGGCTCGGTGTTCACGCGCGACGTCGCGCGCGGCAAGCGGGTCGCGAGCCGCCTCGACACCGGCATGGTGTTCATCAACCACCCGACCTGGACCACGCCCGAGCTGCCGTTCGGCGGCGTCAAGCACTCGGGCTACGGCCGCGAGCTGTCGAGCCAGGGCATCCAGGAGTTCGTCAACAAGAAGCTGGTCCGCGTCGCGTCCATCGACGCGCCCGCGTGACCGAGGAAGCACCCATGTCGCGCACCATGCACGTCGCGGTCGTCGAACAACTCGGCCACCCTCTCGCCCTCCAGGAATGGGCCGTCCCCGATCCCGGCCCCGGGCAGATCCTGATCAAGACCGAGGCGTGCGGCGTCTGCCACACCGACCTCCACGCCGCGCGCGGCGACTGGCCGGTGAAGCCGGCGCCGCCGTTCATCCCGGGCCACGAGGGCATCGGCGTGGTCGTCGCGATCGGCGCCGACGTCACGCGGGTGAAGGAGGGCGATCGCGTCGGCGTGCCCTGGCTGTACTCCGCGTGCGGCCATTGCGAGCACTGCCTCAGCGGCTGGGAGACCGTGTGCGCCGAGGCGCAGTTCGGCGGCTACACCCGCAACGGCGGCTTCGCCGAGTTCATCCTCGCGGATCCGTCGTACGTCGCGCACATCCCCGATGGCCTCAGCGCCGCCGCCGCCGCGCCGATCATCTGCGCCGGCGTCACGACCTACAAGGGCCTCAAGCAGACCGGGGCCCGGCCCGGCGAGTGGGTCGCGATCTCCGGCGTCGGCGGCCTCGGCCACCTCGCGATCCAGTACGCCAAGGCGATGGGCCTCAAGGTCTGCGCGATCGACATCGATCTCGCCAAGCTCGAGCACGCCCGGCGCCTCGGCGCCGACGCGGTGGTCGACGCCAAGGACGGCGGCTGCGGCGCAGCGGTCATGCGCGCGACCGATGGTGGCGCGCACGGCGTGCTGATCACCGCGACCTCGCTCGACGCGTTCGCCGAGGGCATCGCGATGACCCGGACCCGCGGTACGTGCGTGCTGGTCGGGCTGCCGCCCGGCGACTTCCCGATCCCGCTGTTCGACGTCGTGGCGCGGTGCCTGACCGTGCGCGGCTCGTTCGTCGGCACGCGCCAGGACATGGCCGAGGCCCTGGCCTTCGCCGCGGACGGCAAGGTCAAGGCCGACATCGAGCTGCAGCCGCTCGCCGCGATCAACGACGTCTTCGCGCGCCTCGGCCGTGGCGACGTCGCGTCGCGCGTGGTGCTCGACTTTCACGCGCTCGCGTGAGCGGGGCGTTCGGCGCGCGGGCGCTCAGCCGCCGACGCCGAGCTGGGCCAGGTACGAGGCGTTGTCCCAGAACAGGTACTCCTCGTCCATGACGCCGTCGATCCAGTGGCCGATCGTCGCCATCGGCAGCTTGAAGTGCTTGCCGGTGGGCTGGATCGCCGCGCCCGTGGCGGTCGGCATCGGCGCGGAGAAGGTCCCCTCCATCACGCCGTACACGCTGGTCCAGGCGCCGGAGCCGAACTTGACCGGATGGACCTCGATGCGGGTATCGGGCGCGTAGACGAACATCGCCTTGAGATCGGCGATGTGGCGCGCGAGCCCGATCGTCTGGTGGCCATCGGGCCAGTGCACGACGATGCCGTCGGCGTGGCTCTCGCGCAGCCGGTCCCAGTGCTGATGCGTGAACACGTCGAAGTCGAGGGTGTCGAACACCGCGAGGTGCGCCTGGGTCGTCTGCTCGGCCAGCTCGCAGGCGTTCGCGACCGGCGCCGCCGGCGCGGGCGTCGCCACCGGGACCGGCGCGGTCGCGCACGCGCTGAGCGCGCACGGCACGAGCGCGAGCGCCCACCGTCCGGCGATCACGCGTTCACGCCCAGCTCGAAGTACTTGCGGGCGTAGGCCACGAGCTGGCCGTCGGTCGGATGATCCACCGTCTCGACGCCGACGATGCGGGCCTCGAGCGCGCGGTCGTGCGCGTGGACGTAGCGGATGAAGTCGAGCTTGGCGGTCGAAGGACCGACGATCAGCACGCTGCCGAAGCCATCGAGCGCCCGAGCGAGGTCGTGGTAGTAGCGCCGCGCGCCCTCGAGGTCGGGCGCCGGCCCGACCGTGCCGGCCGGGCGGTGATACGCGCGCGCCGCGGTGGTCGCGACCTCGGCGGTCTGCCCCGGCATGAAATGCACGACGCGAGCCTCGTGATGATCGATCCAGACGGCGACAGGGGTGGTCATGCCCGCCGTGCTGCAAGATGCGGGCGCGTCAGGCCACGGCTGCGCCGAGCAGCCGACCGATGAGCGCGGTGACCGCCATCGCGAGCGATCCACCGATCGTCACGCGCAGCGCGGCGCGGCCGATCGGCGCACCACCGAGGTGCCCGCCGAGCCCGCCGAGCACCGCGAGCGCCGCCAGCGAGCACGCCGCGATCAGCGGGATGCGCGCGGCCGCGGGCGCGATCACCAGCGCGAGGATCGGCACCATCGCCATGCACGCGAAGCTGGCCGCCGAGATCCACGCGGCCTCGAGCGGTCGGGCCAAGGACGACGGATCGATGCCGAGCTCGTCGCGCAGGTGGGCGCCGAGGCGATCGTGGGCGCTGAGCTGCGTGGCGACCGCCAGCGCCAGCGCCGGATCGAGGCCGCGACCGGCGTAGATCGCGGCGAGCTCGCGGAGCTCGGCGGCGGGCGCGGTCGCGAGCTCGCGGGTCTCCCGGGCGACGTCGGCCTGCTCGGCGTCGCGCTGCGAGCTCACCGACACGAACTCGCCGACCGCCATCGACATCGCGCCGGCGACCAGCCCGGCGACGCCGGCGACCAGGATCGCGCCGCGATCGGCGGCCGAGGCCGCGACGCCGATCATCAGGCTCGCGGTCGAGACGATCGCGTCGTCGGAGCCGAGCACCGCGGCGCGCAGCCAGCGGCCGCGGCCGCTGCGGTGGGTCTCGGGGTGGAGCGCGGAGCGCGCATGGCGGCGGCGCGCGCGGCGCGTGGTGCTCGGCATGCCCCCGGTCAGAGCACGATGCGTGCCGCCCGTCGCGCCATCCAGCGGCCGCGCATCGCGTAGAGCACCGGCACCGCCATGCGGCTGATGAACAGCGAGGCGATCTCGCCGGCGAGCAGCGAGATGGCCAGGCCCTGGAAGATCGGATCGGCCAGGATGACCGCCGCGCCGAACACGACCGCGAGCGCGGTCAGCAGCATCGGCCGGAAGCGGACCGCGCCGGCATCGACGACCGCCTCCTCGAGCGGCATGCCCTCGCGCAGCCGCTGCTCGATGAAGTCGACCAGGATGATCGAGTTGCGCACGACGATGCCGGCGCCGGCCATGAAGCCGATCATCGAGGTCGCGGTGAAGAACGCGCCGCCCGCGGCATGCGCCGGCAGGATGCCGACGAGCGAGAACGGGATGGCCGCCATCACCACGAGCGGTGTCGAGAACGACTTGAACCAGCCGACCAGCAGCGCGTAGATGATGAGCAGCACGACCGCGAACGCCGCGCCGAGATCGCGGAACACCTCGAGCGTGATCTGCCACTCGCCGTCCCACTTGATCGCGGGGCGCATGTCGTCCTTGGGCATGGCCATGTTGAGGATGTCGACCGGCCCCTTCGGGCCGCCGTAGTCGGCGGCGTCGAGCGCGGCCAGCCGCTCGTTCATCGCGAAGATCGCGTAGACCGAGCTCTCCGCGCCGCCGGCGACGTCGCCGGTGACGTAGACCACCGGCAGGAGGTTCTTGTGATAGATGCTGCGGTCCTCGGTCAGCGCGACCGGGCGCACCAGCTCGCCAAGCGAGACCGTCGCGCCACCCGGGGCGCGCACGCGCAGGGACAGCAGATCCTCCGGCGACGACGCCCGGGCGCGCGGCACGTCGACCATGACCATCACGTCCTCGCGCTCGAGCGGCATGTGGACGAGGCCCGCGGGCGCACCGCCGACCGCCACCGCGAGCGTGGTCGCGATGTCACCGGGCGCGATGCCGTGCAGCGCCGCCTTCTCCTTGTCGATCACGAACCGCAGCTTCGGGCGCGCCGCCTCGACGTACCAGTCGACATCGACCACGCCATCGGTGTGCAGGAAGACCTCGCGGACCTGCTCCGCCAGGCGCTGGCGCGCATCCGCGTCGGGGCCGTAGATCTCGGCGACCAGCGTCTGCAGCACCGGCGGTCCCGGCGGGACCTCGACGACCGCGACCCGCGCGCCGTAGCGCGCGGCGATCGCCGCGACCCGCGGCCGCAGGCGCAGGGCGATCGCGTGGCTCTGCGCGCTGCGCTCGCCCTTGGGCACGAGGTTCACCTGGACATCGGCGAGCGCCGGCCCCTGGCGCTGATCGTAGTGGCGGACGAGGCCGTTGAACGTGAACGGCGACGCGGTGCCGGCGTAGACCTGGTAGTCGACGACCTCGGGCTCGCCGCGCACCGCCGCCGCGATCTCGCGCGCCACCGCGGTGGTGCGCTCGAGCGCCGCGTCCTCGGGCATGTTGATGACGATGTCGAGCTCGCTCTTGTTGTCGAACGGCAGCATCTTGACGTGGACCACGCCCATCGGGACCAGCGCGATCGCGCCGACCAGGAGGCCGCCGATCACCGCGAAGAAGCCCCAGCGCCAGACCGCGCGCCCGACCAGGCGCGACATGATCCAGCGGTAGCCGCGGGTCAGGCGGCCCTCGATCGCCACGCCGTCCTTGCCGAGCTTCGGCACGTGCGGCTTGCCGCCGCGCAATAGCCGGACCGCCGCCCACGGGGTGACCGCGAACGCCACGATCAGCGAGAACGCCATCGCCGCGGTCGCGCCGACCGGGATGGGCCGCATGTACGGCCCCATCAGCCCGCCGACGAACGCCATCGGCAGGATCGCGCCGATGACCGCGAGGGTCGCGAGGATCGTCGGGTTGCCGACCTCGCCCACCGCCTCGATCGCGACGGCGATCAGCGAGCGGCCGTGGTTCTCGGGCAGATCGCGGTGGCGCACGACGTTCTCGACCACGACGATCGCGTCGTCGACCAGGATGCCGATCGAGAAGATCAGCGCGAACAGCGTGATCCGGTTGAGCGTGTAGCCGACCAGGTAGAACACGAACAGCGTGAGCGCGAGCGTCGACGGGATCGCGATCGCGACGACCAGCGACTCGCGCCAGCCGAGCATGAACAGCACGAGCAACGACACGCTGACGATCGCGACCGCCATGTGGAACAGCAGCTCGTTCGACTTCTCCGACGACGTCTCGCCGTAGTGGCGGGTGATCGTCGTGGTCACGTCGTGCGGGATGACCGTGCCCTGCATGCGCTCGACCTCGGCCAGCACCGCGCTCGCGACGGTCACGGCGTTGGTGCCGGGCCGCTTGGCGATCGACAGCGTGACCGCGGGCTCCTCCGACGGCGCGGTGACGCGGGCAGCGCCCTCGCCGAAGAACACGTACTGCGACGGCTCCTCCGCGCCGTCGTCGATCGTCGCGACGTCGCGCAGGTGGACCGGCGCGCCGGCGTGGACGCCGACCACGGTCGCGCCGACATCCTCCGCGTCGGCGAAGAACCCGCCGGTCTCGACGATGACCGCCTGATCGTGCGCGGTCATCGCGCCGACGGTGGCCTGGTGGTTGGCGACCTCGAGGGCGCCGAGCAGGTCGACCGGCCCGAGCCCGCGCGCCGCGAGCGCGGTCGGGTCGAGGCGCACGCGCACCTGCCGGCGCAGGCCGCCGATCAGCTTGGTCTCGGCCACGTCCGGCGCGCGCTTGATGCGGGCGTCGACCTCGGCCGCGACCCGGCGCAGGCCCTCGTGATCGACGACCGCGGAGTGGAACGTGAGCGCGAGGATCGGCACGTCGTCGATCGAGCGCGCCTTGACCAGCGGCGCGGTCGCGCCCGGCGGGATCTTGTCGGCGTTACCCGCCAGCTTCTGGTGCAACTTGACCAGCGATCGCTCGACGTCCTCGCCGACCCGGAAGCGCACGATGACCATCGCGCGCCCGGCCTGGCTGGTCGAGTAGACGTACTCGACGCCCTCGATCTCCCAGAGCAGGCGCTCCAGCGGCGAGGTCACGCGGCGCTCGACCTCGGCGGCGGTGGCGCCGGGCATGCCGACCATGACGTCGATCATCGGCACCTTGATCTGCGGCTCCTCCTCGCGCGGCAGGATCACCGCCGCGCCGACGCCGAGCAGGATCGAGATGACGATCAGGAGCGGCGTCAGCTTCGAGGTCACGAACGCGCGGGCGATCCGCCCGGCGAGCCCGTCGCGCGGCGGCGCGGTCACGGCGTCACCGCCACGGCCTGGCCGTCGAGGAGCGCGCCCGGGGCCGTGACCACGACCTCGCCGGCGGTGAGCCCGGCCAGGATCTCGACCTGGCCGTCGATCGTGCGCCCGGTCTTGATCAGGCGCATGCGCGCGGTCGAGCCGGTGATCACGAACACCGCCTCGAGCTCGCCGTGGCGGACGATCGCGGCGGCCGGCGCGGTCACCGCGCGGACCTCGCGCGCCGGCACCGTGGCGCGCCCGAAGGCGCCGGCGCGGACGCGCGGATCGGCGGGCAGCGCCAGCTTGACCAGCACGGTCCGGCTGACCGGATCCGCTGACGGGCTGACCTCGACGACGGTCGCGGCCAGCGGGGCGTCGAGCGAGGCGATCAGCACCGGCACCGCGCGGACCTTCGCGAACGCACCCGCGAGCGTCTCGGGCACGATCGCCTCGAAGCGCAGCGCGCCGGGATCCTGGATCGCGCACAGCGGTCGGCCCGGCATCGCGACGTCGCCGGTGCTCGCGAGCTTCGCGGTCACCACGCCGGTGAACGGCGCGCGCACGATCGCGTGGTCGGCCATGGCCTCGGCCTCGGCGACGCCGGCGGTCGCGATCTGGTGGCGGGTCTCGGCGGCGTCGCGCTCGGCGCCGGTGATCGCGCCGCCCGCCAGCAGCCGGGTCGTCCGGCCGCGCTCGAGCTCGGCCTGGGCGAGCGCGGCGCGCGCGCTGGACAGCCGGGCCGCCAGCTCGCGGACCGCGATCCGCGCGATCGGCTGGCCGGCCTTGACCTCGCTGCCGAGCGCGCAGCGCAGGTCGACGATCGGGCCCATCACGGTCGGCGCGATCTCGGCGGTGTCGCGGGCGCGCACCGTGCCGACGATCTCCTCGCCGACGGTCAGGGTCGCGAGCCGCGCCGGCTCGGCGTGAACCGCGACTGCGGCGCGGGAATTGTCGACGGGCGCGGCGGCGGGCGACGAGCACGCGGCCAGCGCGGCGCCGAGGAGGAACGCAGGGAGGCGCGCGGCGCGCGCGCTCCACGAGGAAGCGATGGGGCGGCTCATACGGTCGGGCATACGAGCCGCGACCGGCGCGAAAGGATTCAGGAGCCTGGCCGCGAACCGTTCCGGCGCGGCGAGGCTCCCAGGGAATCAGAGGCTGTCATCCTTTCGGATGACAGCCTCTTTTCGATCGATCGGCCCGCGCGAGGACGCGCGTCCCGATCTCCTCCGGACCTGAGCCGGCGACTTCGTCGCCTCAGCGCCGACCGCGCGGCCGCGGGGCGCGGCCGCCACCCCACGCGGGCCGTCCGGGCGCCACCGACCGCATCACCGGTCGGACCTGCGTCGGCCGCGGGCCGATCGCGGGTCGCCCGGGCGCGACCGTCGGGCGCATCGGGCCCATCGGCCCCCGGCCCGGCGGCATCGGTCGCACCGTCCCGGGCGCGCCGCCGCGTACGCCGATGCGGCGGGTCGGCCCGCTCGGCCGGTAGTGGGCGTAGCCCTGCGGCCGCGGGATGTGCGTGATGCGCGTCGGCACGTCGCGCACGTAGACCCGGGGCCCGCCCCAGTACGCCGAGCGGTACCAGAGCCCGCCGTCCCAGAACCAGAACGCGTCGTCGACGAAGAACACCGGCGTGTCCCAGCCCGCGACGACCTCGACGCCGGGCTCGACGTACGCGAGCTCGGGGCCGGTGGCGTAGGCGTCGTAGCCGTAGCCGGCGGTGCCATAGCCGGCGGAGTAACCGGCGGAGTAGCCCCCGTCGGCGTAGATCGGCGCGCACGCCACCATCGCGGCGAACGGCGCGGCCAGCAGCAACTTCGTGATCGATCTCATGGAGACCTCCTACGTGTCGAAGTGGAGCAACGCGTGGGCCATCGGGCAACCGGCATCGTCCTGGCCCTTGCGCGGCCGTCGCGCGGGGCGGAATGCCCCACGGGGCACGATGCCCCCGGTCGTGCTCACGCGCGGTCGATCATGGATTCGCGGTGGGCGCCGGCTTGCCGGCCTTCGCGTGGTGCTTGTGGTGCTTCTTGTGCTTCGCGTGCCGCGCCTTGTGGTGCTTGTGCGCAGCGACGGTGGGAGCCGTCGGCGCGGCGGTCGGCGGCGAGCTGTCGGGGGCGGCGGACGCGGCCAGGGGCAGCGCGAGGATCGAGGCGACGACGAACGCGATGAGCGAGCGCATGCGAACTCCTTCGAGGGTTCGACCTGCGCAGTGCATCGCGAGTGCCAGCCGCGCGACCGTGATCACGCGCGCAAGAGCGACTCGATCTCGCGCAGCGTCTCGACGTCGTCGCCGATCATCTCCTTCATCGCCTGGATCCGGCGCGCGACCACGCGCGCGATCTTGTCCTCGACGGTGCCGTCGGCGTAGGCCCAGTAGACCTGCGCGAACCGGCCGTCGCGGTGGCAGCGGCCCTCGATCTGCGCCATCTGGATCGCCGACCAGCGCAGGTCGTGGATGATCTCGGAGCGCGGGACGTCGTTGTGCTCGCCCTGGTGGAGCGAGATGCCTTCCTCCACCGTGAACAGCATGATCCGCGCGTCGCCGCGCTGGAAGCGCAGGCGATCGGCCTCGCGCGCGGCGGCGGTCATGCCGCCGTGGATCGCGGCGCACGGCACCTTGCCGAGCCCGGCCTCGAAGCTCTCGCGCACCGCGGTCAGCGTCTCGACGAACGCGACCGAGATCGCGACCTGGTGGCCGTTGTCGAGCAGCTCGCGCGCGAGCTCCACGGTGCCCGAGGCGCGGATGAGCGAGCTCTTCTGGCGCAGCCGCAGCGACGCGGCGAGCGCCGACTTGGGATCCTTGCCGCGCGGCGCGAGCTCGAGCTCGCGCCGGAACGCGGTCCAGGCCTGGTCGTAGAGCTCGCGCGCCGAGAGATCGAGCTCGATCGGCGTGAGGATGCGGTTGATCGCGGGCCAGCCGACGATGTCCTCGGGGCGGCGGCGGATGCCGGCGGCGCCCTGCCCGCGCGCGGCCTCGAACAGCATCGCGCGCACCTTGTCGCAGTCCTTGCGGTCGCCGCGCCACTCCCACTTGCCGTAGCTGCCGCGGGTCACGCCGAGATCCTGATCGATGCACCACTGCTCGAAGTCCTTGAGGTCGGCGGCGCGCGCGCCGGTGGTGCTGGCGAGCAGCGGCGCGAGGTACGACAGCTCGAGCGGGTTCTGACCGGCGGTCGCCGACAGCCACAGCGTGAAGCCGGCGTTCGCGACCAGCTTGGCGGCGAACTTCGAGCGCGCCGCCGTCGGGTTCTTGCAGCGGTGGCTCTCGTCGAGGACGATCACGTCGAGCTCGGGCGCGGTGCCGGCGCGGGCCAGGCCCTTCTTGCTCTTCACCTTCTTGCGGGCCTCGGGGCTGACCTCGAACAGCTTGCCCAGCCGGTCGTAGTTGAGGATGACGACGTCCTTGCCGCCGTCGCCCATCGCCTCGATCGTGCGCCGCCAGTGGGCGATGACCGCGAGCGGGCAGACGATCAGCACCGAGCTGGCGCTCGGCATGTCGAGGATCGCGCGCCACGCGGTGATGGTCTTGCCCAGGCCGACGTCGTCGGCGAGCAGGAAGCCCGGGCGCCGCGCCCCCACGGCGCTCGCGATCGCGCGGACCGCCTCGAGCTGGTGCGACCGCAGCGCGATCGCCTCGGTCGGCACCGACGGCGCCGGCACCGCGTCGCCGTCGAGCTCGCGCTGCACGTGGCGCTCCCACGAGTACGGCAGCGGCGTGAACGGCGCGAGCGCCGCGGGCAGCACGGCGCCCTCCCAGAGGAAGACGCCGTGGTCCGCGTCCCAGCGCGCGCCGCTGGCGGTGGCGACCGCGCGCATCGCGAACGGCACGTCGAGCACGTGGGCGCGGGCGGTGGTGCGCGCCGCCGGGGCCGGCGCCGCGGCCGGCCGCGTGGACTTGAGGGGCGCCGACACGGTTCGCTTCGCGCGGAGGATGCTCACCGCGAGCGGCATACCACGGCGGTCTCACGTCGCCGCGCGGCGCCGCGACCCGGGATCGCGCGGCTCGCGATCAGCGCCGCGACGATCAGCGCCGCGCGACGAACATGCCGAGCACGAGGCCGACGCCGACGCCGGCGCCGACCCACGCGAGCGGGCGGGCCTTGATCTGCGTCGCGAGCGCGGCGCTCGCCCGGCGGATCAGCGCGCCGCCGGCGACCTCGTCGGGATCATCGGGGCGATGCGGGTTGCCATCGTCGTCGAGCGAGTCGAGCTGGTTCTGGGTATAGGTCGAACGGGCCGGAAGCGTGGGTGCGGTAGCCATGGAGATGCCTCGCTGAATGGGAGAGAGAGGGGATCAGATCGCGGCGCGCTCGTCGCGCAGGCGCACGACCATCACGTCGCAGGTCGCGTCGCGCGCGACGTCCTCGGCGGTGCTGCCGAGCAGCAGGCGCTGCGCGCCGCGGCGCCCGTGGGTCCCGAGGATCACGAGCCCGACGCCGAGCGTGCGCGCGTGTGCCAGGATCGCCGCGCCGGCGGTCGCGACCTCGACGCGGAGCTCGGCGCTCGTCAGGCCAGCCTCGTCGACGGCCCGCTCGAGCAGCGCCATCGCCGTGGCCTCGGTGTCGTCGATCTGCGGCGCCTGCGGCAGGATCATGTCGGTCGGCGGCAGCACCGCCATCGGCTCGATGCAGTGCAGCACGGTCACGCGGCCACCGGTGCGCGCGACCTCGGCAGCAGCCGCCCGCAGCGTGGGCCAGCCCGGATCGCCGAGATCGGTGGCCACCAGGATGTCGGGGCTCGTGATGTCGTCGCCGTCCCCGCGCGCGAGCACGACCGGGCATGTCGCGGCGCGCATCACCGAGGTCGGCACGCTGGGCGCGAAGATCCGCGCGAACAGGCCCTCGCGATGCGACGTGGGACCGAGCACCAGCAGCGCGGCGGCGTGCTCGTCGGCGCAGGCCAGGATCTGGTCGACCCGATCGCCGACGCGCACGTCGATCGCGGTCGTGCGGTCGTCCGGCCAGACCCGGCGGAGCCGCTCGGCGATCGTGCGCACGAGGTCGGCGCGCCCCGGCTCGGCGTCGATCACCGCGCACAGCCGAATGGGGAGCTGCCATCGCCGCGCGCGCGCACCGGCGCGGCGCAGGACGTCGTCGGGTTCGTCCGCCGCGACCGCGATGACGACGCACGGCGGCGCGGCGTCGACGCGGGGCGGGATCCGGGTGGAGGGTGACGAGGCGCTGGTCGTGGCGACGTTCATGAGCCTCGCCAAAGCATCAAGCGTGCCGCGGTTCGCAACGTCGCGTTCTCCGTCGAACGGCAGCGAGAACCTGCGGCCCGGAGCACGTCCGGAACTCGCGCTGTCCGGGCGCTCCCGCGCGGCGTGCGCGAGCGCACGTCTACCGCGAACCCCGCGTCAGGATTGCGGGCTCGCGGGATCCAGCTCCGCGAGGCGGCGATACAGCGAGCGCCGATCGATCCCGAGGATCGTCGCGGCCATGGTCTTGTTGCCGCCCACCGCCTCCAGCACCCGGCGAACGTGCCGGTGCTCGAGCTCGGCGAGGGACAGCAGCTCGAGCGGCGAGGCGCCGGTGACCGGCGGATGGGTCTCGTGCAGCTGCTTGATGCGGTCCGGCAGATGGGCGATCTCGATCTCGTCCCCGCTGCACAGCGCCATCGCGCGCTCGATGCAGTTCTCGAGCTCGCGCACGTTGCCCGGCCACGTGTACTCGAGCAGCAGCCGCGCCGCCTCGGCACCGAGCGCGGCCGCCGGCTTGCCGGATCGCGCGGCGATCTTGTCGATGAAGTGCTGGGCGAGCAGCAGGATGTCGCTCGCGCGCGCGCGCAGCGGCGGGACGCGGATCTGCACGACGTTGATGCGGTAGTACAGGTCCTCGCGGAACCGGTGCGCGGCGACCGCGGACTCGAGATCGCGGTTGGTCGCGGCGATGACCCGCGCCGCGAACGGGACCTCCTCGTCGCTGCCGACCGGCCGCACCCGCCGCTCCTGCAGGACCCGCAGCAGCTTGACCTGCATCTCCAGCGACATCTCGCCGATCTCGTCGAGGAAGACCGTGCCGCCGCTCGCGCCCGCGATCAGCCCGGGCCGCGTGCGCTGGGCGTCGGTGAACGCGCCCTTGACGTGCCCGAACAGCTCGCTCTCCAGCAGGTGCGCGGGCACCGCACCGCAGTTGATCGCCGCGAACGGCAGCGCGCGGCGCCCCGCGCTGTCGTGCAGCGCCCGCGCGACCAGCTCCTTGCCGGTGCCGCTCTCGCCGACGATCAGCACGGTGGCGTCGCTGTCGGCGACCTTGTGGATCAGCTCGACCACGCCGCGGATGCCGGCGCTGGTGCCGACCAGGCTCGCGATCGGCCGCTTGACCGCGGCCTGCTCGCGGACCCGCGCGAGCTCGCGGCGCAGCGTGACCTGGCCGATCGCGCGCTCGATCGCGATCGTCAGCGCGACCAGATCGATCGGCTTGGCGATGTAGTCGAAGACGCCCGCGCGGATCGCCGCGACCGCGCCCTCGAGCGAGCTGTCGCCGGTGACGACGATCGTCGGCAGCCCGGGGCGCTGGACGTGGAGCTCGGCGCACAGCTCGACGCCCGACATCGGCGCCATCCGGGCGTGCGCGAGCACGAGCTCCGCGGGGTGCTCGTGCAGCCACGCCAGCGCGTCCGCGCCCGACGCGACGACGCCGACCACGTAGCCCCGTCGGGCCAGCGCGCCGCGAAGCTCGCCAGCACAGCTGACATCGTCATCTACGATCAGGATCCGCCCGCCGCCCATACGCCTCGTAATTTATCGCAGGCGCGCGATGGCGTCGACGGAGCCGCACGATCCCCGACGCAGTCCGTCAGGGGTCGAAAATTCCGTCGCCAAGATGCCGGGCGCGCACGCTCGTTTCGCACCGCTCGCCATCGACGAGGGTTCGCGCCGGGCGGGTCCGCGCGGACCGCCGCGCGCGCCACGACTGGACCCGCATTGGTATCGCAGGTGGCCAATCACAGGTGCTGCGTGACCTCGCGAAGGCCGTCGGAGCACCGTCGCGCCCCTGCGCCGGTGAATCGCGCGCGGTGAATCACGCGCGGCACGCTGCTTGCGTAGGCATGAACGCGTGGAACCTCGCGTCCGTCGTCGTCCACAGCCCGTCGCGATCGGTGACGTGCTCGCGGGCAAGTACGTCCTCCGCGCCCGCCTCGGCGATGGCGGCATGGGGATCGTGTTCTGCGCCGAGCAGCCCGACCTCGACCGCACCGTCGCGATCAAGGTGCTGCACCCGGCGCTGGCGGCGGACCCGACGATCGCGCGGAGCTTCCGCGAAGAGGCCCGGGCCGCGAGCCGGCTCCACCACCCCAACGTCGTCACGGTGATCGACTTCGGCGAGACCGAGGCCGGGACGCCGTTCCTCGTGATGGAGCACGTGCATGGCGGCAGCCTGAGCGGGCTGATCCAGGAGCACGGGCCGCTGCGGATCACCCGCGCGGCCGCGCTGGTCCGCCAGATCCTGGCGGCGCTCGACCTCGCGCACACGAGCGGCATCGTGCACGGCGACGTGAAGAGCGACAACGTGCTGATCGAGCCGCTGCGCGACGGCGACGAGCTGGTGAAGATGGTCGACTTCGGGCTGGCCCGCCGCAGCGGTGATGCCGGCGGCGGGCCCGGCGCCCGCGGCATCGTGTCTGGAACGCCCGAGTACATGGCGCCGGAGCTGATCGCCGGCGGCGGGACCAGCGTCGCGACCGACGTCTACGCGACCGGGGTGCTGCTCTACGAGCTGGTCACCGGCGAGACGCCCTTCGCGGGCGGTGATCCCGACACGGTCATGGCCCGCCACCAGCACGAGGCGGTCGTGCCGCCGTCCTTGCGCCGCGCCAACCTCGACATCCCGGCGGACCTCGAGCGCGTGATCCTGCAGGCGCTGGCCAAGGATCCCGGCGACCGCTTCCCCGCGGCCCGCGCCTTCGCGGCGGCGCTGCGCGCGGCGACCCCGGCGCAGGAGCCGATCCGCGACCGCCACCGCACCGCGACGACGCCGCCAGCGGCGGGCGCGCTCGAGGCGCCGACGCGGCGGTGGTCCGTCGAGGCCGAGGCCTCGCCCACGACGCGTTTCGGGGCGCGCCGGATGGCCCGCGGCACCCCGGAGCCCGAGGCCGCGGTGCGCGAGCGGCTGGCGCACGCGATCGCCCACGGCGACATCGACGCGATCGCCGCCGGCTACCTGACGCTGTCGCGGGCGCTGGTCTCGGCGGCGCGGATCGGCGAGGCGATGCACGAGCTCGAGGAGAGCGTCGACCTCCTGACCGGCGGCGCCGGGCCCGAGGCCACGGTCGCGCCCGGGCCGACCTGGCAGGTGCTCGCGGCCCTCGCCTGCCTGCACGACGCCAACGGCGACCCGGCAGCCGCGCTGCGCTTCGCCGCCGCCGCGCACCGCCACGCGCTGATCTGCCGGTCGGTCATCGGCGCCGATCGCACCCGCGCGATCATCGATCGCCTCGCGCGCCAGCCGCGCCGGCCGCGCTGACCCGCCTCGGGATCAGTCGCGCGCGCCCGCGGGATCCGCGTGCATCAACACCTTGGTCGACGCGCCGACGATCTCGCGGATCTGCCCGCGCAGCCCGAGGAAGAGATCGTGCAGCTCGAGCGCCGACATGTCCGGGCGCACGACCACGTGGAAGTCGACGTGCGGGATCTTGCCGGTGCGGGTCTTGAAGTCGTGGAACGACTCGATCGCGGTGCAGGCCGCGAGCACGCCGCGGACCTGCTCGACGACCGGCTTCTCGAGGCTCCTGTCCATGACCACGCCGAAGCCCTCGCGCAGGATGTGGAGGCACGACCACAGCATGAACAGCGCGATCGCGATCGAGATCGCGCTGTCGATCAGCGGCTCGCCGGTCAGCCACACCAGCGTCAGCGCGACCAGCACGCCGATGTTGACGTAGACGTCGGTCAGGTAGTGCAGCGCGTCGGCCTTGATCACCAGGCTGCCGGTCGCGCGCGCCACCCGACGCAGGTACAGCACCGTCGCGATCGTCAGCGCCAGGAGCGGCAGCATGACCACGATGCCGAGCACGCTGTCGTGGCTGGCCTCGTTGATGAGCGCCTTGTGGATCGCCTCGTAGATGATGAAGCAGCCGGCGGCGAAGATGAACCCGCCCTCGAACATCGCGCCGAGGCCCTCGATCTTGGTGTGGCCGTAGTTGTGGTCGTCGTCGGGCTCGCGCTCGGCGAGCCGGACCACGAACAGGTTGGCCACGCTCACCATGAGATCGCCGCCGGAGTCGACCGCCGACGAGATCATCGTCATCGAGCCGGTGATGACCCCGACGATGGTCTTGGTCAGCACGCCGATGATCGAGCAGCCGATCGCGACCCAGATCGCGCGGATCTCGCGGCTCGCGCCGGGGGCAGACGTCTCGACCATCGCGCGCATCGTGCCACGTCTGACGCGCGGCGCCGCGGCGCCAGGCCGCGACGGGTGGTCGCGCCCGGCGATCGGCGGGATCTAGTGACCGAGCGCCCGCGGGAACAGCACGTTGTTCTCGAGGTGGATGTGCTGGTGCAGGTCGGCCTCGAGGCTGGCGAGCGAGTCGTAGAGCGCGCGCCACGAGCCGCAGGCCTCGGCCGGCGGCGTGTAGTGGTCGGTCAGGGACGCGAGCCGCGCGAGGCGGATGCCGTGCTCGTCATGCTCGCCCATCATGACGCCGATCGGCGCGTCGACGCCGCAGCCGCTGCCGGCGCCCGCGAGGATCCGCGGGAACAGGATCTGCTCCTCCTTGGCGAGGTGCGACGACAGCTCGAGGGCCAGCTCGTCGACCACCGCGGCGAGCTCGACGAGCATCGGGAAGCGGTCGCCGTGGACCCGCGCGACCTTGGTCGCGAGCCGCTGGGCGCGATCGACCTCGCTGCGGGTGAAGGCGTGGTGGGTGTCGACGATGTGGGCGATGAGCGCGGGCACCGGCGCCACCGCCCAGTCGCGGTTGCCAGCGTCGGGCGGGGCAACGGTGAGCTCGGCGACCAGCGCGGCGACGTCGACGCCGGCCTTGGCGCAGGCCTCGGCGAGGGTCCGACCACCGCCGCAGCAGTAGTCGATGCGCGCACGCTCGAAGATGCGGGTGGTGGCGGGGCGAAGGCGAGCGACCTCGCCGACTGTCGTGGTGGGGCTGATGGACATGGGCCCACCCTGCGCCCCGCCCGGCGAAACCCATGCTGACGCAGATCATGTCGGGCTGCGGCACCGCGCCGCAGCATCGCGGCAGGCTGCCGCGACCCGCTGCGTCAGTCCGCGGCGCCGAGCGCCGCCAGCGCGCGGATCTCGAAGCCGGCCGGCGTGGTCGACACCAGCCCGGCCTGCTGCCACTTGCTGAGCACGCGGATCACGGTCTCGGTGCGCGCGCCGACCAGCTGGCCCAGCATGCGCCGGGTGAGCGCGAGCGGGATGAACGTCACGCCACGCGCGTCCTCGTCGCCGAAGCGCTCGGCCAGGTGCGCGAACAGCACCGCGAGGCGCTGCGCGGTGTCGCCGCTGGTGACCATCGCGATCTTCGCGCGCAGCGCCCGGGTGTGCTCGAGCAGGGCCGTGGTGAGCGCGCGTGCGAAGCCGAGATCCTCCGCCGCGATCCGCTCGAGCGCCGCGGCGGGCAGCGCCCACAGCTCCGCGCGCTCGGACACCACCACCGCCTCCGCCGGGTACGGCGCGCGCTCGAGCACCGCGGTCAGCCCGACCAGCTCGCGCGGCCCGAACAGCGCGATCGAGTGATCGTCACCGGTCGCGGCGTGGCGGACGATCTGGACCAGGCCGGCCTGGATCAGGAGCACGCGCTCGGCTGGCGCGC
>JAIOQA010000235.1 GCA_021413675.1 Deltaproteobacteria bacterium | reverse complement strand
GGGCCGGCTGGTCGCGCGCCGCGCCAGCGACGAGGCGCTGCTGGTCGACGCGGTCGACGTGCGCGGCTACGCGCCGCTGCGGACCGCGCTCGCCGAGCACCTGCGGGTCGTGCGCGGCGTGGCGTGCACCGCCGACGACCTCGTGATCGTGGCGAGCGTGCAGCAGGCCCTCGATCTCGTCGTGCGCGTCACCCTCGACCCCGGCCAGCAGGTGTGGCTCGAGGATCCCGGCTACGGCGGCGCACGCGCGGTGTTCGCGACCCACGGCGCGCGGATCGTGCGCGTGCCCGTCGACGCCGATGGTCTGCGCGTCGACCTCGGCGTCGCGCGCGCGCCGCACGCGCGCCTGGCCTACGTCACGCCAGGCCACCAGGCGCCGCTGGGCGCGACGATGGCGATCGCGCGGCGGACGCAGCTCCTCGCCTGGGCCCGCGCCGAGCGCGCGGTGATCGTCGAGGACGACTACGACAGCGAGTACCGATACGAGGGCCGCCCGGTGCCGGCGCTGCAGGGGCTCGATCGCGCCGGCGTGGTCGTGCACCTGGGCACGTTCAGCAAGACGCTCTTGCCGTCGTTGCGCCTGGCCTACGCGGTCGTGCCGCGCGGGCTGATGGCGCCGGTGCTCGCGGCGCTGTCGGTGACCGCGCGCTACACGCCGCCGCTGCTCCAGGCGGCGCTCGCGGATCTGATCGCCGAGGGCCACTTCGCGCGCCACCTGCGCCGCATGCGCGAGCTCTACGCGGGCCGCCGCGCCGCGCTCCTGCACGCGCTCGAGGCCCAGCTCGGCTACGCGATCGAGGTGGTCGGCGCCAGCGCCGGGCTCGACCTCGCGGTGCGCCTGCCGCGCGCGCAGCGCGACACCGAGGTGGTGCGCCGCCTGGCCGCGCACCGCATCGAGGCGACCGCGCTGTCGACCCTCGGCGACGCCAACGGCCTCGAGCTCGGCTTCGCGCCGTACAGCGAGGCGCGCCTGCGCGCCGGCGTGGCGATCCTGCGCGAGGTGCTGGCGGCGATGCCGCGCGCTACCGGAACAGCCGGCCGCGCAGCTCGGGCGCGGGCTGGGCGATGATCTCGAGCCCGAGCACGTGCGGGCCCGCGGCCGCGCTGGCGGCGTCGGCGGCGGCCTGGATCGCGTCGAGGGTGCCGGTCAGCGTGAAGAACGCGCGGCCCGCGAGATCGACGGCGAGCCGCACGTCGCGCACGGTGACCTCGGTGCACTTGCACGCGGCGTCGGCGGCGGCGAGCGCCGCGCACACCGTGCCGACCTCGACGATCGCGACCGCCTCGGCGCCGCGATCGTCGCTCCAGTCGCGGCCGGCGACGCCGTAGCCGAGCGTGGGATCGTTCGAGGCGCCGAGCATCGGCCAGACCTGCGGGTCGGCGGCGGCGAGCTCGAGCGAATCGACCAGGCGATCGCCCGCGGCGGCGCGCGCCGCGATCATCGCGTAGCCGATCTCGGCGACGCCGCCCTCGAGGATGACGAGGTGCTTGCCGCCCGAGACCGCGCGCATGTGCACGAGCAGCGCCGGCGACTGCTTGAGCGCGGCGTCGGCCACGACCACGCCGCGCGCGATGCTCGAGCTCTCGATCACTCCGAGCGCCGGGCCGCGCGCGATGGCGCCGGGGGCGGTCACACGAACCGGAACGCTTCCTTCAACGTGCAGCGCCGCTCGCGCGAGAAGTGGATGGCCGTGGTCAGGCCCTCGCCGGTCGGGCTGGCGATCGTGAACGAGGTGTAGCCCTCACCGCCGAGACCGAGGCCGGCCAGGCAGCAGTCGTTCTTGACGAAGATGCTGCAGTTGCAGACCCGCGCCATCGCCGCCATGTGATCGATGTTGGTCGAGTGCATGACCGCGGTGTGGTGGAAGCCGTGCTCGACCCGCACCGCCGCCGCGATCGCGTCGGTCGCGTCCTTCGCGCGCACCATGCCGATGACCGGCATCAGGAGCTCGTGCTGAACGAACGGGTGCTGCTCGTCGACGTCGCACACCAAGAGGCGCAGATCGCTGCCGTGGCCGGTGATGCCGGCGGCCGCCGCGATCTTGCCCGCGTCCTTGCCGACCCAGTCCTTGTTGGGATGATCGCCGTCGAGCACGACCTTCTCGACCGCCTTCACCTGGCGCGCGTCGAGCTTGAGGCAGTGCATGCGCTCGAGCTGCCGCATGAGCTCGGTCGCGATCGAGTCGACCGCGATGATCTCCTTCTCGGCGATGCAGACGATGTTGTTGTCGACCGAGGCGCCGCGGACGATCGCGTCCGCGGCCTTGCCGAGGTGCGCGGTCTCGTCGACGACCACCGGCGGGTTGCCCGGGCCGGCGGCGATGACCTTCTTGCCCGACGCCATCGCCTGCGCGACCACCGCCGGGCCGCCGGTCACGACGACCAGGCGCACGATCGGGTGCTTCATCAGCAGCTGCGCGCTCGCGATGGTCGGCTGCTCGACCGACGTGATGACATCGCGCGGGCCGCCCGCCGACTGGATCGCCTCGTTGAGCAGGTGCACGAACCAGTTGCTGGTCTTCGCCGCGCCCGGGTGGACGTTGAACACCACCGCGTTGCCGGCCGCGACCATGCCGATCGCGTTGCACAGGATCGTCTCGGTCGGGTTGGTCGTCGGCGTGACCGCGAGCAGCACGCCGTAGGGCGCGCGCTCGGTCAGCATCAGGCCATGGTCGCCGGTGTACGCGACCGGCCGGAGGATCTCGAGGCCCGGGGTCTTGTCGATGACCAGCTGGTTCTTGACCAGCTTGTCCTCGTAGCGCCCGAGGCCCGACTCCTCGACGGCGTAGCGCGAGAGGTCCTGCAGGTGGCGCTGCGCGGTGGCGCGCATCGCGGCGATCATCCGCGCGCGGGTCTCGACCGGCAGGCGCTCGTTGGCCTCGAAGCCGCGGCGCGCGGCGGTGACCGCGGCCTCGGGGTCGGCGTAGACGCCGAGCGTGCCGCGCGGCACGTTGGCGCCGCGCTTACCTTCGCCCGATGTCGGCGCGGCGGCGCGCGCAGGCGCCGGCTGGGCGCCGGTCCCGAGGCGCTCCATCACCCGCGCGACAATCTCTTCGATCTTCTGATCCGACAGGCTCATCCGCGCCCTCGTTCGCTACGGCGCCTGGCGCCGCCTAGTCCTTGACGAAGCGCCGCTCGTCGCCGACCGCGATCTCGTCGACGATCGCCATGATCGTCGCGTCGACCGGGCGGTTCTGCGTGGCGGTCGTCTGCCGCGCCGAGCTGCCGGCGCAATAGAGCACCACCTCGCCCACGCCAGCACCGACCGCGTCGGCCGCGATCGCGATGCCCCCGGTAGGGTTGCCATCGACGTCGCAGGCGCGCACCACGAGCAGCTTCAGCCCCTCGAGGGTCGGCTCCTTGCGGGTCGCGACCAGGGTGCCGATGACCTTGCCGAGGACCATGGGCGGTTACTTCTGCGGAGCGCCCGCGCGTCCGAGCGGCAGCACCGCATCGACGTTCGCGTGCGGCCGCGGGATCACGTGGACCGCGATGACCTCGCCGACGCGCTCGGCGGCGCGCTGGCCGGCCTCGGTCGCGGCGCGCACCGCGGCGACGTCGCCGCGCACGATCGCGGTCACGAAGCCGCCGCCGGTCTTCTCGTAGCCGACGAGCTCGACCTTGGCCGCCTTGACCATCGCGTCCGCGGCTTCGACCATGCCGGCAAAGCCCTTCACTTCGATCATTCCGAGTGCATCAGCCATCGTTCCTGCTCCGACGTGGGAGTTGCGTGCTGGCGAGCGCGCGATCGAGGTCGCGCGCTAGCCTATCGGTCGACGAACTTCTCGGCCTCTTTGCCGGCCATGCCCGTGAGCGCGGCGGTCGCGGCCGCCGCGGCCGCATCGATCTCGGCCTCGCTGCCCGACATGTACAGGCGCCCGAACGCGCCGTAGGGCGTGACGTTGATCAGGTAGACGTGCGCCGCCTTCTCGGCCTCGTTGGCGGCCAGCACGGCGTAGCCGGCGGGCTCGGTCTCGAGGATGAACAGCGACTGGCCCGGCAGCACCATCATGCCCGCCGACGAGCGGTTGATGATCTGGGTCTGGTAGGCCTCGACCGACCGGATGATCTGGTTGGTGAGGACCTTGGGCTTGAGGCGCTCGGCCTCGGTCAGCCCCAGGTACTTCAGCACGCTGGCGCCGGCCTGCAGGACCTCGCCCTGGTCGTCGTGGTGGATCTCGAGCAGGCCGTAGGCGCGCTCGACCACCTGGACGGCGGGCTGGACCTTGGTCGCCTTGAGCGCGACGTCAGTGACCTGGTTGATCGCGATGCCGGGCGCGATCTCGATCCACATGGAGGCCTGACCGGGCACCGGCAGGAAGCCGCGCGAGGTCTTGCCCATGAACGTCGCGAGCTGCGGCTGCAGCGCGTCGAGGAAGCAATAGGTGCGGAGCGCGGTCGCCATCCAGGTCGGGCACGCTAGCACTGGCAAAGCCGGTAAATCCACGCGCACGGCCCGAAAGTGCGAATCGCGATCATCTGGCATGGACGCGCCGCGGCATCGGTTGACAGACGCGGCTCTCGCCGCAAAGGTTCACGCCGCATGACGCGCCTCGCCTCCGTCCGTTCGATCGCGCTGGTGCTGCTCGGCGCGCTGCTCGTGCCCCCCGCCGCGCACGCCGATCCGCTCGCTCGCTTCGTGCTCCGCGCCGCGCCTGGCACCGGTGGCGGCGCCGCGCCGACGCCCGCGCCCGGACCCGATCCGTTCGCGACGCCCGTCGAGGTCGCGGGCCTCGCCGGCCTCGCCGGACCCGCGACGCCGGTCGATCTGCCGGCGCTCTTGCAGATCGCGGTGCGGCAGTCGCCGACGCTCGCGACCGCGAGCATCGACATCGAGATCGCCGCGGCCCAGGTCGACGCCACCCTCGGCCTCGACGACTGGACCGTGGGCGCGGGCCTCGACGTGAGCGCGACCGCCGACCGCAGCGCCGTCATGAACGGCGGCGGGCGCAACATCGCCGCGACGCTGTCCGGCGATCTCTCGCGGCTCTTGCCCAGCGGCGGCACCGTCGCATTGCACGCGAGCTCGGGGCTGGTGAACCGCAAGTCGCAGTTCACCGAGTCCGGCCTCCAGGACCCGACGGTGTGGACCGATACGATCAGCGGCTCGTTCTCGCAGCCGCTCATGCGCGGCCGCGGCCGCGCGATCGCCCGCGCCCAGGTCGCGCTCGCCCACCTCGCCGAGGACGCCGCCGCGCTGACCCGGCGCGGTCGCGCGCTGACCGTCGTCGAGAACGTGGTCACGACGTACTGGGATCTGGTGTCCGCGAACCGCGTGCTCGCGATCGCCAAGGGCAGCCTCGCGCTGGCGCAGGAGCGGTTCCGCGTCACCCAGCTGGGCGTGCGCGGCGGCAAGATCGCCGACGCCGAGCTGGTCGCCGTCGAGGAGGCGATCGCGACGCGCCAGGAAGACGTCCTCAACGCCGAGCTCGCGATCGTGCAGCAGTCGGTGACCCTGCGCCGCACGATCGGCATGGAGATCGAGCCCGGCAAGCTCGCGCTCGATCCCGGCGCCGACCTGACCACCTCGACGCGCAACTGGAACCTCGCCGATCTGCGCGAGCAGGCGATGCGGACCAGCCCCGACCTCGCGACGCTCGCGACCCAGGATCGCAGCGCCTCGCTCGATCTCGAGGTGACCGAGAACGGCCTCTTGCCGCAGCTCGACCTGGCGCTGTCGCTGGGCCCGACCGGCAGCGACATCACGTTCGGGGGTGCGGCCAAGGACCTGGTGACGCTCGGCGGCGTGAGCGCGGGCGCCTCGCTCACGTACACCCAGAGCCTCGGCAAGCACGCGGTGCTCGGCCAGGCGCGCGAGAGCCGGGCGCGGCGCGAGAAGCTGCGGCTGACCGCGGTCGATGTCCGCGCGCAGATCGATCAGGCGCTGGCGCAGGCGGTCGCGCAGGCGATGTCCGCCGAGCAGCGCATCGCGCTCGCGACCCGCGCGATCGCGCTGGCCGAGAAGAGCATCGGCATCGAGCAGTCGCGGTTCGAGCTCGGCAAGTCGACCAACTTCGACGTGCTGCTGCGCCAGGACGAGCTGCGCCAGGCGCAGCTGCGGCTCGCCCGCGCCCAGGTCGACTGGCACAAGGCCCAGACCGTGATCGCCACGGTCACCGGCTCGCTGCTCGACGACTACGGCATCGAGCTCGCCCCGCGGTGAATCTTCGACGCGCCAGGCGCGTCGATCGCACCAAGGTCGCGGTGTCGACGATCGGACACCGTGCGCGCCGGCACCTTCGTGAACCGCAGAAGTCGGTCACGTGAACCGCCGGTTACCCTGACGCTCGCATGGTCGCCAACCGGGGCGATGATCGAGCAGACCCTGGCACGAGGTGGCAACGGCTGGTCGGCACGGCGGTTGAAAAGGCGTTCCCCCATGAACGCTCGCCTTTCTTCCATCGCCTTCTCGCTCACCCTCCTCGGCGTCGCCGCGTGCGGCACCGAGGCCGACCCGGCCGAGGTCCACGGCCGCCTCGACCGCACCGTGCCGAGCATCGTCGACACGACCGCGGCGATCGCGGACAAGGTCTCGCCGGCCGACCTCGCGGCCGTGCCGAGCGGCCTCGGCGCCCTCGCCGGTCTCGTCGACGCGAGCGCGCTGCCCGCGGCCTCGCCGGCGACCGGCCCCGCCGCCGCGGTCGGCATCCGCGACGCCGCCGCGCTGGTGCGCTCGCGCAAGATGCTGCACCCCGAGCGCGTCGAGGCGCTGCTCCAGTCGGCGGTGCGCGCCCGCGCCGCGGCTGGCGACACGATCGATGCGCCGACCGGCGCCGACGTCGTGAAGGCGCTCAGCGAGAACATCTTCACCCAGGCCAACTACGCCGGCGACGGCGTCTACCGCCTGCCCGCCGACGCGCTGTGCGCGACCGACGAGACCGGCGCGGTCGACGCCGACTGCGCCGCCGAGATCGCGGCGATCAAGCCCACGCTCCGCGCCGAGACCGACGGCGACGACGCGCTCGACCTGACGCTGGTCATCGGCTCGCTCGAGCCGGTCGCGATCCACCTCGAGCCGTACTACGCGAAGGCCACCGTCGACCTCGCCGACCTCGGCGCGGCGATCAAGGCGTCGTCGGCGCTGCTCGATCTCGGCAGCGACGCCGAGGCGTCGTGGGCGATGCGCGGCGTGGTCTCCGCGGACCTCGACGTGCGCACCAAGACCATCGCGACCTTCGCGACGACGATCGACCAGGCGATCCACGTCTCGGTCGCGGGCAAGGGCATCGCGCTCGACAGCGCCCAGGCGTTCAACGTCGACAGCGCCGCGGCGAAGCCGGCGTTCCGCATCCAGCTCGACAGCAACAACCTCGCCCTCGCCGGCGGCACCGCGATCAACGCGACCACGATCCACATCCCCGCCGACGACACCAGCCCCGCCCTCGACGTCGACCTGCCGGGCGCGGCGATGTCGTGGAACCAGACCCCGGGCAAGCCGCTCCTGATCGACGCGTCGCTCGGCAACCGCACCACCACCGTCAAGGTCGGCGGCCAGCAGGCGATCGGCATCGATCTCAACCCGACCTACGACCGCGCGCTGCAGTTCACCGTCGAGACCGAGGCCGACACCGGCGCGGCGATCTTCGCGGTCAGCCCGGCGCTCGACCTGCGCGTCGCGATCGACCACGCGGTGCTCGGCGACGAGGCCCCGCGCTTCGACGTGACCCAGGTCGGCCTCGCGTCGGCCGGCCCGGCGCTGCCCGCGCTGCGCGTCTCGACCCTCGAGGACGGCACCGACCAGACCGAGGTGGTCGCGGGCACGCTGACCATCACCACCAACCCGGCCGGGTTCGGCGCGACGATCGCCGCCGGCCAGTGCGTCGGCGCCGAGGAGCGCAGCGACGACCAGGGCTCGTTCGAGGTGCCGGCCGCGATCACCTGCCAGTGAGCAGGTGCGGGATCGAGATCGCGAGGCGCCGCCCGGCGCCTCGCGGCGTTTTCGGCGCGGTCAGTGCGAGACGAGCCCGATGTAGCCCATGTGCACGCCGCCCTCCATGCCGTCGCGGCGGTACGAGAAGAACCGCTCCGGGTTGCAGCGCGTGCACGGCGGGTGCGCGTCGATGTTCGCGGCCGCGATGCCCGCGCCCTCGAGCGAGGCGGCCAGCGCGATCCGCAGATCGACGTGCGGCTTGCGCGGTCCCTCCACGATCATGCCGGGCCGCGGCCCGAACGCGGCGACGAACGCGTCGACGACCTCGGGCCCGACCTCGAAGCAGCACGGCCCGATCGACGGCCCGAGCGCGACGACGATGTCCTCGGGAATGGCGCCGAGCTCGCGCATGCGCGCGACCACGTTGGCGGCGACGCCGGCGACCGCGCCGCGCCAGCCGGCGTGGCACGCGCCGACCACGCGCGCGCCCGCGTCGGCGAACAGCATCGGCACGCAATCCGCGGCGAACGCGCCGAGCACCGGCCCGACGCGATCGCAGACCAGGCCGTCGAACTCCGGCGGCTCGGGCAGCGCCTCACCGACACGCCAGACGTTGGTGCCGTGGACGTGCTTGGTGACCTGCAGATCCTCGGGGCGGTAGCCGACGTGGGCCGCGAGCAAGCGGCGGTTCTCGTCGACCTTCGCCTGATCGTCGCCCCAGCGAAAGCCGAGGTTGAGCGACGCGCGCAGGCCGGTCGAGACCCCGCCGGTGCGCTCGGGGAACCCGTGCACGAAGCCACGCGTGGGCAGGAGCGCGCTCCGGTAGATGCGGATCGGATCGGACATCGCCGTGTTTCTAGCAGATGTCGCGATCGCGAGCCCACCGGCGCCGGCCGCGCGCCGTCGACCAAAGCGTGTATGGTGCCGACGGTCAGCGCGCTTCCGCGCCGAGGAACTCCGTGCCCCCCATCCGCTTCGATAGCCGCGTCGCGATCATCACCGGAGCCGGCGGCGGCCTCGGCCGGACCTACGCGCTCGAGCTGGGCCGGCGCGGCGCGCGGGTCGTCGTCAACGACGTCGGCGGCGCCGTCGACGGCGGTGGCGCCTCGGTGGCCGCGGCCGACGCGGTCGTCGCCGAGATCGTCGCGGCGGGCGGCCAGGCGGTCGCCTGCTACGACTCGGTCTCGACCCAGGCGGGCGGCGAGGCGATCGTCGACAAGGCGATCGCGACCTACGGCCAGATCGACATCGTCATCAACAACGCCGGCATCCTGCGCGACAAGTCGTTCGCGAAGCTGGAGCCCACCGATCTCGAGCAGGTGCTCGACGTCCACCTGCGCGGCGCGTTCCACGTGTCGCAGCCCGCGTTCCGCCTGATGAAGGAGCGCGGGTACGGCCGGTTCCTGTTCACGTCGTCGGCGGCCGGCATCTTCGGCAACTTCGGCCAGGCCAACTACGGCGCCGCCAAGATGGGCGTCGTCGGGCTGTCGAACGTGCTCGCGGTCGAGGGCGCCCGCGCCAACATCAAGTCCAACGTCATCGCGCCGATCGCGCGGACCCGCATGACCGAGCAGCTGCTCGGGCCGCTGGCGGTGCACCTCGATCCCGAGCAGGTCACGCCGCTGGCCTGCTACCTGGTCAGCGAGGAGTGCAACCTCACCCACGAGGTGTTCTCGGTGGGCGGCGGCCGCTACGCCCGGATCTTCGTCGGGCTGTGCAAGGGCTGGGTCGCGGGCAAGACCACGCGCCCGGGCCTCGAGGACGTCCGCGATCACATCAAGGACATCATGAACACCGAGGGCTACACGGTCCCGGCCAGCATCAGCGACGAGATGGCCGTGCTGATGGGCGCGCTCAGAGAGTAGGAAGGAATGCACGTTCCTGCTCTCTGTTGATCGGCTTTCTCGACGAGGAACGTCGCGCTGCGCCTATCCGGATCGGGGTTGATCCTCGCCCCCCAGAGGCTGTCATCCTTTCGGATGACAGCCTCCTGTCGATCGATCGGCCCGCGCGAGGACGCGCAGCCCGCTCTCATGCGGAACCTGAGCCGGCGACCTCCGGTCGCCTCGGGTAAGCAGCTGCGATCCAGGGCCGCCGATCGCGCGCGCGGCCCCGTGATACCGTCCGGGCATGATTCCTTACTCGGATCTCGCCGCCGCGCTCGACCGCTGGCGGGCGCGCAAGGGGCTCGTGACCTCGGAGGCCTCGACGTACGCCTCGGCGCCCGCGCCGATCGCGCCGGTCGCGCCGATCGCCGCGCCCAA
>JAIOQA010000030.1 GCA_021413675.1 Deltaproteobacteria bacterium | reverse complement strand
GACGCCGCGGCCCGCGCCGCGGTTGCGACCACGACCGCGACCGCGGCGCCCACGCCGCCGCGTGCGCCCAGCGCGCGGCTCACCGTCGCGGACCGCGCGCTGGCGCCAGGGACGGCGCCGCCCCATCGGACCGCCAGCGCGATCGACCTCTACCTGGCCCAGTCGCAGTATCCGCCGACCTCGCAGCCGCTCGATCCCGCGCGCAACCCGGACCTCGTGAGCTGGAACGTCCGCACCGACGAGGCCCACGCCGCCGACCTCGATTCCCGCGTCTCCTACACCTTCAGCGGCGATGCCTACTGGGTGATCGGCGACCGCGCGATCACGACCTTCCTCAAGGTCAGCCGCAACGGTGCGCCCACCGACGTCCGCGTCGTCCGCGGATCCGTGACCGTGCACGCGCCGCGCGGCGCCCCGCTGGCGGCCGAGTTGCAGGCGCCGATCCCGCTGCAGTACACGCTCGTCGATGGCGCGTGGGTCGCCAGCTTCCGGCCCGCCGACCTGACGACGATCACGCGCTCCGTGGACCTCGTGTTCGAGATCGAGTTCGATCATGGGGTCGCCCACCAGATCGCCCGGCTGGCCGCGGGCTACACGCCGGCCGCCGCGGCGCCGGCGCGCTTCACCGGGACCTACCGCGAGGCGATCGAGCACGGCTCGCTCGTGGTCTACGCCGGGGTCGAGGTGCGCGATGCCGGCTGGTACGACGTGGACGCCAACCTGTGGGACGCCGCGAACCAGGGCGTCGCGTGGACCCGCTTCAAGGGCGATCTCGCGAAAGGTCCACAGGAGGTCCGCTTGCTGTTCTTCGGCAAGGTCCTGCTCGACCGTCACTCCACGGCCCCGTGGCACCTGGGCGAGCTGCGCGGCTACCGCTACGACGCCGATGCCTCGCCGCCCGAGCAGTACCTCGACGCGCCGACCGTCGGCTTCACCACGCAGGTCGCGACGCTCGGCGCGCTGTCGCCGGCGGAGTGGGACTCGCCGCAGCGCGCCGAGACCTTGCGCGCGCTCGCCGCCGATGACGCCGCCGGCCAGCTGCCGCCGATCCCGGAGGAGTCGTTCGACAACGCCGTCCGCTGATCGCGGGCGTCACTTCTTGCGCGGCCGGGTGATGCCGAACGCATCGAGCCGGGCCAGCAGCGTGTTGCGCGAGATCCCGAGGATCTGCGCGGCGCGGGTCTGGTTGCCACCGCAGCGCGCGAGGACCTCGAGGATCTGATGTCGCTCGGTGTCGGCGACCGCGTTGGCGAGCGGACGATCGGAGGTCGACGCGAGGCCCGGCGGGGGCATGACCGCGGCCAGCCCGGGCTGGGTGACCCGATGGCTGGTGTCGGTCGTCTCGTCGGACGGCGGCGGTGGTTGCGCGTCGAGCAGCAGGTGCCGGGGCTCGACCTCGCCAGCCCCGGCGAGCAGCACGGCACGCTCGATCGTGTTGCGCAGCTCGCGCACGTTGCCGGGCCAGGGCGCGCGCACGAGCACGTCGAGTGCCGCCGCGCTGAGGCGTGGCGGCGCCGCCGGTGGCCGCCGCGCGCGGTTGGCGAAGGCCCGGCACAGCCCGCGGATCTCGTCGCGGCGCTCGCGCAGCGACGGCAGCGACAGCGTGACGCCGCTGATCCGGAAGTAGAGATCCTGGCGGAAGCGACGCGCGGCGATCTCGTCGGCGAGCACGCGGTTGGTCGCGCACACGAAGCGGACGTCGATCGGGCGGCCCTCGTTGCTGCCGATCGGGCGCACCCGGCGCTCCTCGAGCACGCGCAGCAGCGTCGACTGGATCCCGAGCGGCAGCTCGCCGATCTCGTCGAGGAACAGCGTGCCACCATCCGCGGCCTCGAACAGCCCCGCGCGCGCGGAGGTCGCGCCGGTGAAGGCCCCGCGCTCGTGGCCGAACAGCTCGGCCTCGAGCACCGACGCGGCGATCGCGGCGCAGTTGAGGCGGATGAACGGCCGCGCCGATCGCGCCGAGCTGCGGTGCAGCATCTCGGCGTACAGCTCCTTGCCAACGCCGGTCTCGCCGATGATCAGCACCGAGATGTCCGACGGCGCGATCCGCGCCAGCATCGAGCGGACCTCGTCCATCGCGGTCGCCGCGCCCGCGCCCGCGGTCGCGAGCTGCCAGGCACGCGCCGAGAGCTGCTCGCCGGTCGCGCCATCGCTGGGGTACGTCGCCAGCCCGGCGCGGGCCGCGATGCCGAGGGCCGCGAGCGATCCGACCAGCCGCTGCTGCGCGGTGATCGACCGGGCCGCGACCGTGTCGGGCATGAGCAGCTGGAAGGACCCCAGCTCGTCCTCGGCCAGGACATCGGACGTGCGCAGCGCCGCGGTGAGCGCCACGCGCGCCGCTGCGGCCTGATCGGCGGCGACGATCAGGCGGAGGTGTGCGAACCGCGCGCCGCTGCGCGCCGACCGCGCGCACTCCTCGGCCAGCCGGTGGTCGAGCGAGGCCCACGGGCTCGCGGCTGCGCCCTCGCCGACCGTCGGCGTCGGGGCCCAGTTGACGACCACCACGACGTCGCCGAGCTGGACGACGTCGCCGGGCTCGAGCGGGGTCACGACGCCGGGCGCGATCGCCTGGCCGCGCACTCGGGTCCCGTTGTGGCTGCCGACGTCGGCGATCGTGAGCGGCTCGAGCTCGAGCGTCGCGTGGCGCCGCGACACCGACGGGTGCTCGATCGTGATCCGGCACGATCGGGAGCGCCCGAGCTCGATCGGCGCGTCATCGAGGGGATGGACCTGGACGACGCCGCCCACGTAGACCAGGAGCGACAGGCCCACGTCGTCAGTCGCCGGCACCGTCAGCACGCCGGTGGCCGTGGCCACCTCGGCCCTCGAGTTGTCGATCCCCACGCTCGTCGAGCCTACGAGGAACGTGCGAGGAGTGGAAGCGAAACCCGAGACCGTCCGACGTGCGGACAGTCGTGTGCACACGCGCGGCGGCGATCAGGCCGCGTCCGCGAACCGGAGTGTTGCGCGCCGGGCCACGCATGAAGCTCGTGCGATGGCCGCGACGCCCACACCGCCTCACCGCGCATCGCGCATCGCTGGGGACAGACCGTCGGCTGACGTGGACCAGCGGTGGACCACGATGGGCCAGCCGCACACGGGTCCCCAGGTCAACCGGCGCGGCCCGGGTCGCGCCACCGCGCCCCACACGCCGGCCGCTGGCGTACGATCCCAGCATGGGGATGCTCGCGCGTACGCTGTCCGCTCGCACGCTGGTCGCGCCGCTGGTCACGCTCCTCGCGTGCGGTGGCACCACGCCATCCGATCCGCTGCCGCTGCCCGCGCCGAGCTGCGCGCCCGCGACCGGCGGCGGCTCGTCGACGGTCGCAGAGCCGACCTTGCTGGCGACGCTCGCCGATCGCTATCAGGAGGCGTGGCTCGCGTCGCCGGCGGTCGCGGACCTCGACGGCGATGGCACGATCGAGATCGTCGTGCCGCGCGACGAGCTGCTGCTGGTCTGGCACGTGAGTGGGGCGGCCGGCACGGTCGCGTGGCGCGCCACCACCGGCGGGCGCATCTGGTCGTCGCCGGTGGTCGCGGATCTGCTGCCCAGCCGCCCGGGCCTCGAGGTCGCGGTCGCGTCGCGCGACATGATCTACGCGTTCGGCGCCGACGGCACCGCCCTGCCCGGCTTCCCGTTCACCTGGCGCGACGAGCTGCGCAGCCTGGCCGCGGGCGACGTCGATGGCGACGGCGCGCTCGAGCTGGTCGCGGTGACGTCCACGCCGCTCGAGGCCAACGCCCAGCGCGACATCGTGATCGCGGTCGAGGCGAACGGATCGATCGTCAGCGGCTTCCCGCCCAACACCGGCGGCAGCGCCGGATGCGATGCGGCCTGCTACGTCACCGGCGGCTACGATCAGAACCTCGCGCTCGGCGACGTCGACGGCGACGGTCGCTCCGACATCTTCGCGACCCAGGACAACTCGTACAACTCGCTGCACGACGGCACCGGCCGCGCGTTCGACGCCGCGCCGATCTTCGACGGCCGCACCAAGTTCAGCGGCATCCGCTTCATGCTCGACTACGCGCTCGCACAGCAGGGCTACAGCGACAACGAGGACGTCGACAGCCAGGGCCACTTCACCAACACCGCGCCGGCGATCGCCGATCTCGACGGCGACGGCGTCGGCGAGCTGATCGCGCTGGGCTCGGTGCAGAACGTGGCGCAGAGCGATCGCGAGCGCGGCGTGGCGCTGTGGGTCACGCGCAAGGACGGCACGCGCCCCGACGCGTGGGTCGCGCCACCGCACGTCCCCGGGTTCCTGTCGGGGCTCTGGGACTACGGCGACAACATCGTGGGCATCACCAACCAGGTGAGCGTGGTCGAGCTGTATCCCGATCACCCCGGGCCCGAGCTGGTGTTCGCTGGCTTCGATGGCGCGATCCACGCGTTCGACGCCCAGGCGCAGCCGCTGTGGAGCACGACCTACACCACGCGCGCCGACGTCGCGACCGGCGGCGTGGTGGCCGCGGATCTCTCGGGCGATGGCGTGCCCGAGCTGGTCTTCGCGACCTACACGACCACGAGCGGCGGCGAGCTGTTCGTGCTCGACGCCGCCGGCAACCTCCTCCACCGCCTGCCGCTGCCCGGCCGCGGCGCGATGCCGGTGCCCACGATCGCCGACGCCGACGGCGATGGCGTGCTCGACATCGTGGTGTCGCTCAAGGACGGCGAGGATCGCGTCCGTCAGGTGCTCGTGTACAGCGTCGCGGGCTCGAGCGCGAACTGCATGCTCTGGCCGACCGGCCGCGGCAACTACCGCCGCGACGGCTATCTGCCGCCGCCCTGACGCGCCCGCAACTCGCGAGCTGCAATCTCGGCGCAGCCGCGCAGGAGTTGCATCAGCGTCGGTGAACTCCCCGGGTCACGCATGACCTCGAAGCGGGACGCTGGTGACGACGCGGTGAGCTTACAAATATCAACGAGATTGATGGGCTCGACGCGGCCTGCTACCAAGGTTGCCAGACTGCATCGACATCGTCGCTGCAGACAACCATGCATCGTGCCGAGGGGCGTGCATGGGAGTGCGAGACACGCAGCCGCGCGATCGCCGCAACGGTTCGCTGAATTCCAGCGAACCGTCCGGCACCCGTCTGCTTCGAGAGGGCGCGATGGTCGAGCCGACACTGGGCAAGTACTCCGTCGATAGACGCCTCGGCGTCGGTGGGATGGCCGAGGTCTTTCTGTGCCGTCGGCGCGGGATCGGGGGATTCGACAAGCAGGTGGTGATCAAGCGGATTCGCCCCGACATCACGCATGACCCGGCGTTCCTAGGGATGTTCCTCGACGAGGCGCGGGTCGCGGCGAACCTGAGCCACCCCAACATCGTGCAGATCTTCGAGATCGACGAGCTCGACGGGGTTCCGTACATCGCGATGGAGTACGTACACGGCCCGACGCTGGCCCATCTGCTCCGGCTGCGGCCCACCGCCCGACCGCCGCGGTACGGCGAGTTTGCGCAGCTGGGCGCGGGCGTCGCGGCGGGGCTGCACTACGCGCACAACGCGCGCGACGCCAGCGGCGCGCCGCTGGGCCTGGTCCACCGCGACATCAGCCCGCACAACATCATCATCTCGCTCGACGGCACCGCGAAGGTCTTCGACTTCGGCGTCGCGAAGGCCCGCGGCAATCGCGCGCTGACCAACGTCGGGCTCATCAAGGGCAAGATCTCGTACATGGCGCCCGAGCAGATGCTGGGGCGCCCGGTCGATCACCGCGCCGACATCTATGCGCTCGGGGTCTGCCTGTACGAGGCCACCGTCGGGCAGCGGCCGTTCAACGCCGCCACCGAGGGCGAGCTGTTCGCGGCGCGGATCGCGGGGACGTTCCCGCGGCCGCGCGAGGTCCGCCCCGACTATCCGCCCGAGCTCGAGGAGATCCTGCTCGCGGCGATGGCGCCCGAGCCCGCCGACCGCCCGTCCGGTGCCGAGTTGCAGCGCGCGCTGACCGGGTTCGCGAGCAGCCGGTCGAGCGCCGCGGCGCAGGATCTCGCCGACTGGATCGGGGAGCTGTGCAGCGACGAGGAGGCGAGCGATCTCGCCGGCGACGCCTACGCCGAGGCGATCGTGACACCGACCCCGGGCCGCGGCGGCGCCGAGCGATCCTCACGCATGTGGAGCATCGCCGCGGCGCAGACGCCGACGCGGCGACGCCGCCCGCTGCGATCGATCGCGATCGGCGGCGCGGGGCTGGTCGGGGTCGCCGCGGTGGCGCTGTACCTGCTGACCCAGGGCGGAGCACACGGCGCGGCGCCGGCGCGGATCGCGCCCGCCGCGGCGGCGCTCGCGCCGGTCGCGGCGTCCCCGGCCGACCAGGTCCGCGTGTACCTCGAGGAGGCCGCGCGCCTCGCCGACGCGCACCGCTGGCAGGCCGCGTCCGACATGCTCGCGCGCGCGCGGAAGCACCCGATCGACGACGCCGCGCTCGACGTCGCGATGACGACCCTCGGGGACCGGATCGACCTCGGGCAGCTGCGCGAGCGCGCGCGCCACGCGCTCGACGCGCGAGATCACGCGGGCGCGCTCGCGGCGGTCGACGCGCTCCTCGATCGCGCGCCCGACGATCCCGACGGTCAGCGCCTGCTGATCGAGGTCGGCGCCCTGCAGCCCGCGGCCGCCGCGCCGAGCGCCGAGGTCGGCACGCTGACCGTGGCGGCCGCGCCGGGCGCCACGGTGTACGTCGACGGCCAGCTGATCGCGCACGGTTCGTTCACGCGGCGGACCGAGGCGCGCGGCCCGCACGAGGTGGTCGTGCGCCAGGCGCACCTCGCGCCGGTCCATCGCACGATCACGATCCACGCGAACCGCGAGACGCGGGTGGCGCTCCTGCCCGGCGCGCCCGATACCGCCGCCGTCGCCGTCGCGGCGGTGGCGCCACCGCCTGACGCGCCGCCGCTGGTCGCGAGCATCGCCCCGCCCGATGCCGCGCCGCCACCGCCCGACGCGGCGATGCCACTCGCGCCCACCGCGGCGCTCGCCCCGCCGCCGCCCGATGCCGGTGCGCCCGCGCCGACTGACGCGATCGCCGCGCCGGCGCGCAGCATGAAGGAGCTCGCCAAGGTGATGAGCGTCATCGAGGGCGAGGCGGTGACCCGCGGGCTCGCGCCCGCGTCGATCCACGGGGTCAGCGGCGGGCTGGTCGAGGAGGCGTTCGCGAGCTTCGCGCCCGGTCAGCTGATCGAGGTGCACCCGAGCGCGATCTACTACACGATCGTCCGCGCCGCGCGCGCCGGCCGCGGCGCCGGCGCGATCGCCGCCGAGCTCCGCGCCGCCTACGGGCGGGGGCAGCTCTAGTGCGCCGCCGCAACACGACCGCCGCGCTGCTGGTCCTCGCGCTCGCGCGCGCGACGCCGGCGGCCGCCGATGCCCCGCCGGAGCCCGACCCCGCGCCCGTCGAGCCAGCGATCCCGCCCGCCGACGCGCCAGCGGAACCGCCAGCGCCAGCCGCGGCGCCCGCGCCCGCGCCCGCCGACGAACAGAACCTGCTCGCGCACATCAACGACGCGCCCGACACTGACACGCCCGACACCGACGCGCCGAAGGACGCGCCCGACACCTTCGGCAAGCAGCTCCGGTTCTTCGGGATCGAGACCAACTGGTCGGGGTACGGCGATCTCAAGTTCTCGATGGTGCCCAACCAGAAGGACGCCAGCTTCGACGCGTCGCACTTCAACCCGATCCTGAGCGTCCGGATGTCGGACGACCTGTCCGGCGAGCTCGAGCTCGAGTTCGAGCACGGCGGCGCGGGCATCAACATCGAGTACGCGATGGTCGACTGGCTACCGCTCGGCTCGCGCGCGCTGGTGATCCGGACGGGCAAGTTCCTCGTCCCATTCGGGCGCTTCAACGAGTCGCTGCACCCGTCGTTTCGCTGGGCGCAGATCGATCGCCCGCTGATGATGTCCGAGGTCGTGCCCGTCGAGTGGTCCGACGTCGGCGTGCAGCTGCGCGGCGAGCTCGCGCGCGGCGACGTCACCCTCGCGTACGCCGCGTACGTCGCCAACGGCCTCGACGAGCACCCGGGCGCGGCGGCCGAGACCGACGAGGGCGCGCTCGGGTTCATCGGCGGCCTGCGCTCGAACCTGGCCGACAGCAACTGGGACAAGGCGCTCGGCGCCCGGGCCGAGATCCGCATCGGCCGCGGCGAGGCGCGCACCGCGTCGCTCGGCGTGTCGGGCTACACCGGCCGGACCTCGCCGACCGGCGATCCCGACGGACCCGAGCGCCTCACGCTCGCCGACGTCGATGTCACGGCGCGCGTCGGCAGCCTCGTCATCAACGCCGAGGTCGCGCAGGCCCTGTTCGGATCGCAGCGCCACGGCTACTTCCAGCGCTTCGAGCGCGGCGCGTACGTCCAGCTCGGCTACATCCTCGGGCGGACCACCCTCGTCGGCCGCTACGACTACGCAAGGCTGGGCGCGCAGGACGGCGGCGTGGTCGGCCCGCTGACCGCGGCGCACCAGGGTGTCGCGACGATCAAGTACGCGCCCGCGCCGTCGTGGTCGGTGCGGGCCGAGCTCGCCGAGCCGCTGACCAGGGGCGCGGATCGCGCGGACACCCGGATCTCGGCGGCGCTGACCTTCGTGTTCTAGCGTCGGCGCGGCGCGCTACTTGTCGTCGTCCTGCGGGTGCCCGACGACGCGCCACGGCGTGCGCTTCAAGATCTTGCCCAGCTCCTTGGCGTCCTCGGGGAACTCGGGATCGCTGCCGAGCCGGGCGAGCGAGCCCTCGCCGCGGGCGAAGCGCGCGGCCATGTCCTGGACCTTGGCGAGCACGCCGTCGAGCTTGGTCGTGAGGGTCTGGGCGCTGGCGATCGCGTCGCGCAGCTTCTGGAGCGAAGGCTCGGCGCCTCGGGCCTTCGCGAGCGTGTGATCGAGGCCGGCCTGCATGAGCTCGGCGCGACCGCGGAGGAGCGACAGCGCGGCGCGCAACGACTCGGCGGTGCGCCCCACCGAGGCGGCCATGGCCTCGAGGTGCGCGGGGTCAGCGCCCGCGGCGCCGAGCTGGGCCCACGCGTCCTGGGCCTCGGTCATCGCGGCCTGCCAGCGGCTGCGGATGTCGCCGAAGCCGCCGGGGCCGAGCGCGTCGTCGAGCTCGATCAGCTGGCCGCCGAGCGTCTGGATCTCGGACACGAGCGCGCGGGCCTGCGGGCCGACGTCGCGCGCGAATGCGCGGGCGTACTGCAGGTTCTCGTAGGTGTTCTGCAGCGCGCGATCGATCGACGGCGGATCGATGCCGCGGATGCGATCGCCCTCGGTGACCGGGCGGTCGAACGCGGCGCCATCGCGCGGCGGCCCAATCTCGAGGTAGCGCTCGCCGAGGGCGCCGCGCGACGACACGAAGTACTCGCCGTTGTGGGGCGCCATGTCGCGGCGCCCCTGATCGATGCGCAGGTAGGCGACCGCGCCGCCGCGGCCGGCGAGCGGGTGGTCGGCGGGCAGGCCAGCGGCGGGCACCAGGCCGATCGTGTCGACGACGCCGATGCGCTTGCCGGCGACCATGACCGAGGCGCCCTCGGACAGCGCGCCGACGTGCCCGAAGTAGACCTGCACGCGGATGGACGCGCCGATGTGCACGCGATCGGCGAAGAAGATCGCGAACGCGACCGCGCCGGCGACCAGCACCAGCACGACGCCGCCGAGGTGAGCGGCGCGGGTGTCGGCGCTGCTCAGCGCCACGCAGCCCCCGATCGCACGCCCACGCTCATTCCTTCCAGAAGAACTTCCACGGATTGCGCTTGAGGTCGCGGATCAGCTCGCGGATGTCGGCGTAGACATCCTCCTTGACCAGCAAGGCCCCGGCGGTGCCCTTGCCGGCGCGCAGATCGCTGACCATGCCGTCGACGTTGTCGAGCAGGCCGCCGGCCTTGGTCACCGCGGTCGCGGCCTTGTCGGCGACCGCGAGCGCGCGATCGACGCGCTCGTCGGTGACCATGCCGGTGACCCGCGTCGCATCGGTCAGCAGCGCGACCGCCGGCGGCGTGACCGCGCCGATCGAGCCGCGGGCGCTGATGAGCAGCGCGTCGGCGTCGCGCAGGGTCTGGGCGAGGACCTTGCCGTCGCCCAGGCCGACGTTGACCCGGGTCAGCGACTGCGACGCCTGATCGGCGAGCGAGCCGGCGCTGGTGATGAGCTTCTTCACCTCGCCCTGGTTGTCGCGGAGGATCGTGTTGACCTGCGCGACCGCGCTCGCGCTGTTCTCGAGCAGGTTCTTGATCGTGTCCTTGTCCTTGCGCAGCACGTCGGACAGGTTGTCGAGCACCTCGTAGAGCCGCGACAGCACGAGATCGGTGCGCGGCGGATCGCTGCCGCGCACGATCGCGTTCTCGGCGACCGGCGGGTGGTCGTAGTCCTTGCCCGGCACGATCTCGAGGTACTGCTCGCCGAGCACGCCGGCGGTGTTGATGAAGTACTCGGAGTCGGCGCGGACCGCGTCGTGGGCGCGATCCTCGATCCACGCCTCGACCCGGACCTGGACCCGGCGCTTGGTGACCGGATCGAGCACGCCGCCCTTGAACTCGACGTCCTTGACCTTGCCGACCTTGATGCCGGCGACCTTCACCGGCGCGCCGGGCTGCAGGCTGCCGCTGTAGTCGTAGTCGACGTAGACCACGAAGCCCGAGCCGAGGTTGAAGTTGCCGAGGACGAAGATGAACCCGACGAGGATCGCGCCGGCCACCAGGAGGAGCAGGCCGACCTTGAACTCGAGGCCGCGTTCACGCATCGGGCCGCAGGCTACCCCATCCGCGGGAGCCGCTGGGCCAAAGCTAACCGCTCAGATCGCGGCGTCGACCGTCGCGTCGACCGTGGCATCGACCGTCGCGTCGACGTTGGCGTCGGGCGCCGGGGTCGCGTCGGGCTTCGCGTCGGGCGCGCCCGGCGCGGCGTCGGGCACCGGCATCGCGTCGGGCTGCGTGGGATCGGCGTCGGGCGCAGCATCGGCCGGGATCGGCCCCGACGCGGCGCACACCGCGGGCGTCTTGCTGAAGTCGCACAGCAGGCTCGGCCCGCACTCCGACGAGGCCGTGCAGGCCTCGCCGGCGAGCTTGTCGGCGCCGCCACCGCAGCCGAGCACGGCCAGCGGTAGCGCGACGAGGAACGACCAGGGTGAGCGTCTCATGGCATCTCCGGCAGCAGCGGATCCCGAGCCTACCCCGTTCCGACGGCGCGCAGGGACGAAACCCACGCGCCGCCGATCGCACGATGGTTCGCCAGCCGCGCTCAGGTCGGCGGGACGAGCGTCGTGCGCGCGGTCGTGAACTTCAGCAGCACCGAGATGCCGTCGACGAAGCGCGGCTTACCGTTGCCGTCGAGCGCCTCGGTGCAGTGCTTGGTGACCTTGCCCGAGGCGTCCTTCTCGTCGCGGACCTCGGTGCCGTCGCCGTCGACGCAGAGATCGACGACCTTGAACTCGTCGTTCGGATCCTCGTCGCAGAACGCCTCGAGGCCGTCGCGATCGACGTCGATGTCCGGGGTCCGGCAGCCCTTGTGCTTGTCGCCGGGCGGCAGCGCCGGCAGCGCGAGGATCGGGCCGAGCACGTTGGCGAACGCGGCGTCGAGGAGCGAGTCCTCCTTGGTCAGCATGATCTGCGAGACCTCGAGGCCGCGGATCGTGTCGGCGGTGCGCGCGTCGAGCACGCCGCCGAGCTTGGCGTTCTCGAGGTGGAAGCTGTCGCCATCGGCGACGACCTTCGCGGAGATCGTCGCGCCGGTGATCTTGAGGGTCAGGTTGATGTCGCTGGACAGCGGCAGCGAGACCTCGAACAAGGACGGGCCAGCGTCGAGCTGGAGCGAGCCATCGGCGTTCATGGTCAGCTCGCCCGAGGTGAACTGGATGAGCGGCTGGCCCGCGGTGTCGAGCGAGCGCGGATCGATGTCGATCGGATCGGGCGTGCTGTCGAACGGGTTGCACGCGGTCGAGATGCCATCGGCGTTGTCGGTGCGATCGGCGACGCCGTCGCAGTCGTTGTCCTTGCCGTCGCCGCAGATCTCCGGCATGCCCGGTCCGACGGTGTCGTCGTTGTCGTCGCAGTCGCCCTGGGCGATCGTGAACGCGTCGGCGTCCTTGTTGTCGGTCTTGGTCGACGGCACGTTGGCGTCGTCCTCGTCGGCCTTGCCGTCGCAGTCGTCGTCCTTGCCGTTGGTCGGATCCTCGGTCGCGCCGCGGTGGGCGGCGATCCCGGCGGGCGTGTTGGTGTCGTCGCAGTCGCCCTCGGGGACGGTGGCCTGCTGGCCATCGCCATCGAGATCGGTGCGGTACGGATCGGCGCCGAGGTACAGCGCGAACTTCACGCACGTGTCGGGCGCGAGCGCGGTGACGTCGAAGAACTCGATCGGGATCAGGACGTCGTACTTCTTGAACGAGTCCTCGATCGCGGTCTTGGCGAGCGAGCCGGCGGCGGCGAGCTTGTTGTCGGGCTTGCCGTCACCGTCGAGATCGAAGCCATCGGCCTTCTCGCCGATCGACAGCGCCGAGAGGACCTGGGTGTTGCCACCGTGGAATGCATCGATCGCAGCGCCCACGCACTCGGGCTTGGGCTCGAACAGCGGGGGCAAGGGCGCGGGGTCACCACCACAGGCAGTCACCGCGAACAATGGCATCGCCATCACCGCGGCCGAAACTAGGCGCAGGTACGTCATGAGTCCTCCTCGGCGCGCAGCATACGCAGCGCGCGCGATACCGGTCAACGAGCGCGTGCGGTGCGCTGGATCACCTCACGCCGCGCGTGCAGGATATCGCCGATGCGCCCCGCCACCGTTCGCCGTGCCGCGCTGCCGCTCGCCCTCGCGGCCCTGGTTGGCGGGGCGGCGCGCGCGCACGTCGCGCCGTCGCTCGACGACAACAACCGCTACCTCAAGCTGACGCCGCTCGCCGATCGCGTCCGGCTGGCGTACACGGTGTACTTCGGCGAGGTGCCGGGTGCGGCCGCGCGCCGCGAGATCGATCGCAACCGCGACGGCGCGATCGGCGACGACGAGGCCAACGCGTTCGGCGCCGCGCTGGGCGGACAGGTCGGACCGGCGCTGACGATCACCGTCGACGGCGCGCGGACGCCGATCACGTGGGCGCAGATCTCGGTCGGCATGGGCACGCCCACGACCGGCGCTGGCGCGTTCTCGGTCGACCTGATCGGCTGGCTATGCCTGCCCACCGCCGGCGGTGAGCACACGATCACGCTCGTGGACGCGTTCGCGCTGCAGCGCCCGGGCGAGACCGAGCTGCGCATCGAGGACAGCCCGGGTGTGCGGGTCACCAGGGCGCGGCTGGGGCTGATCGATCTCGTCGATCACGACGCGCGCTGGCAGGGCGCGGGCGGCCCGATCGCCCACGAGGGCTTCACCCTCGGCTTCACCGCCGACGACGCCCGCCCGATCGGCGGCGGCGTGTGCGCGGGCGTCGCGACCGGTGGCGGCGGCTCGCGCGCGTGGATGTGGATCGCCGGGCTGGTCGCGCTGCTCGCGATCGGCGCGGCCGTCGTGCTCCTGGCGCGTCGTCGGAAGCAGTGACGCCCGAAGCGGTCGCCGAAAACGACTCGACCGCGCGGGTCACGCGCGGTCGACCTTGCCTGCGGTGCTTCGCGGCGCGCTGGCTACCGGAAAATGAACGGGTACGAGAACGACCCGCCCTTCTGGGTCTTCTTGAACGACGCCTTCTGGATCGCGCTGGCGACGCAGCTGCCGAGCGCGGCGTCCGGCGTGTTCTTCACGCTGACGCTCGAGACGCTGCCGCTCGGCGAGACCTTCACCGAGACCTTGACCTCGCCCTTCGCCGACGACTTGTCGCCGCAGCCGAGGATGCGGCTCTTCACGTTGCCCACGCCCGCCGAGATCGCGGCGCGGTCGAGCTCCTCGGGCAGATCGCTGTCACCACCACCGCCGCCGCCGCCACCGCCGACGGGCGGCTTGCTGGTGCCACCGCCACCGCCGCCGCCACCCTTGCCGCCGTAGATCGAGCAGCACGCGGGCGGGTGCTCGGCGAGCAAGCAGCCGACCTCGTCCATCGAGCACTTGCCACCCTTGGGCGGCGGCGTCACCGCCGGCTCCGAACCACCACCGCCGGGCGGCTTGCGCCCGCTCGAGCCGCTGCCGCCACCCGCGGGCGGCTTGCGGCTGCTCGAGCCCGAGCCCGCGCGCGTCGGCGGCTCCGCGGCCGAGCCCGGGTTCGCGGCCGCCGTGCCGGCGCCCGCGCCCGAACCGGCGCTGCCCTCGTTCGAGCCCGCCGCCGA
>JAIOQA010000029.1 GCA_021413675.1 Deltaproteobacteria bacterium | reverse complement strand
GCCGCCGAGGTCGCCGCCGATGCCGCCGCCGTGCCGCGCAAGGGCTGGTTCCGGCGGGTCTGGGACAGGCTCACCGGCAAGGGCAAGCCCGGCGAAGCCGCGGCGCCCGTCGCCGACGATCCGATGCGCACGGCGATCGCCGCGGTGCTCGCGCGTCTCGCGGTCACCGCGATCGAGTTCGGCGATCGCGAGGCGCTGCTCACCGAGCTCACGCTCGCCGCCCGGGCGGCGAAGCGCCCGGCGGGGCGCGCCGCCGCCGTGGTCGATGCCCTGCGCCACTCGCAACACGCCCTCGGTGTCTTCGGCACCGACGAGCTCTTCCTCGCCGAGTTTCGCGCGGCGCTGGAGGACCTGTGATCGCTTCACGTTCTCACCACCTCGCACCCCCAAGGAGTTTCGCGCGCGCGACGACGGAGCACTGGACCTTGCAACCGGGCGGCGTTTCGCCGTCCATGCGACCTGGCCCCTCATGCGTCACTGGCTCGCTCGTGACTGTGCGAGGGCTGCCACCACGCGTCGATACCGAGTGGCATCTCGCAGATGTCATGCGACGCGTGGTGGCGCCCTCGCTCGAGTTGAGACGATCCAGTCCTGAGAGCTGTACGAAGGTTGCTCCGTCGTTGCGCGCGCATTTTTTCAGGCGAGCGGAGCGCGGCCGCCGGGCGGGAGCCGCGCGCTCATGAGCGATCGTCGCCAGGCGCTGTACGACCGCATCCGCGCGTCGTCGAAGGACGAGGTCATCCTCGAGGAGATGATCCGCTTCGGGTTCTGGCCGGCCGCGGGGCTGCCCGGCGACCCCGCCGAGGAGGTCCGGCGCCAGGGCGAGCTGCAGCAGCGGCTGACCGCGCTGCGCGCCGAGCGCGACAAGCTCGCCAACGTCAACGAGCTGCGGCGCGAGGCCCGCAAGCAGCGGCTGCGGGCCTCCAAGGACAAGCGCCGCGAGACCAAGGCCCGCCGGCTGCGCGAGCGCGCGGCGCGGGCCGCGGCGTGGCGCGCGCGGCAGGCGCTCGAGCTCACCTTTCTCGGCGCCGAGGTCTCGGGCGGCATGCAGGACACGACCTGCGACCGCGCGCGGCTCGCGGCCCAGGGCCTGCCGGCGTTCGCGACCGCGGCCGAGGTCGCACAGGCGATGGGCATCACCGTCGGTGAGCTGCGCTTCCTGGCGTTCGCGCGCCGCGCGTCGCGCATCAGCCACTACCGGCGCTTCACGATGCCCAAGAAGTCGGGCGGCGTGCGCGCGATCTCGGCGCCGATGCCGCGGCTCAAGCGCGCGCAGCACTGGCTGCTCGCGCAGATCCTCGCGAAGGTGCCGACCCACGACGCGGCCCACGGCTTCTGCGCGGGTCGTTCGATCGTCACCAACGCGCGGCCGCACGTCGGCGCCGCCGTGGTCGTGAACCTCGACCTCCAGGACTTCTTCCCGACGGTCGAGCTGCCGCGGGTGAAGGGCCTCTTCCGCGCGCTCGGCTACGGCGAGCAGGTCGCGACCGCGTTCGCGCTGCTCGCGACCGAGCCGGTGACCGAGGCGGTCGAGCTCGACGGCCAGGTCTGGCACGTCGCCGCGAGCGCGGCGGCGCGGCGCCTGCCGCAGGGCTCGCCCGCGAGCCCCGCGATCACCAACCTGCTGTGCCGCCGGCTCGATCGCCGGCTGCGCGGCGCGGCGACCGCGCTCGGCTTCACGTACACCCGCTACGCCGACGACCTCACGTTCTCTGCCACCGCCCCGGCCGCGGTCGAGCGCGCCGGCAAGCTGCTCACGCAGGTCCGCTGGCTCGTCGGGCAGGAGGGGTTCGTCGTGCACCCCGACAAGACCCGCGTGCTGCGCCGCGGCCGCCGGCAGGAGGTCACGGGGCTGGTCGTCAACGAGCGGCTGGGCGTGCCGCGCGATCAGCTGCGCCGGTTCCGCGCGCTCCTGCACCACCTCGATCGCCGCGGCCTCGAGGGCGCGCGCTGGGGCGCGAGCGGCGACGTGCTCACGAGCGCCGCGGGCTTCGCCAGCTACGTCGCGATGATCGATCCCGTGCGCGGCGCGCCGCTGGTCGCGGAGGTCGCGCGGCTCGCGGCCCGGCTCGCGCCCGCGCGATAGCGCGCGCACGGCGGCTGCGTTCATCGCGGTGGTCGCGAGATCGAAATCGACTTTCGATCTCCCGCGATCGCTACCGGGAGGATCGAACATACCGCGCGCGGCGCAGTTCCGATCACGCGAATGGCGTCGATCGCACGCGCGATCATCTCCCGAAAGACACCGGCATTTCACGATTGCCATCCCCGTCGCGGCCCGGTAGAACACGTCCGGCGTTGGCGCTGGGTCCTGCTATTAAACGACGGGAATTATTACGAAAATGGCGAACCAGACCAAGTTCGTGTTCGTGACCGGCGGCGTCGTATCGTCGCTCGGTAAGGGTCTCCTGTCGGCTTCCATCGGCGCGCTGATGGAGAACCGCGGCCTCCGGGTCGCGAACATGAAGCTCGATCCGTACCTCAACGTGGACCCGGGCACGATGAACCCGGTGCAGCACGGCGAGGTGTTCGTCACCGACGACGGCGCCGAGACCGACCTCGACCTCGGCCACTACGAGCGGTTCGTTTCGACCAAGATGTCGAAGCTGAACAACATCACGACCGGCCAGATCTACTCGACCGTCATCGCCAAGGAGCGGCGCGGCGAGTACCTGGGCTCGACGGTCCAGGTCATCCCCCACATCACCGACGAGATCAAGCAGCGGGTCCTGCGCTGCGCCGAGGGCTTCGACCTGCTGATCGTCGAGGTCGGCGGCACGGTCGGCGACATCGAGTCGCTGCCGTTCCTCGAGGCGGTGCGCCAGCTGCGCATCGAGCTCGGCTACCAGAACTCGGTCTCGGTCCACCTGACGCTGGTGCCGTTCATCGGCGCCGCCGGCGAGCACAAGACCAAGCCGACCCAGCACTCGGTGCAGAAGCTGCGCGAGATCGGCATCCAGGCCGACATCCTCGTCTGTCGCTGCGAGCGCCGACTCGCCGAGGACGTGCTGCGCAAGATGGCGATGTTCTGCAACGTCGCCGCCGATGCCGTCTTCCAGTCGGTCGACGTCGACACGATCTACCGCCTGCCGCTGGTGCTGGCGGAGCAGGGCCTCGATGGCCGCCTCGCGTCGATGCTCAACATCTGGTCGCGCGCGTCGCAGCTCGGCGCCTGGGAAGAGGTCGTCAACCACATCACGCAGCCGAAGCGGAAGGTCGTCATCGGCTTCGTCGGCAAGTACGTCCAGCTGGTCGAGTCGTACAAGAGCCTCAACGAGGCGCTCCTGCACGCCGGCGCCGCCAACGACTCGCGCGTCGAGATCCACCACATCGACTCCGAGCTGCTCGAGACCGGCGACATCGCCGCGCAGCTCGGCAAGTACGACGGCATCCTCGTCGCGCCCGGCTTCGGCGCGCGCGGCACCGAGGGCAAGATCAGCGCGGTCCGGTTCGCGCGGGAGCGCGGCCTGCCGTTCTTCGGCATCTGCTTCGGCCTGCAGATGGCGGTGGTCGAGTACGCCCGCAACGTGTGCGGCCTCGCCGGCGCGAACTCGGTCGAGATCGACGCGGCCACCGCGCACCCGGTCGTCGACTTCATGCCCGACCAGCGCGGCGTGACCGACAAGGGCGGCACGATGCGGCTCGGCGCGTATCCGTGCGTGCTGACCGCGGGCACCAAGGCGGCGGAGGCCTACGGCGCGACCGAGATCTCGGAGCGCCACCGCCACCGCTACGAGGTGAACAACAACTACCGCGACACGCTCACCAAGCACGGCATGGTGCTGTCGGGACTGTCGCCGGACGGCCGCCTGGTCGAGATGATCGAGCTGCCGCAGCACCCGTACTTCGTGGCGTGCCAGTTCCACCCCGAGTTCAAGTCACGGCCGCAGGCCCCGCACCCGCTGTTCTCGCGGTTCGTGAAGGCCGCGGTCGAGTACCACGAGCGCGCCGACAAGCGGAAATCCTGATCCCGGCGGCGCGCCGAGCGCCGACCCGGCAAAATCAGGCCCCGAACCTGCAGAGATCGGACTGATTCGACCCCGCGATCAGCCCCGTTTCTCTCCGGGGTTGATTTTTGGGGCCCAGGGAGGCCGAAAATCCCGTCGGATTCCGCTGCGATCTCAGCTTGGTACGGATCCCGCAAAGGGCCTCTTGACAGAGAGCCCTTTTGTCGTTCCATGCACTCTGCAAGACACGGGCCACGCACCCTTTACTCCGCCCTCGCCTGCGAGTAGTCTCCTATTCAAGCTCCGTACCGAGTCCCTCTCGGCGGACGTATCCGAGCTAACAAGTCGGAATTACAGGAGTCGCTCATGGGCATGGAGATGCGACAGGAGCTGAGGCTCTCGCAGCAGCTGGTGATGACACCCCAGCTGCAGCAGGCGATCAAGCTCCTGCAGCTATCGAGGATGGAGCTCGTGGACATGGTCCACGAGGAGATGCTCGAGAACCCGATTCTCGAGGACGACTTCGAGTCGGCCCAGGAGCGGGCCAAGGAGCGCGAGCTGCTCGGCGGTGACGAGCAGCAGGCGATGCAGATCGAGAACGCCGGCAACACCGAGACGCCGATGGAGCAGCCCATCGTCGAGGGTGCGTCGACGGCCGAGGTGAAGATCGATGGCGCCGCGGTCGGCGAGATCGACTGGGAGAACTACCTCGACAACTACACGATGGCCGCGCCGATGCCGGCCTACCGCGGCGACAGCGAGGAGATGCCCTCGCTCGAGGCCACGCTCACCAAGCCGCCGTCGCTCACCGACCACCTGGGCTGGCAGCTGCGCATGGCCGGCCTGCCCGACGAGCAGGTCCAGATCGGCCTCGCGATCATCGGCAACATCGACGCCGATGGCTACTTCAAGGATCCGCCCCTCGCCGACATCGCCGACGACTGCGGCGCCTCGCTCGAGGAGTGCGAGCTGGTGCTCGAGAAGATCCAGACCTTCGACCCGATCGGGGTCGGCGCGCGCTCGCTCAAGGAGTGCATGCTGATCCAGGCGATCCACGCCGGCCAGGACGACGACCTCGTCGTCAAGATCATCAAGAGCCACCTCGAGAACCTCGAGAAGAAGAACTACCAGGCGATCGTCCGCGACCTGAAGCAGCCGCTCGAGGAGGTCCACGAGGCCGCCAAGGTCATCATGGAGTTCGACCCGCGGCCCGGCCGCGAGTACGCCTCCGACGACCCGCACTACATCACCCCCGACGTCCACATCCACAAGGTGGGCGACAAGTTCTTCGTCGTGCCCAACGACGACGGCCTGCCCAAGCTCAAGATCAGCGGCTTCTACCGCAGCGCGATGGGCAACTCGGCCGCGTCCAAGGACTACGTCCAGGACAAGCTGCGCTCGGCGCAGTGGCTCATCCGCTCGATCCAGCAGCGCCAGCGCACGATCATCAAGGTCGCCGAGTCGATCCTGAAGTTCCAGCGCGAGTTCTTCGACAAGGGCATCGCGCACCTGAAGCCGCTGATCCTCCGCGATGTCGCCGAGGACATCGGCATGCACGAGTCCACGGTCTCGCGCGTGACGACCAACAAGTACGTCCACACCCCGCAGGGCATCTTCGAGCTGAAGTTCTTCTTCAACTCGGGCATCTCGCGCACCAACGGCGACGACATGGCGTCGCAGGCGGTGAAGTCGAAGATCAAGGAGCTCATCCACACCGAGGACGTGAAGCGTCCGCACTCGGATCAGAAGCTGGTCGAGCTGCTCAAGAAGACCGGCATCGACATCGCCCGCCGCACCGTCGCGAAGTACCGCGAGCAGATGGGCATCCTGTCGTCGTCGAAGCGCAAGCAGGTGTTCTGACCTGAGCGCGTTCGCGCGGGCGAGGCTGCAGCCCGCCCGGCGGACCGCTGCGGGCCGCGGCCGCGTCAGCGCCGCCGGCGGCGCAGCACGAGGCCGACCAGCGCGGCCATCGCG
>JAIOQA010000234.1 GCA_021413675.1 Deltaproteobacteria bacterium | reverse complement strand
CGCCGAGCTCGACGCGCGGCCGGCGACCGCGACCGCCGATCCGTGGCGCGCCGCCGCGCCACCGCCTCCACCGGTGATGCCGGTGCGCGAGCAGGTCGCGCAGGTCGCCGCCGGGAGCGCGCGCGCCGCCGTACCGCCGCGGCTCCCCGAGCCCGCGCCCGCCGAGTCGCGCCTCGAGCGCCGCCTCCGCCGCCAGCAGGAGCTCGCCGCGATGCTCGGCCGGCTCGATGGCGAGACCGCCGAGCAGTACCGCGCCCGGATCGCGCCGATGATCACCGGCGTGCTGACGAAGCCGCGCCAGGACATCGAGCAGCTGCGCAAGGACATCGAGGCCAAGGCCAACGTCACGCCCGATCAGCGCGCCAAGCTCGACGCCGCGTTCGGCGAGGTCTACGACGACCTCCTCAAGTACACCAACGGCGCGATCGCCGACGGCCAGCTCACGCCCTACGCGAGCAACGTGTCGGGCCTGCTCGAGTACGCCGGCGGCCTCGGCACGATCCTCGACGGCGCCAACGGCCGGATCGGCCAGATCCTGAGCCCCGAGCAGGTCAAGACCATCACCGGCTCGGGCTTCGAGTGGGGCGAGTACCTGGGCGTGCTGGCGCCGTGGGAGCGCCTCGACGCGCCGCCGCCGCCCCCGTGACGACGGCCTCCTGATACCATCGGTCCCGATGCAGGGATCGTCGGCCGCGCTGCGGCTGCCCACGGTGGCGACGCGGGTCGAGCTGATCATGCCCGGCCGCGCGCCGGCCGCCGCCGACGTCTTCATCGCCGATCTCCCGCACCAGGGCCGCACCGCGATCGCGCTGGCGGTGGCCGCGCTGCTCGACAGCGACGCGGCCTTCGTGCCGGCCCGCGGCCCCGACGGCGCGATCGTCCTCGTCGGCAAGGCCGCGCTGGCGGCGGTCGCGGTGTCGCTGCACGAGCCGGAGCCCGCGGCCGAGCCCGACCCGCGCCAGGAGTTCGACTGGGAGGAGCCGTCCGAGGTGCGCATGCTCTACGACCAGCGCCACGATCTCGAGGTCGAGCTCGATCGCGGCCCTACCCTCGTCGGCCAGCTGCTCTACAGCTCCGCCGCCGAGCGGCCGCGCGTCGTCGATCACCTCAACCAGGCCGGCGGCTTCTTCCAGCTCTGGACCCGCGACACGCTCTACGTGATCGGCAAGCGGCACGTCGTGCGTGTCCGCGAGCTCGTCGGCGAGGATTCCTGATGGCGCGCATCGATGCCTACCTGCGCAGCGTCGAGCGCTTCGGCGCCGACGCCGTGATCATGCAGTCGAACCAGACCGTGACGCTGCGGTTCGCGAGCGGCGATCGCCACGCCACGCAGACCACGTCGCACGAGCAGCTGGTCGCGATGGTGCGCGAGATCGCGCCGCCAGCGGCGCTCGATCTGATCGACGCGGGCCGGCCCGCGCGCTTCGAGCTCGACGGCGCGAGCGGCCGCTTCACGGTCGCGGTCGCGCCGCGCGGCGCGCAGTGGATCGTGCAGATCGAGCCGATCGCGCCGGTGATCGTCGCGGCCCCGCCGCCGCCCGCGCCGGCCTGGGCCCCGCCGCCCGCGCCCGCCGACGCCGAGATGACGATCGAGCGCACGCAGCACGACGTCTTCGGCCGCACCGGCAGCTGGCTCGACGAGCAGATCCGCGCCGCGCGCGCCGCTGGCGCGAGCGACCTGCACCTCGCCGCGAGCGCGCGCCCGATCGTGCGGATCGCGGGCCGCCTCGCGCCGCTCGAGCAGCCGCCGGTCGATGCCGAGCAGCTGATCCGCGAGCTCGCGCTCCTGCCGGGCGCCGCCGAGGGCACCGACGCCGTCGACCTCGCGCCGATCATCCACGTCGTCGCCAAGGTCGCGCGCTGTCGCGTCCGCCGCTACGAGGATCGCGGCGGGCCGGGCGCGGCGATCCGCATGCACCCGATCGAGCCGCCCGACGCGCACCGCCTCGGCCTGCCCGCGGCGCTGATCGCGCTGGCCGAGCGCCGCCACGGGCTGATCGTCGTCGCGAGCCCGGCGGGCGGGGGCCGCACGACCACGCTCGGCGCGCTGATCGAGCACATCGCCGCGCGCGGCGGGCGCGTGATCGCCTTCGAGCGGACCGCCGAGCTCGATCTCGAGCACCGGCGCGGCCTGGTCAGCCCGCGCGTCCTCGGCGAGCCCGCGACCCAGCTCGCGACCACCCAGGACGAGGACGCCGACGCGATCGCGATCGGCGATCTCGCCGAGCCGCAGGCGATCGCGACCGCGATCGATCTCGCGGCGGGTCGGCTGGTGCTGCTCACGGTGCCCGAGGCCTCGACCAGCGCCGCGCTCGCGCGGCTCGCCGCCGGCGCGGTCGGCAACGCGCGGCTCGCGCGGGTGCTCGCTGGCGCCTCGGCGCAGGCGCTGTGTCCGCGCGCCGGGCGCGAGCGGATCGCGGTGTTCGAGGTCGCGGTCGCCACCGAGGCGGTCCAGGCCGCGGTGCGTCACGGGGCCTTCGATACCGTCGCCGCGCTCGTCGATGGCGGCCGCGCGGCGGGCATGGTGTCGCTCGCCCAGGCGCTCGCCGATCTGGTGCGCGCGCGCCAGATCACCGTCGACGATGCCTTCGATCAGGCGCCGGATCCCGCGGCCCTGCGCGCCGCCCTGGCCGAGGGCTGAGGTCGTGGGGTCCCCGTCGACCCTGCGAAAAAACCCAGGGTGCCACCTCACGGTCCGGAAACCGCATCGGCCGCGAAACTGGCGAACGTCGCGCCGACAGCGGTAGAATTCCGGTCCAAGGTAGTTCGCACGTCAGTGAGTGACAAACGCAACAGCGGGACGCTCGTCCTCTCGCGGCCGGTCGAGGCCGTCGCCAAGCCGACCGAGCGCGGCGAGGCCTGCCTCGTGCTGCTCCATCCGCCGGGGCCCGACATCGGCAAGCGCACGCCGCTGGTCGAGCGCAACTACGTCATCGGGCGCGAGAACGCCGATCTGGTGATCCCGCGCAGCGCGGTGTCGCGCCAGCACTCGCAGCTCGCGGTCGATCAGGCCGGCGACTGGTGGGTCTCGGATCTCGGCTCGACCAACGGCACGTTCGTCAACGAGGAGCGCGTCGATCGCCGTCGCCTCGCGGATGGCGATCAGGTCCGCTTCGGCGACGCGATCTTCAAGTACCTGAACGGTACGAACATCGAGAGCGCCTACCACGAAGAGATCTACCGGATGACCATCCTCGATGGCCTCACCGGGATCCACAACAAGCGCTACTTCCTCGAGTTCCTCGAGCGCGAGCTCGCCGTCGCGATCCGCCACCGCCACGCGCTGTCGCTGGTGATGTTCGACGTCGACCACTTCAAGAAGGTCAACGATCAGCGCGGCCACCTCGCCGGCGACGCGGTGCTCAAGGATCTGTCGGCGCGCATCAAGGCGCGCGTGCGGCGCGAGGATCTGTTCGCGCGCTACGGCGGCGAGGAGTTCGCGTGCGTGCTCGCGTCGACCGCGATCGAGGGCGCGGTCGTGTTCGCCGAGCACATCCGCCAGCTGATCGCCGAGCGCCCGTGCATGTTCGACGGCACCGGCATCTCGTACACGGTCAGCCTCGGCGTCGCCGCGCTCGGCACCACGCCGCTCGACGCCGCGGGCCTCATCAAGCAGGCCGACGACAACCTGTACGCCGCCAAGCGCGGCGGCCGCAACCGGGTCATCCCGACGCTCGCGGACCTGATCCCGGGCTGACCCGCGCGTCGGTCCGCGGCGGGATCGCCGCTACTGGATCGGCGGGCCGCCGAGCTGCGCGAGCAGCTCGTTGACGTGCCCGCGCATCATCTTGCGCGGCAGCGCGCCGCGGAACCCGCCCGAGGCGATGCCCATCTCGGCGGGCAGGATGAAGAAGCTCATCAGCCGGGCGATGAACGTGCCGCGGGCCCAGGCCTGGATCGTCACCTGTGGCGGGTTGACGTTGATCGCGCACATCATCGGCGCGACCCAGAAGCCCGAGCCCTTCTGGAACGTGACCGAGCCCGCGCCACCGGGCGGGAGGGCGGACAGCGGGTTGTATTTCATGCGCTGCGCCCAGGCGAGGATGACCGGCCAGGGATCCTGGTTGACGTTGAACACCACGGTGGTGCGATTGCCGGGCGGCGCCGACACGACGAGCTCGTGAGCCATGACCAACGGTACCGCAGCGCCCCGGGCGTCGTCCGGGTTCCGGACGAACTTTGCACACGCGATCCGGACGCCCCGCCCGGGCGATCGCGTGGCCCGCCGCACGCCCGTCGGTCATCGCGCGCACGCGCGGCCCGAGCTGCGCTACCGTGGTCGCAGGGGCAGAGGAGCACCACCATGCGCATACGCTTGTCTTGTCTTGCAGCCATCCTCACGTTCGCCGCTTGCGGCGGCGGCAACGACGTCACGCCGACCTTGATCCCCGGCGGCGGGGTCGGGTCCGGCGACATCGACGGCGAGGTCAACGTCTACGTGATCGACGACGACACCGACGCGCCGATCACCGGCGCCAAGGTGCGGGTCGGCTCGATCGAGGGCACCACCGACGCGACCGGCCTGTTCACCGCGAGCGGCGACGCCGTGTCCGGCAAGCAGACGATCGCCGCGGTCGCGAGCGGCCACGTCGCCGCGCTCTGGGTCGGCGTCAACGGCGCCAACGTCACGATCCCGGTCGGCGTGAGCGGCACCACCACGCCGACCATCCCGCAGGCGGAGCTCGACGGCACGATCGTCGGCTGGGATCAGCTCGCGACGCCGGCGCAGAACCACGCGACCGCCGGCCTCACGACGTACACGTCGACGCCCGACTTCGGCGGCGACGAGAACAGCCTCGCGCCGCCGTCGGTCGCGGGCAACGTGCCGGCCAACGTCTGCATCAAGGCCCAGATCGGCTCGGCCCCGTGCGCGTGGCGGATCAACGCGCGCACCGGTCGCGTCGCGGTGTTCACCACGCTCTTCGACATCGACACCAAGGGCACGCTCACCGATCAGACCGACGACACCCGGACCCTGACCGGCTACGCCTTCAAGACCGGCGTGACGGTGGCCAACGGCGCCAAGCAGACCGGCCTCGACACCACGCAGGTCGCGGCCGGCGACACCGAGACCGGCGCGATCGCCTTTGGCACCCCGCCCGCCTCGCTCACCGACGTCCAGGGCATCATCGGCTTCGACCTCGGCACCGACGGCATCGCGATGCTCCCCAACCCGCTGACGCCCGCGGCGGCGTCGATGATCGTGCCGAAGACCTCGGCGTTCCCGGGCTCGACCTACCGCGCCACGGTGCTGGCCAAGCGCACGACCGGCAGCGCCCAGAGCCTGGTGTTCAAGCGCGGCCTGAGCTCGGCGACGAGCATCGCGGTCGGCGACTGGCTCACGTCCCCGACCGGCATCACCGCGGCCGGCGACGTGATGTCGTTCACCGCGGTCGCGGGCGCCCAGCTGCACAGCATCGACGTGAGCAACGCGAGCGGCCGGCTCTGGAACATCTCGCTGTTCGACGGCTCGGTGTCCGCCACGGTGCCGACCGATCTGGCGCCGATCCCCAGCGGCTCGATCACCGTCGCGGTCAACGCGATCGACACCCAGCTCGACCTCGGCGACTTCACGCTCGACGACCTCGGCAACATCGTCGATCGCCTGTCGACCGATCAGGTCACCGCGACCCACTGATGGCGGCGCGCGCCTCGATCCTGCTGCTCGCGCTGGCGGCGTGTGGCGATCCGCCGGCCGCGCCCGACGCCGCGATCGCCGTCGACGCCGAGGTCAGCGGGTTCCCCGCGACGCTCACCCTACCGGCGAGCTCGGCCACGATCACCCAGGCGTTCGCGGCGACCATCACCGGCGCCGCCGGCGCGCCGGTCGGCGCGGTCGCGCTCGCCGCCAACACCGGCACCGTCGGGCTCGACGGCACGACCCTGGCGTTCGTCTACGAGGAGCAGCCGTTCCCGCCGTACACGCTGTACCAGGGCTTCGCGATCGGCGCGGCGCGCTGGGACGTCTTCTGGGCGTACTGCATGAACGCCGCCCTGGTCGACGTCTACGACGAGGGGGTCGGCGCGCCCCGGCTGTTCGAGCGGGCCGCGACCGGGTCCTGCGACCTCCCGATGACCACGACGACCACGACCGTCGCGCTGCCGGCGATCACGATCCCGGCACCGACGCCGCTGGCCGGCTACACGGTCGAGGGTCCCGCGATCGCGGTGCACCACGACGGCACCGGCTGGCTCCGCATCGATGGCGCGCAGCTGCCGCTGATCGTCTTCGGCGATGTCGACTGCTCGACCGTGTGTGGCGGCGCGGGCTGGCACGAGCTGCACACGGTCTTCTGGGACGCGGCGGCGCAGCGGGTGATCGTCGCGATCATCTACCTGGAGGCGGACCGCCCCGGCGAGGTGCTCATCACCTACGGCCGCGCGCTGCCCGATCTCAGCGACCCGATCGGCAGGCGCACGCTGACCGCGACCTGGACGATCAGCGCCGCCCGCCAGCATCACCCGCCGCGCGCGCCGTTCGTCGGCATGCCGCCGCCCCGCGCGCTACGCCCGTAGCTGCTCGAGGTGGCGCGCCGCCGGTGCGGCGATCGTCTCCGCGAGCAGCCGCAGCTCGCGCAGCCGCGCCGACGACGTGCGCCAGACCAGACCGATCGTGCGGCCGGGTGCTGGCGCGCCGAAGCGGATCGTCACCACGCCCGACGACGGCCGCGGCGCCAGCACCGCGGCCGCCATCTCGGGCAGGAGCGTGACGCCGAGGCCGCTCGCGACCATCTGCACCAGCGTCGCGAGGCTGGTCGCCTGCAACCCGGTGTCCTCGACCGCGCCGCTGCACACCGGCAAGGCCTGATCGCGCAGGCAGTGACCGTCCTCCAGCAAGAGCACGGTCTCGCCGTCGAGATCGGTCTGCTTCGCCCGCTTGCGCCCGGCGAGCGGTGAGCCAGTCGGCACCGCCAGCAGGAAGTCCTCGCGGTACAGCGGCGCGGCGGTGAGATCACCGGGCACGGGCAGCGCCACGATCGCGCAGTCGAGGGCGCCGTCGTCGAGCTGGCGCAGCACCCGCGCGGTTTGATCCTCGCGCAGCGCCGGCCGCAGCCGCGGGACGCGCGCGCGCACCGCCGGCAGCGCCCGGGGCAGGAGGTACGGCGCGACCGTCGGGATGACGCCGATGCGCAGCGCGCCGGCCAGCGGCTCCGACACGCCGCGCGCGACGTCGACCACGCCATCGGCGGCGGCCAGCGCGGCGCGCGCCTGCATCACGACCGCCGCGCCGGCGGTGGTCACGAGCACGCGCCGGCGGTCGCGCTCGAACAGCTGCACGCCCAGATCGGCCTCGAGCTGGGCGACGTGTGCGGACAGCGCGGGCTGCGACATCCCGAGCGCCGTGGCGCCGGCGCGGAAGCTGCCGTGGTCGGCGATCGCGACGATGCACTCGAGCTGGCGGAGCGAGGGGCGGGCAGCGAGCATGACAACCCCAGCCTATCACGCGCATCACGGGAGGCACTTGGACTTATCAGCCCGCGGAGCCCAAGGTGGTCTCCACGAACCGCTCGGCCCTTCCCTTCCCCACCCTGGCCGGGCCCGGAGTACCCAGATCATGCTGACCATCGGCGATACCTTCCCGCAGTTCCAGGTCAAGGCCGTCACCTCCCTCGAGGCCGGCCACGAGTTCACCGACCTCACCGACCGCTCGTTCGAGGGCAAGTGGAAGGTCTACTTCTTCTGGCCCAAGGACTTCACCTTCGTCTGCCCGACCGAGATCGCGGGCTTCGCGAAGCTCGACGCCGACTTCCGCGATCGCGACGCGCAGCTGCTCGGCGTGTCGATCGACAGCGAGTTCGTGCACCTCGCGTGGCGCAAGAACCACGACGATCTGCGCGCGCTGCCGTTCCCGATGCTCGCCGACATCAAGCGCGAGCTGACGCTCGGCGCCGGCGTGCTCGACAAGGCCGAGGGCGTGCCGCTGCGCGCGACCTTCATCGTCGATCCCAAGGGCATCATCCAGTACGCCGCGGTCAACGGCCTCAACGTCGGCCGCAACCCGGCCGAGGTGCTGCGCGTGCTCGACGCGCTGCAGACCGACGAGCTCTGCCCCTTCAACTGGCAGAAGGGCGAGAAGACGCTCAACGCCGCGTGACCCAGGAGCCCGCCATGAGCCTCGCCGCGATCAAGGACCGCCTCCCCGACTACGCCCGGGACCTCAAGCTCAACCTCGCCGCGATCGCCGCCCCCGGCGAGCTGTCGCCGGCGCGTGCCTGGGGCACGGCCCTGGCCGCCGCCGTCGCGGCGCGCAACCGCGAGCTGCTCGCGGCGATCGCCGCCGAGGCCGCGCCCCACCTCGACGCCGCCGGGCAGCGCGCGGCCCGCGGCGCGGCGGCGCTCATGGGCATGAACAACGTCTACTACCGGTTCACGCACATGATGGGCGACGCCGACTACGCGAAGATGCCGGCGCGCCTGCGCATGCAGCTCATCGGCAACCCCGGCGTCGACGCGCTCGACTTCGAGCTGTGGTGCCTCGCGGTCAGCGCGATCAACGGCTGCGAGGCGTGCGTGCGCTCGCACGAGCAGGTCGTGCGCCAGAAGGGCGCGAGCGCGGCGATGGTCCAGGACGCGGTGCGGATCGCCGCGATCGTCCACGCCGTCGCCGTCGTGCTCGACGCCGAGCCGCTCGCGGCCTGACCGGCTCGCCACGCCACATCCCTCGTGCCACCTCGAAAGGAACGCCTCATGTTTCCCACGTCCAGCGCCCTCCCCGAAGCCTCGCGCGCCGAGCTCATCGCCGCGCTCGGTGCCTCCGTCCTCGACGGCATCGACCTCTACACCCAGATCAAGGTCGCGCACTGGAACGTGCGCGGCGTCCACTTCCTGCAGATCCACGAGCTGTTCGACGCGGTCGCCGGGCGGGTGCTCGGCTACGTCGACGATCTCGCCGAGCGCGCCGTCACCCTCGGCGGGCGCGCGCCGGGCACCGCGCGCCAGGTCGCGCACGGCTCGCGCCTCAGCGAGTCGCCCGTGGTCGCGAAGGACCTCGAGCTGGTCGCGATCGTCATCGAGCGCGCCGATCAGTTCACGCGCGGCCTGCGCGCGACCCGCGAGCTCGCCGACACGCACGACGACGCCGACACCGACGATCTGCTGACCGGCATGATCCGCGCGCTCGAGAAGGACGGCTGGTTCCTGCGCGCGCACCTGGGCTGACGCCCGGCTGCACAGGATGCGTGGACAGATCGCGCGAACAGGTCGCCCAGGCCCTCCCGCGGGCCCCGCAACTGCCCGTCGCGGCACGCGTGGCGGGCTGGCCTCGCGCTTGCTGATGCCCCCGGCATGAACAAGAAGACCTCGCTCCGCAACAAGCTCAGCCTCGACAAGCAGACCATCCGCCGCCTCGACCCGGCGACGATGGGCGATGTCGCCGGCGCCAAGCCCACGACGAACACGTCCTTGCTCAGCGTCCTCATGCAGTGCTCGTGGCTGTGCCAGACGGCCTCCTGCTTCGTGGACGACACCTGCGGCATCCACGGCTGCGGCATGCACTGACCCGAGCGCGGCCTGCGCTGCTACCCTCGCGGGGTGGAGTCGATCTACCGCCGCCCCTTGCCCGCCGAGGCGATCGCGTTCGCGTCGCCCGAGGGCCAGCAGCTGTTCGCCGAGGGCCTCGCCGCTGGCGGGCTGGGCGGCTACTTCGCGCTCGCCGAGCAGTACCACACGCAATCGGACCCGGCGTTCTGCGGGCTCGGCTCGCTGGTCGTCGCGCTCAACGCGCTCGCGATCGATCCGGGCCGCACGTGGAAGGGCCCGTGGCGCTGGTTCAGCGAGGAGCTGCTCGACTGCTGCATCTCTCTCGACGAGGTCCGCGCCAGCGGCGTCGATCTCGACACGCTCGCGTGCCTGGCCCGCTGCAACGGCGCCGACGCGACGGTCGTGCGCCTGGAGCATGGCGACGATGATCGCCTGCGCGCCGCGATCGCGCGCGCGAGCCGCGCCCCCGGCGAGGTGATCGTCGTGGCCTACGATCGCGCCGCGCTCGGCCAGACCGGCGCCGGGCACTTCTCGCCGGTCGCCGGCTACCACGCCGCGCGCGATCTCGTGCTCGTGCTCGATGTCGCGCGCTTCAAGTATCCGCCGCACTGGGTGCCGCTGGCGCGCCTCGCCGAGGCCACGCGGCACGTCGATCCGACGACCGGCCAGGCCCGCGGCTGGCTGACGCTGCGCCGGCACGAGGGGCCGCAGGCCCTGTGCCTGTCGCTGGCCCGCGCCGGCGCGTCGTGGCCCGAGGTCGGGCGGCGCCTGCGGCTGGCGCTCGCCGAGCCCTGGCCCGACGACACCACGCCCGACGCGCTGGTCGCCTCGCTGGTCGAGATCGCCGCGCACTGCGAGACCCACGCGCCCGACGACGCGGAGCACGCCGCGGCGATCGCGCCGGTGCTCGCCGCGCTGCGCGCGACCGAGGCCCACCGGCTCGCGCGGCCCCACGCCGCGACCGACGAGGGCGCCGATGCGCTGGCCGCGCTCCTGCTGCTGGTCGCGCAGCTGCGTCCGGGTCGCGGCGCGCTCGGCACCGACCTGGCCCGCCTCCGCGACGAGGCGCTCGCCGAGCCCGCGCTCCGGGTCGAGCTCGAGCGGCTGGCGGCCCAGGGTGTGGCGTTGCGCGCGCTCGCGCCGTGATCCCGCGCGCGTCGCTTGCACCGCCCGGGCGCTCGCCACAGACTCCCCCGGTGCGACTCCGACTGGCTGTCCTTGCGCTGATCCTCGGGTTTGCGACGCGCGCGCACGCGCGGGGGATGCCGCCCGAGGTGGCGAACCTGCGCGCCCAGCCGCCGGGCGTGTACCTCATCACGATGGGCATCGGCGATCTCATCTGGGAGCGCCACGGTCACATCGAGATCTGCGTGCGCAACCCCGACCCGCTCGACGACGTCTGTTACAACTACGGCATCGGTGACTTCGGTCACCCGCTGTCGATGGGCTGGGGCTTCTTCCGCGGCGCCAACAGCTTCTGGGCCGGCAAGGATCGCCCCGAGCAGATGCTCGCGATCTACCGCATCGAGGACCGCACGGTCTGGGCGCAGCGGCTGCCGCTCACCGACGAGCAGGCCCAGAAGATGATCGCCAAGCTCGAGTACGACGTGCTCGAGGAGCACAAGTACTACGCCTACGATCACTTCGACGACAACTGCTCGACCCGGATCCGCAACATCATCGACGACGTCACCGGCGGCGCGCTGTCGTCGATGCCCGACGACACCGACGATCGCACCGAGCGCGAGATCATCCGCGAGGGCTTCGCCGGCATGCCGGTGCCGCTGCTCATCACCGACATCGCGATGGGCCGCTCGACCGATCACCGCCCGACCGCCTACGAGCTGATGTTCCTGCCGCAGTACCTGCGCGCGGCGGTGAAGAAGAAGTGGGGCATCGAGCCGGTCGAGATCTTCACGCGCAAGGGCCCGCCCGCGCCGACCGACGGCTCGAGCGGTCGCCTCGGCTTCGCGCTGATCATCCTGCTGATGACCGCGCCGGCGTGGGCCACGCGGCTGTGGGGCCGGTTCCAGCGCACCGGCCTCGCGATCGCGATGGTGCCGTACCTGCTGATCGGCACGATCCTGACCTTCCTCGCGATCATCAGCCCGCTGCCCTACGTGAAGTTCAACGAGTCGTGCCTGCTGTTCCTGCCCCTCGACTGGTGCGTGTTCTTCCTGTCGCCCGCGCGCCGCGTGCAGTACGCGCGCGCCCGCGTCGTGATGATCGGCCTGTTCTTCCTGCTGCTGCTGGTCGGCGTGCTCAAGCAGCCGCTCTACGCCGAGCTGGCCTGGCCGCTGGTGCCGATGGCGGTCATCGGCTTCTGGGACTCGCACGTCGCCAAGCTGCGCGCCAAGCCGGCGACACAGACGACTGCGGCGGTCTGAGGCGCGCGGCAGCACACGTTGACCACGGCGTTGACGACGACGTGGGCGTCGTCGTGAGCGTGGGCGTTGACAGCGACGGCGACGGCGACGTGAAACCTGGACGTTGACCTCGCCGCTGGCGACGCCAGCCTCTCCGGCTCCAGCCGCTCGTCGACGTCGCCGTCGAGGTGACACGTCGCCGTCGCCGTCGCCGTCAACCTCGACGAAGACGACCACGTCATCGTCAACGATCACGTCGTCGTCCACGTGATCGTCGATCCGGGATCAGGCCGGCGGCCCCTCGGCGAGGCCGCGGCGCACGATCTTGTAGAGCGCGACGATCGCGGCGATCGACACGACCGCGGCGATCGCGAACAGGATCTTCCCGCCAGACATGATCCAGCGCTCGCGCAGCGGCTCGAGCGCGTGCAGCCGCGCGCCCTCGCGCACCATCGCGCCCGTGACGATCGCGAGCCCGCCGGCCACCGACGCGCGCGCGAGCCAGGCCCGCGCCGCGGGTCGCCGCGCGACGAGGCCCCAGGCGATCGCCTCCGCGGCCCGCGCGGTGATCAAGGCGATCCACCACGGCCCCATCATCGACTGGTCGAGGTCGTAGCGCGCGTCGTCGGACATCTGCTGCCACAGCCACAGCGCCGCGCCGGTCGACAGCGCGATGCCGACGAGCGCCACGATCGCCAGCCGCCGCACCGAGGCCGCGCTCTCGTCACCGTGCTTGGCGCGCACCTGCCAGGCCGCGCCCGCCGCGAAGATCGGCAGCGATGCCATCAGCCACATGAGCAGGCGCGGCACCACCGCCGGCGAGACATAGAGCATCCCGCCGCTGGCGTAGAGGCCCTGCCACGCGCCCTTGTCCTGCGACAGGAGGTGGTTCTCGGTCCACGACCACGCGACGAACCCGAAGCACGCCGCGGCGATCACCGCGACCGCGATCTGCCCGCCGCGCCGCTTCACCTTCTCGCTCTTGTGCAGGTACAGCAGGTAGAAGCCGACGATCAGCGCCGGCACCACCGCCATCCAGCGATGGAACAGCAGCAGGTTCGCCGTGTAGAACCGCTCCTGGTAGACGAGCTGCACGAACAACAGCGGCGCGACACCGGCGGTGATCGCCGCCCCCAGCGCGAACGGCAGCCAGTCGCGGGCGACCTCGCTCACCGGATCCTTGCGCCCGCGGATCGCCGCCACCACGACCCAGCCGATGCCGCCGAGGACGTAGCCGATGAACGCGGCGTGGAGCGCGAGCGTGACCACGAGCAGGCCGAGGTACAACGACAGCGGCCCGCCCAGGGCCCACGGGAACACCGAGGTCACGGCTTCACCTCCGAGGCCGGGCGGCTGCCAGCCTCGTCCATCCACGCGCGGATCTTCACCAGCGCCTCCGCGCGATCGCCGGCCATCGGCCAGGTCGCCGGCTCGCCGGCCTGGTGCCAGGCGAGCAGCTGCGCCACCGCCTCGACCTCCTCGGGCGTGCCCGCGAACGGCGGCATGAAGCCCTTGGTGCGCTGCAGCTGCGCGATGTTGAGGCGGCGCTGATCCATCGTCCAGCGATCGGTCAGGTGGTTGAGCGCGTTGGCGCCGTCCATCGTGTGGCAGACCTCGCACTGCGTGCGGATGACCTTCGCGCCGAGCCGCAGCTCGTCGGAGGCGTAGCGCTCGGGATCGCGCAGCGGCCACGGATCATCGGCGACCGAGCCGGTGCGCCGCAGCCGCACCACCTCGTCGATGCCGATCGACGACGAGTACATCGTGCCGCGCACCGTGAACGGCTTGCGCGCGCCCTCGCGCACGAACTCGCCCGCGGCGGTCGCGCCGAACGCGAGCGCGAGCAGGAGCGCCGCGGTCGCGCCGTTGATGTAGAGCCGGCGCAAGAGCAGCGCCACGCCGGCGTAGCCACCGATGAGCAGCGACGCACCCGCCGCGATGCCCATGAACATCGTCATCGCGATCGACCCGCCCATGAGCCAGCGCCGGCTGTCCTCGGGCAACACCGCGAGGTACCAGAGCGCGACGAGGGGCATCAGCACCATCGGCGCGAGGAAGTGCGCCGCGCGGTGGATGAGCCGCCGCCGGGTCTCGCGATCCACGTCGAAGGTGTTGATGACCAGCACCGCGGCGAGCGCCGCGAGCGTCATCGCCACCAGCGTGCGGTAGAGGAGCGAGGGCCAGAAGCTCGGGTTGAAGAACCCGGCCCAGAGGTCATGGGTCTCGAGCCAGCGCCCGGGCGTGAGCTGCCACGACAGGATGCCGTTGATCCAGAACAGGCTCAGCCACGCCGCGGCGGTGTAGAGGATCAGGAGCCAGAGCCGCGCGCGATCCGACATGCGCGCGCCGTAGCGCAGGAACGCGTAGCCCGCGGCGACCTCGATCGCGAAGCACAGCCACTCGGTCGCCCAGACCCAGTGGAACTCGTCGATCATCAGGCCGATCGTGCGCGCGCCGACCTGGATCGAGGTCAGCCACATCGCGACCCCGGTCATCGCGCCGAGCACGAAGCTGACCAGCACCAGCGCCTTGAAGTACCCGTCGAGGAACCGGCGCGCCGCCGGCTCGCGCCCGGATTGCCCCAGCCACTGGAAGTAGCAGAGCAGCCCGCCGCCGCCGATCGCGAACTGCGCGAGGAACACGTGCACGATGCCGACGGCACCGATGACCATGCCCTTCATCGCCGGCCCGAAATCGTTGACCGGGTAGTGCGGTAGCGAGGCCATGCGGCTGTGATGATGCCCGAGTCGAGGCCGGCGCGCGCGCGGCCGCGGTCGATCGTCGCGCGCGCGATCGCGCGTTCAGATCGCCGGCCAGCCGTCGGTCAGCGGATAGCGCCCGGCATCCGGCGCGGCGAAGTGCCACCACTCGCTGGCCAGCGGGTGAAAGCCGGCGCCGGTCATCGCGTCGTCGAGCGTGCGGGCGTCGGCGCTGGCGTGCAGCGCGGCGGCGCGCGCCGAGGCAGGCGTCGCGTCGTCGTGATCGGTCGGCATCGGCAGGATCGCGCCCGCGCGATCCGCGAGGCTCACGTCGACCGCGCCGCCGCGGCTGTGATCGGAGCCGGACCGCGGCGTGCCATCGGGATCGGTCTGGGGCCGCGCGACATGAGCGGCGTCGGGCAACGCCTTCCACAGCGCGAGCTGGATGGCGTGCGGCCGGTAGCAATCCCACAGCACGAGCCGTCGGTCCGCGGCGCGCAGCGCATCGGCGGCGCGCGCGAGGCGGGTCGCGACCGAGCGCCGCAGGAGACAGCGCGCGTCGCGCGGGTACAGCGGCGCCCCGGTCAGGTTGCGGTCACCGGCGTAGCGCAGATCGATCACCGCGTCGGGGATGACCGCGGCGACGTCGACGAAGTCGCCGGCGTGCGCGGGGCTGGCATCGGCGGTGACCGCGAGCGCGGCGTCGGGCGCAGCGGCATGGGCCGAAGCGATCACCCGCGGCGCGACCTCCTGCCGCGCCCCCGCGGGCTCGGTGGCGCTGCAGGCCGCGCAGGTCGCGATCAGGAGCGCGCGCATACCTTGCCAGAACGCCGTACGCCGCCGTGCTGTTCCGGTTCGTAGTAAAACGCCGCCATGGCAAAGCTTCGCACGATCGGAATCGCGATCCTGGGCGTGGGTCTCGTGGCCAGCGCCGGCTGCAAGAAGAAGAAGGCCGACGACGGCTCGGGCAGCGCGTCGGGCGGCAGCGCCGCGAGCGGCGCGGGTGGCGCGGGCGGCGGCGGCACCGCCTCGGGCGGCTCGGGCGCGGGCACCGACACCACCAGCAACGCCGGCTCGGGCGCGGTCGCCGCGCTCAAGCCGGTCTCCGACTGCCCCAAGACCCTGACCGGCAACGACACCGGCCTCGATCGCACCATCAAGAAGGAGTGCGGGACCGTCGTCGTCGACGGCGACTACAGCGTCGAGGGACAGCTGACGATCGAGGCCGGCGTGAAGCTCGAGTTCCGGCCCGGCGCCTCGATGAACGTCGGCTACAACACGCCGACCAAGCTCATCATCAAGGGCACCGCGCAGGAGCCGGTGACGTTCACCTCGGGCGGCGACAAGGTCGCGGCCGCGTGGAAGGGCGTGCACCTGTACGCGAACGCCGCGCGCTCGACGATCGACGGCCTCGTGCTCGAGTTCGGCGACAACGGCCAGGGCGCGCTCCTGATCGACGCGATCGACGTGGCCATCACCAACACCACGATCCGCGACGCCAAGGAGTTCGGGCTCTACGTCGGCAACGAGGGCTCGATCACCGGCGGCACCGGGCTGACCTTCGAGCGCGCCGGCAAGATCGCCGCGTCGTTCCCGGCCAACGGGATCGGCGGCCTCGGCGCGGGCAACACGTTCAAGGACGGCTTCGTCCAGATCCGCCCGGGCGTCGTCGACACCGACGCGACCTGGAAGAACCCGGGCGCGTACTACCTGGTCGAGGGCGGCGTCGACGTCAACGGCAAGAACACCCGCTCGACGCTCACGATCGAGGCAGGCGCGGAGTTCCGCTTCAAGCCCGACGGCTACCTCGAGGTCGGCTACAACACGGCGGCCGCGGTCGTCGTGAAGGGCACCAAGGACAAGCCGGTCGTGCTGCGCGGCGACGCCGATGGCGAGTGGCGCGGCATCGGCACGCAGGCCAACGGCGAGCTCACGATCGAGGGCGCGACGGTCACCGGCGGTGGCCAGGACGACGATCACGGCGCGGTCTACGCCAAGGCCGGCACGCTCACGGTCAAGGACGTCGCGTTCGCGAAGAACAAGATCGGCCTGACCGCGACCGCGGACGCCAAGCTCAAGGCCGTCACTGGCGCGAGCTTCGACGGCAAGGCCTGGAAGCTGGCGCCCGATCAGATCGGCGCGCTCGACGGCACGAACACCTACGCCGCCGGCGCGATCGGCGAGATCATCAACGGCACCGTCGCGCACGACCAGACCTGGGTCGCGCAGGCCGGCGCCGAGGTCCACGTCTCCGGCGACGTCGGCGTCGAGGGCGGCACGCTGACGATCGGCCCCGGCGTCGAGCTGCGCTTCGACAACTGCCAGCTGCAGGCCGGCTACGGCGCGAAGGGCACGCTCAAGATCGTCGGCAGCGCCGACAAGCCGGTCGTGCTGCGCGGCCTGCGCGACGAGAAGGACGCCTGGACCGGCGTCGTGTTCAACGCCAGCAGCAACGACAACGTGATCGAGAACGCGCAGATCAAGGACGTCAGCGGCGACACCGCGGTCACGGTGCACGGCGCGATCAAGGCCGACCTCAAGAACGTGACGTTCAAGCGCGTCGCCGCCGGCGTCGGTTACGACTGCGACAGCAAGGTCACCCAGGCCGGCCTCAAGATGGACGGCGGCGGCAAGCCCGAGAAGAAGCCGAGCTGCTGATCAGAACCAGGTGCGCTCGAGGCAGCAGTAGTAGCCGGTCCGGGTGTCGGTCACCTGGGCCGTGCCGTCGATGTCGTCCTGGGTGATCTGGGTGCCAGGCGCGTTGTCGGTGTAGCTGGCCATGTTGTTGTCGACCTTGTCGCCCAACCAGTAGTCGCCTTTGACCGCGTAGCCGGAGTTGGCGTAGCGAACCCGGACGATCTGCTCGTGGCGGCACAGGTTCTGGCCGCCGTCGACCAGGCACTGCCGGACCGCGGTGTACCAGGTGATCGGCACCGCGAACGCGCGGATGCACATCGTGGTCGCGCCGTAGAGGTAGGTCACGAAGCCCGTGGGGCACTGGCCCGGGTGGGTGTGGTCGCTGTGCGCGACCGTCGAAGCCGCGCCGGTGCCCGCGAAGCTGGCCGCGAACTGCGTGCCGTTGAGCGACAGCCCCGCGCCTGCGGTGTACGCCGTGCTGGTGTCGATGTCCGCGGTGCAGGTCACCGCGCCCGTCGCGCTCACCGCGCTCACCTTGGTGCCCGGCGCGCAGGTGCCACCGGTCAGGTTGACCGCGAACTGCGTGCCGGCGAGCACGAGGCCCGCGCCTGCGGTGTACGTGGTGTTGGTGTCGACATCGGGGCCGCACACCACCGAGCCGGTCGATCCATCGAGGCCGGTGACCTTCTGCGTGCTGCTGCACGCCAGCGCCGAGCCCACCGGCAGGTACACGCCGGCGTGGTTGTGGGTCGCGGTGGCGAACGCGGAGGCGGCCTGGCCGCCGAGGCGCTCGGCGTCCTCGGCCACGCCGGCGCGGATCGCGTACGGCGCGCTGGTGATCGGCAGGCGCGGCGACAGCACCGTCTGGTCGACCTGCAGCTCGACCCAGAGCGGACCGCCGTCGAGGATGGCGGCGTCGAGCGGGGCCTGATCGCCGAGCGTCAGGTAGACGAGGCCGTTGTCGGCGGTCGCGGCGTCGCTCTCGGTCCAGCGCTGCGCGCCGCCGCTGACGACATCGAAGAGGCGGATCGTGAACGTGTGGGCACCGGCGATCGGCACACCCGCGTCGACGACGCGCGCGGTGAGGCCGAGCTGCTCGGGGACGGCGTGCGCGCGGGTCGCGGTCAGGGTCAGCAGGGCGCCGGTCAGGCCGGCGATGATCAGGGCGTGGATCTTCATGGGCGTCTCCTTCGGTCGATCACGGGTTGAGAGTGGGGTTCGGCTGCAGCACGACGGTGCCGCCGGCGCTGCGTGTGGACGCGATCGGGTGGCCGATCTGCACGTCGACGACCAGCGCGCCGCCGGTCATGCGCCCGCCGCCGATCAGCTCGGCGGACGGCGGTGGCGGCGGTGGCGCGTCGGTCGCAGCGTCGATGGCGACCGCGGCATCCACCGGTGGGGCCGCCGCATCCCCGGGCTGGCCGCTGCTCGACTGGCAGGCGGCGAACGAGACGATCAACAGGGCGAGACAGAGCTTCATGCGCGTTCTCCTCGCCACGTAGTGCGCTCGCAGCGACGCGCGCCCCCCCGCTCAACTGTTGTGATGTTGTTGCGTCCCGCGGACGCAGCCACGCTCACGCGCGCGACGGTATCGTCGCGCACGGAGTCTCGGCGACGTGATCGCCGCGGCGCCGCGCTACGGGCAGCTGCGCGCGACCGTGCAGACCCGCTCGGCGATCGCGCGATCGCCGGGCGTCGTGCGCACCAGCATCGGGACCTCCATCGGCATCGGCATCGGATCGCCCGGGCAGTTCGGCCGCTGCATCGAGACGTACGTGAGCGTCTTGCCGTCGTCCATGACGCGGGTCCCGGCGCCAGCCGGCGAGAGCGTGCGGCGCGCGGCGCGCAGCACCTCGCGCGTGAAGTCGACGCCCGTGGCCGTGCCCGCGGGGCACGCGAGCTGCGCGGCGAAGTCGGCGTCGCTCGCGATCACCGGCCCGCTCGCGAACGCCGCGGTCGGCGCGCAGCCCGCGGGGAAGGTGTACGCCGGCGCGAGCGTCGCGCCGGTGAGGCCGAGGGCAAGGGCGCCGCACGGATCGGCCTGCGCGTTGGAGCCCTGCACGCCGCTCCCCTGCACGCCGCTGCCGCTGGTGCCACAGCCGACGAGCAGGAGCGCGATCCACCGATAGCTCATGGGGCGCGAGCGTAGCGCACCGCGCCCGACGCGACCGTCTCTGGCGCGATCACGCCTTGCGATGGCGCGCCTCGAGCAGCTGCTCGAGCGTGACCAGCGCCTTCGAGAAGCCCGCGATGCCCTCGGCGAGCTTGTCGTTGGCCATGCGATCGACCTCGTGCGCCGCGCGGAACGCGGCCTCGTCCATGGGCCGCTTCTCGATCGCGTGCACGTGCGCCGGGTCGAGCTTGCGCGCGAGCGTGCCCTCGGTGCCCTGGAGCTCGGCGAGGAGCGTCGGCGCGATCGTCAGCAGATCGCAGCCGGCGAGCTCGATGATCTCGCCGACGTTGCGGAAGCTCGCGCCCATGATCTCGGTCTTGTAGCCGTACTGCTTGAAGTAGGCGTAGATCGCGGTCACCGACTTCACACCCGGATCCTCGGCGGGCGCGTAGCTGTCCTTGCCCTCGGCCTTCTTGTACCAGTCGAGGATGCGGCCCACGAAGGGGCTGATCAGCGTGACGCCGGCCTCGGCGCAGGCGATCGCCTGGTGCATGCCGAACAGGAGCGTCAGGTTGCAGTGGATGCCCTCGCGCTCGAGCACCTCGGCGGCGCGGATGCCCTCCCAGGTCGACGCGATCTTGATGAGCACGCGATCGCGCGAGGCACCGGCGGCCTCGTACAGGCTGATGAGGTAGCGGCCCTTGGCGATCGTCGCGGCGGTGTCGAACGACAACCGGGCGTCGACCTCGGTCGAGACCCGGCCGGGCACGAGGTCGAGGATGCGCAGGCCGAACTCGACCGACAGGCGATCGAGCGCGAGGCCCAGCACCTTGCTGGCGTCGCCGGCGGCGTGCTCGGTGGCCCAGGCGAGCGCGCCGTCCACGACCTCGGCGTACTCGGGCATCTGCGCGGCCGCGGTGATGAGCGACGGGTTGGTCGTCGCGTCGCGCGGCGTGAACTTCTTGATCGAGTGGAGGTCGCCGGTGTCGGCGACCACGACCGTCATCGAGGTCAGCTGTTCGAGGAGGTTCGCCATGCCGGAGCTGTAGCACGCGGCCACGGCGTCGGCGCGTCAGGTCGCGCGCAGCTGGTTCTGCTCGAACGCGATCACCAGCTCGCCGAGCGCCGCGATCTCCGCGCGCAGCTCGTCGCCGCGCTCGGTGTCGCCGACCGTGCGCGGCTGATCGTAGACCTGCACGTCCGACACCGTCGGGATGATGTCGCCCCCAAGGGCGACGTGGTGGTGCTGCGCCAGGTACAGCCGGTGCGCGTCGAGCACCAGCGAGAAGCCCTTGTCGCCGTAGGCCGCGGCGAACGCGCCGTCGATCGTGATCGCGCGGCCCGAGCGCTTGATCGGCGCTTCGCCCTGATCGAGGCGGACCGGGACGTGGCCGTTCACGAGGTAGCCCTCGTCCGGATCGACGCCGAGCTCGGCGAGCACGCGCGCGCAGAACCCCGCGTCGTGGATCAGCGCGAAGTACGGGTTCTTGTGCTCCTCGTGGGTCGCGGGATCCGCCACGAAGTAGGTCTCGAAGGTGGCCATCCGATCCTTGCCGAAGCACGGCGAGCGCGGGCCGGTCCACAGGTAGAACATCAGGTCGAGATCGTCGGGCGCGCGCCGGCGGAACGCGCGCTGCACGACCCGCTCGAGCGCGTCGAACAGCGCCTTGCCGCGCCGGGGCACGCCGTCGATCGTCATCGGCAGGAACTCGCCGGACGCGTCGACCGGCATGCAGCCGTGGAAGATCGCGCAGCGATCGCGGCGCAGCACCATCTTGCCGTGCGACGCCACGAACGACATCTGGTGCCACAGCGGCCCCGACGCGACGAACGCCTGCTGCAGGTCCTCGAGGCAGCGGGCCTCGTCGGGCGACAGCGCGTACGGATCGGCCCAGTCGATCGTCGGGAAGTGGGTATCGAGCAGCGGGTGGCGGACGCCGTCGAGGTCGATCGTGCCGGTCGCCGGATCGATCCGGTGCAGGAGCGCGCGACTCTCGAGCGCCCACTCGGGGCGACGGAGGAAGAGCGCGCCCTCGAGCTTGAGCTGGAGGATCGCGGCGGCCTTCTGCATCCGGGCCAGCAGCAGCCCGTCCGCGCCGGCCTCGCCCTTCACCTCGCACCGCGCCGCCGGATCATCGGCGTACGCCGCGCGCGCCAGCCGCTCGACCGGCCGCAGCGAGATGCCGTAGCCCTCCTCGAGCTGCGCCAGCCGCTGGTAGCGCAAGGACAGCCGCACGACCGTCGCGATCGCCGCGGGATGGCCGAGGCACGCCGCCATCCAGCTGGCGTCGTGGTTGCCCCACGTGATCGACACGTTGGGCTGCTGCATCACGCACTCGATCACCTTGTCGATGCGGGGCCCGCGATCGCCGAGATCGCCGGCGACGATCAGCTCGCCGACCGCGAGGTTGCGCACGACCCGCGCGATCACGCGCAGCAGATCTTCGTCGCGATCGTGGCGCAGGAACGGCTCGACCAGGGCCTCGAGGAACCCGGGCGTGCGGGCCAGCGCGTCGCCGAAGAGCAGCTCGCGGCACAGCGCATCGAACGGATCGGGGATGATCTTGGCGACGTGGGCCAGCGTGTACGGCCGCGCCAGCTCGCGCATCACGACCGCCGCGTCGCGGATCAGCGCGAACAGGATCGGCCGCCGCGCATCGACGCCGAGCCCCGCGGTCCGCGCGAGGTACGCCTCGCGCGGGTGATAGATGACGGGCAGCAGCGCGTCACTCCCGAGGAGGCGCAGCACCAGCGGCCGCAGGCTGCCCGAGGCGTTGTTGATGACCTGGCGCAGCTTGACGTGCTCACCGTGGACGTCGCTGACGACGTGCACCGTCGGCGTGGGCAAGGTCAGGATCGCCCCGAGGTTGGCGATCTCGGCCAGCGCCGCGGAGATGTTGCCGAACCGATGCGCGAGCGCGCGCAGGTGGATGAGCTCCATGGTCGCTCGCATGAAATACCACGCCGTGGTTTGCTCGGGCGCATGTCGGCTCTGACGAGTTCACCCGCCTGGAAGGCACTCGGGGATCATCAGCCGGAGCTCGCGAAGGTTCACCTCCGCGAGCTGTTCGCGCAGGATCCGGGGAGGTTCACGCGGATGTCGCGCGAGGCCTGCGGCCTGTTCGTCGACTACTCCAAGCACCGCGCCACCGACGAGACGGTGCGGCTCCTGCTCGCGCTCGCGACCCAGGCCGACGTCGCCGGCTGGCGCGACAAGATGTTCGCCGGCGCGATCATCAACGGCACCGAGCACCGCGCCGTGCTGCACACCGCGCTGCGCAACCGCTCGAACCGACCGATCAAGGTCGACGGCACCGACGTCATGCCCGCGATCAACGCGGTGCTCGCCAAGATGCGCGCGTTCACCGATCGCGTGCGCTCGGGCGCGTGGACCGGCGCGACCGGCGCCAGGATCACCGACATCGTCAACATCGGCATCGGCGGCTCGGATCTCGGGCCGGTCATGGTGACCGAGGCGCTCAAGCCCTACTGGCAGGATGGCCTGCGCGTCCACTTCGTCTCGAACGTCGACGGCACGCACCTCGCCGAGACGGTCAAGCACCTCGACGCCGCGCGCACGCTGTTCATCGTCGCGAGCAAGACCTTCACCACGCAGGAGACGCTCACCAACGCGCGCTCGGCGCGCAGCTGGTTGCTGGACAAGCTCGGCGCGGGCCCCGAGGCGGTGGCGAAGCACTTCGTCGCGCTGTCGACCAACGCGAAGGAGGTTGCCGGCTTCGGCATCGACACCGCCAACATGTTCGAGTTCTGGGACTGGGTCGGCGGCCGCTACTCGCTGTGGAGCGCGATCGGCCTGTCGATCGCGTGCGTCATCGGCATGGATCAGTTCGAGGAGCTGCTCGCCGGCGCCCACGACATGGACGAGCACTTCCGTACCGCGCCGCTCGCCGACAACCTGCCGGTCATCCTCGGCATGCTCGGCGTCTGGTACGCCAACTTCTGGGACGCGCAGACCCACGCGATCCTGCCCTACGATCAGTACCTGCACCGGTTCGCCGCGTACTTCCAGCAGGGCGACATGGAGTCGAACGGCAAGGGCGTCGACCGCGAGGGGCGGCGCATCGCCGCCTACACGACCGGCCCGGTGATCTGGGGCGAGCCCGGCACCAACGGCCAGCACGCGTTCTACCAGCTGATCCACCAGGGCACGCGCGTCATCCCCGCGGACTTCATCGCGCCGATCGAGAGCCACAACCCGCTCGGCGATCACCACGCGATCCTGCTCGCCAACTTCTTCGCGCAGACCGAGGCCCTCATGAAGGGCAAGACCGCCGAGGAGGCCCGCGCCGAGCTGGTCGCGCAGCGGCTGTCGCCCGAGCGCATCGAGGCCCTGGTGCCGCACAAGACCTTCACCGGCAACCGGCCGACGACCTCGATCCTCGTCCAGAAGATCACGCCGCGCACGCTCGGCTCGCTGATCGCGATGTACGAGCACAAGATCTTCGTGCAGGGCATCGTCTGGGACATCTACAGCTTCGATCAGTGGGGCGTGGAGCTCGGCAAGCAGCTGGCCTCCGCGATCCTGCCCGAGCTGGCCGGCGACGCCGACGTCACCACGCACGACAGCTCGACCAACGGGCTCATCAATCACTACAAGCGGGGCCGCGCCTGACCGCGCGCGAAAGGGACAAGCGAATGCAGATCGGCATGATCGGACTGGGCCGCATGGGCGCCAACATGGCGCGACGGCTGATGCGCAACGGCCACCAGTGCGTGGTCTACGACCGGAGCCCGGAGGCGGTGACGCAGCTCGCTGGCGAGGGCGCCACCGGCGCGGCCTCGATCGCCGCGCTGGTCGCGGCGCTGCAGGCCCCGCGCGCGGTGTGGGTGATGGTGCCGTCGGGCGGGCCGACCGAGTCGACCGTCGAGGCGCTCGGCGCGGCGCTGTCGCCAGGCGACTGCATCATCGATGGCGGCAACTCGTACTTCAAGGATGACGTCCGCCGCGCGGCCGCGCTGCGCGATCGCAAGATCGACTACGTGGACGCCGGCACCAGCGGCGGCGTCTACGGGCTCGAGCGCGGCTACTGCATGATGATCGGCGGCGATCCCGCGGTCGTCGCGCGCCTCGATCCGATCTTCAAGACCCTGGCGCCGGGGCGCGGCGAGGTCGAGCGCACGCCCGGCCGCGACGGCAAGAGCGGCACCGCCGAGGACGGCTACCTGCACTGCGGGCCGGTCGGCAGCGGCCACTTCGTCAAGATGGTCCACAACGGCATCGAGTACGGGATCATGCAGGCGATCGCCGAGGGCTTCGACATCATGCAGGGCGCGGCCAACAAGACCGTCGCCGAAGAGCACCGCTTCTCGCTGCCGGTCGCCGAGGTCGCCGAGGTGTGGCGCCGCGGCTCGGTGCTCTCGTCGTGGCTGATCGATCTCACCGCCAAGGCGCTGGTCGAGGATCCGGCGCTCGGCAAGTTCACCGGCAGCGTGCAGGACTCGGGCGAGGGTCGCTGGACGGTGCAGGCGGCGATCGAGGAGGCGGTGCCCGCCAACGTGATCGCGGCGTCGCTGTTCACGCGCTTCCGGTCGCGCGAGGAGCACTCGTTCGCCGAGAAGCTGCTGTCGGCGATGCGCTTCCAGTTCGGCGGTCACGTCGAGCGCCCGACCGGCGGATGAGCGGCGCGGGGGCGAACGTCCGCGTGGTCGCGGACGCCGAGGCGCTGGCGCGCGCCGCGGCGGATGAGATGATCGCGATCGCGGGCGAGGCGATCGCCGCGCGCGGCGCGTGTCACGTCGCGCTGTCGGGCGGCTCGACGCCGAAGCGCCTGTTCCAGGAACTCGCGGCGCGCGGCGCGGCGGCCCTGGCGTGGGATCGTTTGCACCTGTGGTGGGGCGACGAGCGCACGGTCGGGCCACGGGAGGCGGATTCGAACTACGGCATGACTCGGGCCGCGCTGCTCGATCCGCTCGCGGGCGCGATCGAGGGGGCGAACGTCCACCGCATCGTCGGCGAGGACGAGCCGGTGGCGGCGGCCGCGGCGTACGAGCGAGAGTTGATCGATGCGATCGGCGCGCCGCCGGTGTTCGACCTCGTGCTGCTCGGGCTCGGGCCCGATGGCCACACCGCGTCGCTGTTCCCGGGCAGCCCGGCATTGCGGGTCGAGGACCGCTGGGTGGTCGCCAACCCGGTCGACTCGCCGGTGGCGCACGGCAAGACCGTGCGCATCACGCTGACGGTGCCGGCGATCAACGCCGCGCGCCACATCCGCTTCCTGGTCGCGGGTGCCGACAAGGCCGCGACGATCGCGCAGGTGATGGCGGGGGGTGATCGATTCCCCGCGCAGCGCATCGCCGGCGCGGATCTCGTGTGGATGCTCGACGCGGCCGCGGCCGCGCAGCTGGAGGAGAGGCGATGATCCTCGCCGGTGATACGGGCGGCACCAAGACCGTGCTCGCGCTCTGCGATCTCGAGGGGCGCATCGTGCACGAGCGGATCTTCCTCGCGGCGGACTACGCCTCGCTCGAGGCGATCGTCGCGGTGTTCCTCGCCGCGCACCCGGCGGAGCTGGTCGGCGCGTGCTTCGGCGTCGCGGGCCCGGTGGTCGACGGCACCGCGCGCATCACCAACCTGCCGTGGGTGATCGACGCGAAGGCGCTCTCGGCACAGCTCGGCGTGCCGGTCACGTTGCTCAACGATCTGCAGGCCACCGCCCTCGGCGCGCTGGTGCTGCCGCCCGAGGCGTTCGCCTGGCTGCAGCCGCAGGCGACGCCCGCGCCGACCGGCACGATCGCGGTGATCGCGCCGGGCACCGGCCTCGGCGAGTCGCTGGTGATCCACGACGGCGCGGGGTTCCGCGCCCTGCCCTCCGAGGGCGGCCACGCCGACTTCGCCCCGGGCAACGAGCGCGAGCTCGAGCTCTGGCGCTACCTGCGCGCGCGCCACGGCGATCACGTCAGCTACGAGCGCGTGCTGTCCGGCAACGGCCTCGGTGATCTCTACGGCTTCTGCCGCTCGACCCGCGGCGCCGAGCCGGCGTGGCTGACCGCCGCGCTCGCCGCGGGCGATCGCAACGCGGTCGTCGCCGAGACCGCGCTCGCCGGTGGTGATTCTGCGTGCGCCGAGGCGCTCGCGATGTTCGTCGAGATCCTCGGCGCCGAGGGCGGCATCCTCGCGCTGCGCGGCCTCGCCACCGGCGGGGTCGTGATCGGCGGCGGCATCCCGCCCAAGATCGTGCCCGCGCTCCAGACCGGCGCGCTGGTCGCGCGCTTCAACGCCAAGGGCCGCTTCAGCGCCTGGACCCGCGCGCTGGGCGTGCGCGTCACGCTCGAGCCGCGCGCCGCCCTGTTCGGCGCGGCCCACCACGTGCTCGCTCACAAGGACCGATCATGACCGACCCCGTCAAGCCCAAGCCCGCTCCTGCCTCGTCGGTCACCGGCGAGATCCTCGGCGACATCGCGACCAAGCGCCGCCGCCCCGAGCCCTGCGCGATCGTCATCTTCGGCGCGCTCGGCGACCTCGCCGGCCGCAAGCTCGCGCCTGCGTTCTTCAACCTGATGCTCGACGGCGCGCTGACCGATCCGACGGTGATCATCGGCCTGTCGCGCGGCGAGACCACGGCCGCGCAGTTCGCCGAGCACCTGAAGCCTCGGGTAGCCGAGTTCTCGCGCCAGAAGGTCGAGGCGACCGCCTGGGACAAGTTCGCCAGCTGCCTCGACTTCATCGGCGGCGAGTTCGACAACGACGCGACCTACGTCGCGCTCAAGGCCCGCCTCGAGGCGTGCAAGACCAAGGGCACCCGCGGCAACCGGGTGTTCTACCTGTCGGTGCCGCCGTCGGTGTTCCCGATGATCCTCGAGAAGCTCGAGAAGCACGGCCTCGTCGAGCGCGCGGTGCAGAACAACGGCACCCCGGGTTGCCGCGTCATCGTCGAGAAGCCGTTCGGCCGCGACCTCGTGAGCGCGCGCGCCCTCAACGAGATGACCGGGCGCTACCTCGACGAGTCGCAGATCTACCGGATCGATCACTACCTGGGCAAAGAGACCGTCCAGAACATCCTGGTCCTGCGCTTCGGCAACTCGATCTTCGAGCCGCTGTGGAACCGCAACCACATCGACTACGTCGAGATCACCGCCGCCGAGACCATCGGCATCGAGGGCCGCGGCACCTTCTACGAGCAGACCGGCGTCGTCCGCGACATCATCCAGAACCACCTCCTTCAGGTGATGTCCCTCGTCACCATGGAGGTGCCCGCCTCCTTCGCCGCCGACGACATCCGCGACGAGAAGGCCCAGGTCCTGCGGTCGGTCCGCAACTTCGACCTCAATGAAGTCGCGAACTTCTGCGTGCGTGGGCAGTACCGGGGTTACCGCGAAGAGCCCGGCGTGGCTCCGGATTCGCAGACCCCGACCTACGCCGCGATGCGCTTCCAGATCGACAGCTGGCGCTGGCAGGGGGTGCCGTTCTACCTGCGGGCCGGCAAGAGCCTGGCCGAGCGCGTCACCGAGGTCGCGATCCACTTCAAGAGCGTCCCGCTCGTGCTGTTCAAGGAGGAGGCCGCGGGCAGCGTGCTCCAGCCCGCCGTGCTGACCCTGCGCATCCAGCCGCAGGAGGGCATCTCGCTGCGGTTCGTGGCCAAGGTGCCCGGCGAGAGCATCAACGTCGGCAACGTGCACATGACGATGAGCTACGCCGACGCCTTCAAGCGGCCGATCGCCGAGGCCTACGAGCGCCTGCTGCTCGACTGCATGCGCGGCGACGCCACCCTCTTCAACCGCCGCGACTCGGTCGACCGCGCCTGGGCGCTGATCCAGCCGGTCCTGCAGGTCTGGGAAGCAACCCCGGGCGTTCACATCTACGAGCCGCACACCGCCGGCCCCTCCGCCGCCGACGAGATGATGGGCCGCGAGGGCCACAGCTGGCGCGACCTCGTGCCGCAAGGCTGACGGAAGAGCGCGCCGGGGCGGTGCAAGCGGGCCGCGCGGCGCTCGCCAGCAACCAACCCCGGAGCTGCAGGTGATTGGCTCCGGAGCCGGCGGCGCGGCAACCGGTGCTCCGCGTGGCGCAAACTGCAAACCAACCCACTGGAAACCAACCCCGGGGCGGAGATACCCCCCTGCCCCGCCGGCCACCCGCCGGACACGCGTGGCCGAACGCCGGACGGGCGTGACCGGTAGCCGGACGATCAGCCGTGACCGTGGCAAGGAATCGCCGCGTTAGCGATGGCAACAGTCTTGCTCATGCCGCTCCGTCACGATGTCCGTCCCGCGTCAGGTCCTTCCTCGCACCTTCTACATGCTGACCCGTCGCTGCACGCAGCGGCAGTTCCTGCTCCGCCCCGACGCGACGACCAACGCGACCTTCTTGTACTGCCTCGCGGAGGCCGCGCGGCGCTTCGAGATCGAGGTCATCCTGCCGTCGGTGCTCTCGAATCATCACCACACGATCGTCTTCGATCGCCACGGTCGGATCATCGAGTTCACCGAACACCTTCACAAGTTCGTCGCGAAGGCCATGAACGCGCTCCGCGGACGATGCGAGAACTTCTGGTCGAGCGAGCCACCTTCTCTCGTTCGCATGGTCGAGCCGCAGGATGTGATCGACAAGGTCGTCTATGCAGCCACCAATCCGGTGAAGGATGGACTCGTGCAGCGCGTCCATCACTGGCCAGGGGTGAACGGCCTCGCAGCCCTGCTCAACGAGCGCCCAATTGTCGTCGAGCGACCGCGCCACTTCTTTCGCGCGATGGGCACCATGCCGTCCGAAGTGACTCTGTCGCTCGTCATCCCACCGGAGCTCGGGGACAGCGATGACGTCAGACGCGCGCTCCGCGAACGAATTGCGGAGGTCGAGGCCAACGTCGCCGCCGCGCGCGCGCGCGCCGGGATGCCAATCCTTGGACGCCGCACGGTGCTGCAGCAATCGTGGCGCGACCACCCTCCGAGTCGGGATCCGGACCGAGGCTTTCGCCCACGGATCGCGGCCCGCAACTTCTGGGCACGTTTCGAGGCCGAGCTCCGCGATCGCGACTTCGTCTCGCGCTATCGCGCGGCGCGCGCCCGCTGGCGCGAAGGCGTGGCGACGGAATTCCCGGCGGGCACCTACTGGCTCCGGCGGCACGCAGGAGTTCCGGTCGCCTCGCCGGGCTGAAGCAGCGATCGAGTGACGTGGCGCGGTGCGCGGCGCTTCGGGCCGCTCCGTTGCGGCGTGGCCAAACGCAGGCGACAAGCGCGAAGGCTGCGAACCTGCGCGCCGCGGGCGCGGAGTTCGGCGCCGGCTCGCGTCCCGGCGTGATGCCCGGCACTGCGGAACATCGCACCGCGCTTCAACGAACCCCGGTCTTTCGCTACGCGCCGTCGACCTCTGATCCCGAACTTGAACAGCGCGGTTTGCGCCCTGGCGAGCACGATGGCCGACCGCCGCCGTTTTCGGCGAAGCACCGGGGTTGATTGTGGCTGGGTTAGTTGTGGCTGCTCAAGACCAGTTGGTCGCAACGGCGAAGCACCGGGGTTGGTTGCTGCGGGCGCCAGCGGGCCTCGTCGCGACCGGGGCGCCGCTCACCGCAAGAGCGCGTCGACGCGCAGCACCTCGGCGACGGACCAGGCCTGGAACGGGCACCCCTTCGCGGCGTGCGGCGGGTCGCCGTCGGCGAGCTCGCCGAGGTGTCCGCAGCTCGCGCCGGTCGCGAGCTGCGACAGGAGCGGATCGAGGAAGCGCGTACGCGCTTCGCGCCGCGCCGCGATCGTGTCGCCGCGCACCCTCACCCAGGCCTCGATGAACGGGCCAGCGAGCCAGGTCCAGACCGTTCCCTGATGGTAAGCGCCGTCACGCTCGCGCGGGCCGCCGAAGTAACCCCGGTGGTAGGCGGGCTCGCCGGGCGCCAGCGACCGCAGGCCCATCGGCGTCCAGAGCGCGCGTTCGACGGCATCGACGATCGCGCGCGCCTGCGATCCGGCGGGGTTGCACACGGGCAGGGGCAGGCCGCCGACGGCGAGGATCTGGTTGGGGCGGAGGCGATCGTCAGTAACCCCGGCGACGTGATCGCAGTCGACGACATCGAAGAGCATGGCGCGCGCGGGGTTCCAGAAGCGCGAAGCGAATGCCACCCGCGCCCGGGCCAGCGCCGCCTCCAGCGACGCATCCCGGCGCGCGGCGATCGCGAGCGCGTTGACCCACAGCGCCTGGATCTCGACGGGCTTGCCGGTGCGCGGCGTGACGACCCAGTCGCCCACCTTGGCGTCCATCCACGTGAGCTGCACGCCGGGCTCGCCGCTCGCGACCAGGCCGTCGACATCGACGCGGATGCCGTGGCGGCAGCCGCGCTGGTAGCCGGCGACGATCGCGGCGATGGCCTCGTCGATCGCGCGGACCTCGGCCGCCAGACACGCACCGGTCACGACCAGCGCGTCGGCGGCGATCACGAACCACAAGGACGCATCGACGCTGTTGTACTCGGGCGCACCGCCGTCATCGACGAAGCGATTGGGCAGCATGCCGTCCGACAGCACCGCGCACCACGCGCGCACGATCGCGCGGGCGTCGTCGAGGCGCCCGGTCGCGAGGCACAGGCCGCGCAGCGAGATGAACGTGTCGCGGCCCCAGTCGGTGAACCACGGGTAGCCGGCGATCACGGATCTCCCATCGCCGCGCGCGACCAGGTAGCTATCCGCCGCGCGCGCTCCCGCCGACGCGAACCCGGCGCGGCGTGCGCGCTCGTCATCGAACACGTGGGCGACCGCGATCGCGACATCGCCGCCCGACGCCGCCCCACCCTCACCGCCCGCCGCGAACACGAGCACCGCGTCGCTGGCGAGATCGAACGCGAACGTGCCGGGCGTCGCGAGGTCCTCCTCCGCATCGAGCCCGCGCGCCGCCTCCTCGTCGTAGCGGAACCCGCGGTACCAGTCGGGCGCGTGCACGTACCGGCCGTTGTGCGCGGCGGTGATCGCGGGCACGCCGTCGTACGGCCGCCAGGTCACCCGCCCGTCCCGATCATCCGCGTCGAAGCGGAACGCCGGGTTCTCGTGATGGAGCGCGTGGTGATCGCGCCCGGCGCAGAGCGGCCGCACGAGCAGATGCGCGGCTCCTCCGGCGAGCTTGCGCCAGCGCAGGTGCACGCGCGCCGCCCCCGGCGCGATCACGCACTCGGCCGCGATCCGCGTGCCATCGGCGAGCGCGTACTCCCAGCGCGGCCACGGCGCCGCGCTGAACCCGACGAGACGCCCGATGCCATCGGGCCACACGACCTCACCGCGGTAGCGATGCGACGACAGCGCGAACTGCCCGGCCGCGGTCTCGACCTCGACCTCGAGATCCGCGACCAGCACCATGCGGCCCTCGGGCGGCCGCGTCGCCGCGACCAGGAGCGCGTGGTAACGCCGCGTGCGCACGCCATCGGCGGTGCCCATCGCGTAGCCACCGAGACCATCGGCCTCCAGCCACTCGCGCGGATCGCGCCGGTCGCGGCCGTCACGCCCATCCCATCCGTCGCGCCTCACGGCCGCTTCGCGGCGCGCCCCTGCGCGACTAACTCGAGCAGGTTCGACGCCAGCGCGGTCCACCCGGTCTGGTGGCTCGCGCCGAGGCCGCGGCCGTCGTCGCCGTGGAAGTACTCGTGGAACAGCACGAGGTCCTTGAAGTGCGGATCCTGGGCGTACATCGCGCGCGCGCCGTGACACGGCCGCGCGCCCGCGGCATCCGCCAGGAACAGCCGCACCAGCCGGCGCTCGAGCTCCTCGGCGACCTCGTGCAGGTTCAGGAACACGCCGGAGCCGGTCGGACACTCGATCGTGAAGCTCTCGCCGTAGAACCGGTGATAGCGCTTGAGCGCCTCGGCGAGCAGGTAGTTGACCGGGAACCAGATCGGCCCGCGCCAGTTCGAGTTGCCGCCGAACAGGCCGGAGTCCGATTCGCCCGGCGTGTAGCGCACCTCGCGCCGCTCGCCGTCGACCTCCATCACGTACGGATCGCGCGCGTGGGCCTTCGACAGCGAGCGCACGCCGTGAGGCGAGAGGAGCTCGCCCTCGTCGAGCACGTAGCGCAGCACGCACGCGAGCCGCGCCCGGGTCGGGATCGCCAGCAGCCGGTTGGCGCCCAGGCGCGGCATGAACGAGACGTCGTTGCCGAGCGCGGGCTTGTTGGCGAGGAACCAGCGCATGCGATCGCGGAAGGTCGGCAGCTGCTCGAGGTGCGCGTCCTCGAGGCACTCGGCGGCGAACAGCGGGATCACGCCGACCATCGAGCGGATGCGCATCGGCTGCGGCCCGGCCGCGGTGACCATCTGGTCGTAGTAGAAGCCGTCGCCCTCGTGCCACATGCCGGCGCCGCCGAGGTGGTTCATCGCGTTGGCGATCGCCACGAAGTGCTCGAAGAACTTCGACGCGATGTCGCCGTACTCGGGCTCCTCGCGCGCGAGCTCGAGCGCGATCGCCAGCATCGTCGTGCAGTAGAACGCCATCCACGCGGTCGCGTCGGCCTGCTCGAGGCGCCCACCGCCGGGCGGCCCGTGCGAGCGATCGAACACGCCGACGTTGTCGAGGCCGAGGAACCCGCCCGCGAACAGGTTGTCGCCCTCGACGTCCTCGCGGTTCACCCACCACGTGAAGTTGACGATGCACTTGAGGAACGCGGCCTCGAGGAACATCCGATCCTTGCCGCCGCGATCCGCGGACAGCTGGTAGATGCGCCACGCCGCCCACGCGTGCACCGGCGGGTTCACGTCACCGAACGCGAACTCGTAGGCCGGCAGCTGGCCGTTCGGGTGCATGTACCACTCGCGGCACAGGAGCAGGATCTGCTTCTTCGCGAACGCCGGATCGATGCGCGCCATCGCGACGCAGTGGAACGCGTGGTCCCACGCCGCGAACCACGGGTACTCCCAGCTGTCGGGCATCGACAGCACGTCGCGCGCCCACAGATGATCCCAGCCGCGGTTGCGGCCGTGCTCGCGCCCCGCGGGCGGCGGCGGCTGGCCCGGATCGCCGTCGCGCCAGTGCTCGACGATGTAGTGATAGAACTGCCGCGACCACAGCAGGCCGGCGTCGGCCTGGCGCACGACCACGCGCTCGGCGTCGGTGAGCGGCGCGTCGCGGTGGGTCCGGTGGTACTGCTCCGACTCGGCGATGCGCGCGGCGAAGATCGCGTCGAAGCCCGGCCCGAACGGCGCGTCGGTGGCCTCGGCCTCGGGGCACAGCCGCAGCTGGATCACGACCTCGCCGCCGGCGGGGATCTCGAGCGCGTACCACGCCGCCGCCTTGGTGCCCTCGTCCGCCGGGTTGACCGCGCCGACCTCGCCTGCGACGACCCGGCGGTGGAACGCGTCCTTCACGTACGGCGTGCCGCTGGTCGCGCCGAACAGGCGCTCCATGTTGGTCTAGTTCTCGGTGAACAGGAGCGTCGGTGCGCCGTCGGCGATCGTCGCGCACGCCAGCCGGTAGCGGCCGAGCGATGGATGCTCCGCGGCGATCACGCCGTCGCCGGCGCGAGCGATCCGGCCCTTCGGCCAGTAGCCCTCGCCGGTGCGGCCCCACGCCCAGGTGTTGCGCTGCCAGATCGTGGGCAGCACGTGCAGCGTCGCCGCGTCGGGGCCGCGGTTCGCGCACGTGATACGGATCAGGATGTCCTCGCACGCGGCCTTCGCGTACTCGGCGGTGATGTCGAAGTAGCGGCCGCCATCGAACGCGCCGGTGTCCTCGAGCTCGTACTCGGGCTCGGCCCGACCGCGCCGGCGATTCTCGGCGACCAGCTCGCCGTAGGGATACGGCCCCTGCGGGTACTTGTAGAGCGCCTTCAGGTACGACGACGTCGGGGTCGCGTCGAGGAAGTAGTACAGCTCCTTGACGTCCTCGCCGTGGTTGCCCTCGGGGCCGGTCAGCCCGAAGAGCCGCTCCTTGAGGATCGGATCCTGGCCGTTCCACAGCGCGAACGCGAAGCACAGCCGGCACTCGCGATCACAGATCCCGAGCAAGCCGTCCTCGCCCCAGCGGTAGACCCGGCTGCGCGCGTCGTCGTGCGAGAAGTACGTCCAGCACTCGCCGGTCGCGGAGTAGTCCTCGCGCACCGTGCCCCACTGCCGCTCCGACAGGTACGGCCCCCAGCGCGTCCAGTTGCGTTCGCGCCGCTCATCCTCGTCAAGCCGGAGCCGCTCCGCCCCGCGCCGCTCGCCGTGCCCCTGATGGTCGTCGTCGCTCATCCCCGCGCCCGACGATCGCATGGACCGCGGCGGCGGTGGGGATGGCGGTCCGCGTCACGACGCGAATCAGCGGCCCGCGGCGCGACGCGTCGGATGACCGCGGTGCATCGCGGCGTGCGCGGCGGTATCAATGTCCGCGCCACCCTCACCAAGGAACGTGAGTCGCCATGGACTTCTCCGAATCCGAGACCGTGAAGACCGTCCGCAAGGTCGTGCGCGAGTTCCTCGTGCGGGAGATCCTCCCGCTCGAGCGCGACGTGCGGCGCGACGGGTTCGTCGCCTCGCTGCCGGTGCTCGCTCGCGCGCGCGACCGCGCGAAGGAGACCGGCCTGTTCGCGGCCTTCATGCCGAAGGCCGCGGGCGGCGCCGGCCTGACGCTGGTCGAGTTCGCGCACATGAGCGAGGAGCTCGGCCGCAGCCCGATCGGCCACTACGTCTTCAACTGCCAGGCGCCCGACGTCGGCAACATGGAGCTGTTGCTCAAGTACGGCTCGGACGCGCAGAAGGAGCGCTACCTGCTGCCCCTGGTGCGCGGCGAGATCCGCAGCTGCTTCACGATGACCGAGCCCGAGCACGCCGGCTCGAACCCGGTGTGGCTCTCGACCACCGCGCGCAAGGACGGCGATGCCTGGGTGCTGCGCGGCCACAAGTGGTTCGCGACCGGCGCCGAGGGCGCGACGTTCGCGATCTGCATGGCGACCACCACGCCCGACGCCGCGCAGCCGCACGCGCGCGCGAGCATGATCCTCGTGCCGACCGACACGCCCGGCTTCGAGCGCATCTGCAACCTCTCGATCATGGGTGATCGCGGCGGCGACTGGGCGAGCCACGCCGAGATCAGCTACCAGGACGCGCGCGTGCCGCTCGGTAACCTGCTCGGCGGCGATGGCATGGGCTTCATGCTGGCGCAGGAGCGGCTCGGGCCCGGGCGCATCCACCATTGTATGCGGTGGATCGGCGTGTGCGAGCGCGCGTTCGACACGCTGTGCACGCACGCGGTCACCCGCGAGCTCGCGCCGGGCAAGCCGCTCGGCACGCGGCAGATGGTGCAGCAGTGGATCGCCGAGAGCCGCGCCGAGATCCACGCGGCGCGGCTCATGGTGTTGCACGCCGCGTGGAAGATCGAGCACCAGGGCGCGTACGAGGCTCGCGAGGAGATCTCGCTCATCAAGTTCACGGTCGCGCGCACGATGCAGCGGGTCCTCGACCGCACGCTGCAGGCGCTCGGCGGCCTGGGCATGACCGACGACACGCCGATCGCGTTCTGGTGGGCCCACGAGCGCGCCGCGCGGATCTACGACGGCGCCGACGAGGTCCACATCGACGCGGTCGCGCGCCGGATCCTGCGCGGGTACGGGATGAAGATGCCGTGAACCGCGCGAGCTGGAAGAACGAGCAGCCGTACGCCATCGACGACAGGCCCTTGGCGCCGGGCGCCGCCGAGGCGCCGCCCTCGCCGCCCGAGCCGGCGAGCAGGGTCGTCTGCGGGATCGTGACCGAGCTGGTGCCGAGGCAGGCGAGCGCGACCGACGGGCCGCCGCTGCCGAGCCCCCGTCGTCCTTGCGGTCGCCGTCGCCGCCGTTGCCGCCGCCGGCAGCGTCGGGCCCGCCGTTCGAAGGGACGTACGCGTAGGGACTGAGAACCAACCCCGGTCGTGGGCGCGACCGCCCACCGGACAGAAAATCAACCCCGGTCGTGGGCGCGGCCGCGCACCGGACAGAAAATCAACCCCGGTCGTGGGCGCGGCCGCCCAGCGGACAGAAAATCAACCCCGGTCGTGGGCGCGGCCGCCCAGCGGACAGAAGATCAACCCCGGTCGTGGGCGCGGCTGCCCAGCGCACGGATGAAGGCGCCCGGCGAGCGCTCCGACCGGGTCGTCCCGCTCCTCCGCGCCCGCGATCGATCCCCGTGCGCTTGGTCGCCGATCCTCGAGCTGCAGGCAGGAGGCGGTCGGCTCGGCGCCTTGCGCCGAGGGCGGCCCGCGACCGTCGAAGGAATTCACGACCGCCCGGGCGCTAGAAGAACGAGCAGCCGTACGCCATCGACGACAGGCCCTTGGCGCCGGGCGCCGCCGAGGCGCCGCCCTCGCCGCCCGAGCCGGCGAGCAGGGTCGTCTGCGGGATCGTGACCGAGCTGGTGCCGAGGCAGGCG